>NZ_JBVVPZ010000008.1:0-174465 GCF_055811415.1 Mesorhizobium sp. WSM4846
GGCGCGCCGCCCTCGTTGGTGAGGCGTATATAGTCGGCGCCCATCCAAAGTGTCAACAACGATTTCAATCTTTTTTGCGGAGAACTATTACGCTTTTGGTGTCTCAGTTCAGGGGCGCGCTAGGCCATGTCTTAGGTGCGATTTGTTACCTTATGTCTCCGCGCGGGACCCGGCGGAGGAACCGTCTCCCGTCCTTTCATCCTATATGGGAACAAAACGGGAAGCTTCAAGGGTCATGTCCGGTCTGCAAGGCGGTATTCACGGCAAATGGGACCGGAGCCCGATGGTTCCGGCAGATATCTATGGCGGCGCGGCCAAACGCCTGGAACCATTCGGCCCGGCTGTTAGTTCCATCAGCGAAGAACGAGACCGCCGAGCGAGCGTCGCAGCGCGACAGGCCTGACGCCCTCAACACGTTCTCCAGACCAATATAGCTCGACGACCACCGGCGCCGGTCCCGTTCTGCGCGAACAGGGAGATTCACCATGAAAGTCGCTGAGATAATGACCCCCAACGTTCATCTCGCCAGTCCTGACGAGTCGTTGCAGAAAATCGCGAGACGCATGGCGGTTGACGATGTCGGGTTCCTGCCCGTCGGAGAAAACGACCGACTCGTCGGGACGATCACCGACCGTGACATCGTCGTGCGTGCGGTCGCCGAAGGCAAGGACGGTAATGCGACGGTGCGCGACGCGATGACCAAGGATGTCAAATACTGCTTCGAGGACGAAGATATCGAGCACGTCGCCCAGAATATGGGTGACATCCAGGTCTGTCCTCAATCGCGACAAGCGCCTGGTGGGCGTCGTCTCGCTCGCCGACGCCGCGCTGAAGGAAGACGGAATAGCGATGTCTGGCGTCGTCGTACCCGGCGGCGCACACGCGAGGTAAGCGCTCTGCCCGGCTGCGTGGTCAAACTGAGTTCAGCGGCGCATTAGCGCTGTCGCGTCTCAAAGCGACGGCTCGACCGAGCCGTAAATCAGGCCTTCCTGTCATAATGCCGGGGACGTCGATGACGCTCCCGGCTGCTCCAGTATCTTTGCACGTTTCCCGCTTGCGCTCTTGGCCGTGGCTCAGAGCTACGTTTGGGCGATGTCAGTTCGGTGCCACCGCGGTATCGCCCGGCACCACACCCTTGGCAGCCTGTTCGATGACGTCGGCTACGGCCTGTGGCTGGGTAAGCAATACCACATGGCTGCCTTTGACCTCGGTGGTGACCGCCCCGATACGATCGGTGGTGCTCCGAAGCAGTTCGGGCGCAATAGCGCCGTCCTCAGTCGCGACAACGTACCAGCTTGGCTTGGTCTTCCACGCCGCCGTCGTCACCTTGGCCTCAAGCGCCTTCATAGCGATCGGCACTTGGGAGTCGCGCAGGAATGCGGCATCGGCATCCTTGGTATCCCCAGCAAAGCCGGCCTTAAACGTCTCAATCTTCAGGAACGCGAAGCCATCGGGCTGCACGTCAGGCTGAAAGTTCGGCGGCGGAGGAATTTCGGCATATTGGTCCAGCGTGGATTGACCGACATCTGGAGCGAAGGCAGCGACATAGACGAGGCCCGCAACATTGGCAGCGTTGCCGGCTTCTGTAATTACCGTGCCACCGTAGGAATGACCGACGAGAATGGCTGGCCCATCCTGCCGGGCGAGCACGCGACGCGTTGCGGCGACATCGTCTTCGAACGACGTGAGCGGATTCTGGACGATCGAGACTTTGTAGCCACGACTTGTTAGTTGGTCGTAGACGCCTCGCCATCCAGCTCCGTCGGCAAAGGCGCCGTGGACGAGAACGACGTTGCGGAGCGGCGCGCTTTGTGCGTCGGCAGCAGTTACCGAAAGCGTCAGCGCACCGACGGCGATCGCTAGGGATTTGATCATGGCAGTTCTCCAGTTGGTTTTGCTGTTGATAGGACAATCATGATCTACCCTGACGGACCTGACTTGATTACCGAGCGGATTCGGACATCAATGTCTCAAAATGAGAGACAATCCGAACTTGCTGGAGGACTCATATGCTGCGCGACTTCAGCGATACAGTCGCTTTCGTAAAGGTGGTGCAGGAAGGGAGCTTCACAGCGGCAGCGCACGTGCTCAAGGTGCCGAAGACACGGGTCAGCCGGAAGGTGCAGGAGCTGGAATCCAGACTGCGGACACAACTGCTGAATCGGACAACCCGCAGCCTGAAGCTGACTGAAGCGGGAGCGGTATATTTCCAGCACTGCGAACGAGTGGTGAAGAATCTGGAGGATGCGGAGAACGCAGTGGCGGAGTTGCAGCAACATCCGCGCGGATGGCTTCGGATTGCCGCCTCGTACTGGCTGGCAACTCGCGTCCTCGCTCCGCTGCTCACCGAGTTTCGCCGCTTCTATCCAGAGGTGTTCCCGCAATTGCTTCTTGGGCACGAGGTCGTCGACCTTGTCGCCAAGGACATAGACATCGCTTTCCGGCTCCAGGAAGGCACCCTGCCCGTTTCCACGCTCACGGCTCGGCGGCTCGGCGCATTGCCGATGGGTATCTATGGGGCCCCGACCTACCTGGAACGTGCGGGGACGCCACAGCATCCATCGGAGCTGACGGAACATGCCTGTCTGTTCGACAGAGTTCTATTTCAATCGTCCGGCAGTAGAATGGCCCCTACCGAGCGGCGGCGAGCGGTCCCAGTTCAAAGTACGAGCAGTGGCCGTTGCCAGCGATCCAGAGGCTCTTCACGGGTTCCTGCTGGAGGGAGTTGGTCTGTTCATGACCAACCATGTGCGCGTCAAGTCGGACGTTGCCGCTGGGAGACTGGTTCGTGTCCTACCCGAGTGGGCAGGGCCCGAACCAACCCTCTATGCGATCCGGCCTGGAGGCGGCGTTCAGCCCCCCAAAGTTAAAGCATTTTTGGACTTTCTCATTCCGCGGCTCGATTTGAAGAGGATTGACAGCAAAGCGAGTCACATCTGAAGTCGATCCTGCCTACCACGCGCTTCTTCCACCGCAACGATTGTTTCAAACTGACCACTACCCCATTGGCTCAGCCGGCTGAGCCAGTTTGACTCAAGCGTAGGCCCTATCAACGTTACACCGATTTAATGTGCAAGCGAGCGGGAGAATTGCCATAAAGCTTTGATATCGACGGGCCATCCCCTGTGTCGGAGGGTACTGTCGCGTCTACTTCAGCTTGGGAAGCGTAGACGGGATCTTGCCAACCGGAGTGCCGATGGCCGCCTGGAAACAGATCGTTTTTTCACTTGTGATCCTCGTCGCGGCCGCGGCCGCCTGGGTTCGCTTTTTTCCAGGCGCGCCGGATGTGCTGGCGCGCTGGGGCATCGAATGGGCTGATGCCACGACGCCTCCGACAGCGACGAGCGCCGTCGACAACGCCGGGCAAGCGGGCCGCCGCAGCGACGCCGGCCAACTGGCGACTATCGTCGCATTGCCGGCGGCCACGGCCGTCATCAATGATCGCCTGCGGGCAATCGGCACCGGCCGAGCCTACGCCTCGGTGACGGTCAATCCCTACAGTTCAGGCCGCCTGGTCGAATTTCTGGTCGAGTCCGGCGCCCATGTCGAAAAAGGACAGATCATTGCCACCCTCGATTCCGACACCGAGGTGATCGCACAGGACCGCGCAAAGGTTGCCTTGCAAGACGCGCAGGCCAAGCTCGACCGGGTCAAATCGTTGCGGGCTTCCAACGCTGCGACGGCGGTCTCTGTTGCCGATGCCGAGGTGGTGCTGGCCAATGCCAAGCTGGCGCTTCGCGATGCGGAACTGGCCTTGCAGCGCCGCTCGATCGTCGCGCCGATCGCCGGCGTCGTCGGCATCCTGCCGATATCAGCCGGCAACTATGTGACCAGCCAGTCGGCGGTCGCCACCCTTGACGACCGCTCCAGCATACTGGTCGAATTCTGGGTGCCGGAGCGCTTCGCCGCCCTCGTCAAAGTCGGCGCGCAATTGTCGGCGACGCCAATCGCCAACCCAAACAAAGCCTATACCGGCACGGTCTCCGCCATCGACAACCACATCGATGAAGCCAGTCGTACCCTTCTGGTCAAGGCAAAGATCGCCAATCCGGCCGATTCGCTGCGTGCCGGCATGTCCTTCCAGATCACCATGAAGTTCCCCGGCGACAGCTATCCTGCGGTCAGTCCGCTGGCGATACAATGGGGTTCGGACGGCGCCTATATCTGGACCATCGTGGACGGCAAGGCCAAGCGGGTTGCGGTGCGCATCATCCAGCGCAACACTGAGACCGTGCTGATCGATGCCCCGATCGTCAGCGGCGACATGGTGGTCACCGAGGGCACCCAGAGTGTCAGCGAAGGCGGCGAGGTCCGCATCGCCGGCGAACAACTGCGCGCCGCGGACGCCGACGGCTGATGACCGCAACCAACAACGCGGCCAGCGACACAGGATTCACCGCGCTGTTCATCCGCAGGCCGGTGATGGCCTTCGTGCTGAACACATTGATCGCGGTTGCCGGCCTTGCCGCCTTCTACGGCGTCGAGATCCGCGAACTGCCGGATGTCGACCGCCCCGTCATCACCGTTAACACGACCTTTGAAGGCGCCGCATCCGAAACCGTCGACCGCGAACTGACCGACGTGATCGAGGGCGCGGTCGGCCGCGTCTCCGGCGTAAAGTCGATCTCGTCCACCTCGTCCTTCGGCACGAGCCGCGTCACCATCGAATTCAACGACGGCGTCGACCTCGACGTCGCCGCCTCCGATGTGCGCGATGGCGTCGGCCGTGTCGCCAACCAGATGCCGGACACCGCGGATCCGCCCCGCATCGTCAAGGCCGATGCCAATTCCGAGCCCGTGATGCGGCTGGCCGTCACCTCCGACACCATGTCGGTGCAGGACATGACGGTGGTGGTCCAGGACCAGATCGAGGACGAGCTTGCCGCCGTCCCCGGTGTTGCCGACGTCCAGGTCTCCGGCGACCGCGACAAGATCTTCCGCATCGACGTCAACCAGCACAAGCTGGCCAGCCAGGGCTTCACCGTTGCCGACCTGAGGACAGCGCTGGCTTCGGTCGCTTTCGATTCGCCGGCCGGTTCGATCACCACGACCAACCAGGACCTGATCGTGCGTCCGACGGCGGACGTGACCACGCCGGAGGAGTTCGAAAACATCATCATCGGCGGCACGACCCGCATCCGCGACGTCGCCACCGTCACGCTCGGCCCCGACATCGGCCAGACCACATTGCGTTCGAACGGCAAGACCGGCATCGGTCTCGGCATCATCCGCCAGGCGGAATCGAACACGCTGGATATTTCGACCGGCGTCAGGGCCGCGGTCGCCGCGCTGCAGGCGGATCTACCTCAGGGCATGTCGATCAAGGTCACCAGCGACGATGCGGTCTTCGTCAACGGCGCGGTGCATGAGGTCGAGATCGCACTCGGCCTGTCCGTCTCAATCGTGCTGATCGTCATCTACGTGTTTCTCCTCGACTGGCGCGCGACGCTCATTCCGGGGCTTGCGATGCCGGTCGCCATGATCGGGACGATCGCCGCCATCTATCTCGCCGGCTTCTCGGTCAACATATTGACGCTGCTCGCCCTGGTGCTGGCGACGGGCCTGGTTGTCGATGACGCCATCGTCGTTCTGGAAAACATCGTGCGACGACGCAACGAAGGCATGGGGCCACGCGCCGCGGCCGTGCTTGGCGCCCAGGAAGTGTTCTTCGCCGTCATCGCCACGACGCTGACGCTGGTCGCCGTGTTCGTGCCGATCTCCTTCCTGCCCGGCCAGACCGGCGGCCTGTTTCGCGAATTCGGCTTCGTTCTCGCAATATCGGTGCTTCTGTCCGCCGTCGTGGCGCTGACCCTTTGTCCGATGCTTGCCTCGCGCATGCTGTCGGTCGCGCCGCTTCATCACGAAGGCGGCAGCGGCATCGGCGCCCGCATCGGCGGCGCGCTGAACAGGCTCTACCGGCGCTGCCTGCGCACCTGCCTCGATGCGCCGTGGATCGTGCTCCTGGTCGCGCTGCTGTTTGCAGCCACCGCCTTCACGCTGTTCGGCACGATTCGCCAGGAACTGACGCCGACCGAGGATCGTGCCGTCGTGCTCATGCGCGTCGACGCGCCGCAAGGCGTCAGCCTCGACTACACGACGCAGCAGATGCAGAAGATCGAAAAACTGATCGAGCCGCTGCGCGATTCCGGCGAAATCCGCAATACGTTCGAGAGCGCCGGCCGGAACGGCGCCTACAATGCCGGCTTCATGGTGATGACGCTGGCGCCATGGGACGAGCGCGACCGCAGCCAGCAGCAGATCATGGCCGACATCAGCCGGCTCACCCGGCAGGTGCCGAGCGTGCGCGTCTTTCCGGTGCAGCCCAACAGCCTCGGCATCCGCGGCGCCGGCAACGGCCTGCAGTTCGCGCTGGTCGGCAACAACCGCGCGGCGCTCGGCAACGCTGCGGTGAAGATCATCGCGGAAATGCAGAAGGACCCCGGCTTCCAGTCGCCGCGGCTCTCCGTCGACCCGACGCAGCCCCAGCTTTCCGTCGCCATCGACCGCGAGCGCGCCTCCGACCTCGGCATCGACATCACCAGGCTGGCCGATTCCTTCCAGGCCATGCTCGACGGCAATGATGTCGTCGACGTCTATATCGCCGATCGCAGCTACGGCGTGAAGCTCGTCTCGACGACCAGCCCGATCAACGATCCGACCGATTTGGAGAACATCTTCCTGAAGACGGCCGACGGCCGCTTCGTGCCGATGTCGACCATCGCCACTTTGACCGAGCGCGCCGTACCGCCCTCGCTGACCCGCGAGCAGCAGCAGCCGTCGGTGGCGATCACCTCCAACCTCAGCGGGGATTTTGCGCTCGGCCAGGCACTCACCCGCGCCGAGGCAATCGCCACGCCGCTTCTGCCGCCGGGCAGCCGCATCGTGCCGTTGGCGGAGGCGGCGACGCTGGGCGAAACAAACAGCGCCATGATCACCATCTTCGGTTTCTCGCTGGTCATCATCCTTTTGGTGCTCGCCGCCCAGTTCGAGAGCTTCGTCAGCGCGGTCATCATCATGGCGACGGTGCCGCTCGGCCTCGCCTGCGCGATCTTTGCCCTTTTGCTCAGCGGCACCAGCCTCAACGCCTACAGCCAGATCGGCCTGGTGCTCCTGGTAGGCGTGATGGCCAAGAACGGCATCCTGATCGTCGAGTTCGCCAACCAGTTGCGCGACCGCGGGCTCGGCGTGCGCGAGGCGATCGAGCAGGCCTCCACCATCCGGCTGCGGCCGGTGATGATGACGATGATCTGCACCGTGCTCGGCGGCGTGCCGCTGGTGCTGGCGAGCGGCGCCGGCGCCGAGGCGCGCATCGCGCTTGGCTGGGTGATCGTCGGCGGTCTGGGCCTGGCCACCGTCTCGACGCTGTTCCTGACACCGGTCGCCTATCTCCTGCTCGGCCGCTTCGTCACGCCGAAGGTGGAAGAGGCATCGCGGCTGAAACGCGAGCTCGAACAAGCCGCCTACACCAATGTCGAGCCGGCCGAGTAGGCAGGACAATCGCTTCAGCTTTTAGTCCACCGCTCATTCCGAGCGTTTGCGCTGCCCCTCACCTGCCTGCCGGCATCCTCTCCCCGTATAGGGATGGGGAGAGGGACGCTCTCGTCACCGGTTTCGCCAATCACCGGCGTCGCAAGAAGGGCGCCGGCGTTGCGGTCAACTCCTTCTCCCCGTCACTATACGGGGAGGAGTGCCCGGCGGGGCGACGAGGCAGCGCCGACTTCAACAAGTTGATCTCCAATACAAATTGGGCACTATCATTTGCCTGAAGAGATTTGCGGCCCTGACCATGGCAGCCTTTTGCTGGGCGAGGCACGGGCGCGCGGAGGAATTGCAATGAGCTATCTGGACGAGCTGTTTTCGGTGGCCGGCAAGACCGCGCTGGTGACCGGGGCTGCGACCGGCATCGGCCGCATGGCGGCGACCGCTTTGGTCAGAGCCGGCGCCACCGTGATGATCGCCTCGCGCAAGGGCGAGGACTGCGTCAGGGTCGCCGGCGAATTGAACGGCCTCGGCGGCGCCGGCCGGGCCGAAGGCTTTGCCGGCGATGTCTCCAGCGAGGCTGGCATCGCGGCGCTGGTCGACGAGGTCAAGGCGCGGACCGAGCGGCTGAACATCCTGGTCAACAATGCCGGCGTCTCCTGGGGCGCGCCGCTGGAAAGTTTTCCCTACCATGCCTGGGCCAGGGTGCTCGGCGTCAACGTCACTGCGGTCTTCCACCTGACGCGCGAGCTTCTGCCGCTGCTCGACGCGGCCGCCAGCGATGCCGATCCGGCCCGGGTGATCAATCTGGGTTCGGTGATGGGCACGCAGCCGCTGGCCGACGACGCCTACTCTTACACTGCCTCGAAGGCTGCTGTTCACCATCTGACGCGCACCCTGGCGATCGAGTTCGCCGCCCGCCGCATCACCGTCAACGCCTTCGCCCCCGGCCCCTTCCAGAGCCGGATGACCGCCTTCGCCACCGCGACCGAGGACCAGGCCAAGCATATCGGCGGCCATGTTCCGATCGGCCGCATCGGCGCGCCGGATGACATTGCCGGCGCAACGCTCTATTTGTGCAGCCGTGCCGGCAGCTATGTCACCGGCGCCATCCTGCCGATCGATGGCGGGCAGTCGGTGCAGCATGGGCTGACACTGTTCAAGGAATGAAGCCGCTCGCGCTCCGAACGGTTGAAATGGAGGACATCAGCGTGGAACCGATCAGTCTCGATGTGCTTCTGGCCAGCGTCGGCAAGGAGGTCGGCGTGTCGCCGTGGCGGGTGGTCTCGCAGCGCATGATCGACCAGTTCGCCGACGCCACCGACGACCACCAGTTCATCCATTGCGACCCGGAGCGCGCCAAGTGCGAGACGCCGTTCGGCGGCACCATCGCGCATGGTTTTCTGTCGCTTTCGCTTTTATCGGCGATGACCTTCGAGACCATGCCGCCGCTCGAAAACAGCAAGATGGGCGTCAACCATGGTTTTGATTCGCTGCGCTTCCTGGCGCCGGTGAAGACCGGCGCGCGCATCCGCACCCGTTTCGTGCTGGCCGACGTCAAGGTCAGGCCGTCGGGCTGGGTGCAGACCGCGCATGACGTGACGATCGAGATCGAGGGCTCGAAAAAGCCGGCGCTGACCGCGCGCTGGCTGACGCTGACATTGATCGAGCGCCAGCCAGAAGCGGCCTGAACGGCTCAACGAACCTCGCCAGAGATGATCTTCATGTGCCGGCCGACCTGCAGGGCAATGTAGACGACCAGAGAGCAACCGATCGGGAACACGATCTCGTTGAGGCCGGTTGTGATCGCCCGCGGCAATTCAAGGGCAACGCCGTTCGCCGCGGCCGTCTCAAGCGTCAGCACCGTGATTCCGCCGCCGAACACCGCGCCTATCGCGGTGCCTGCCAGCCCAAAATGGAGCGGACGGGGCCTTTCCTTCGACGCCAGCGAGGCCAGGATCCAGCCGAGCAGGCCATATTCGATCGCCCGCAGCACGCCCAGCGTGGTGAGCGAGAGGCTGGCCGGTTTTGTGGCCGCATCAAGAGCAGTTACCATGACCTTTTGCGACCCCTTGGCGATGGCCATCGCCAGTGGTGCCGAGATTGCAGCGATCAGGCCGCCGAGCGAGGCTCGTACCTTGGCGATCGCCGTGCCGAGGCTGAGACCGGCGCAGACGAAGAACGCCCACGTCACGCCTTGCGCCAATTCGATCAGGATCAGGGTGGTAGCCGGGTGGGAACCCGCTGCAAGCCTGCCAGCCAGAGTAAGCGCCTCCATGGCGAATCCGAGCGCGATCGCCAACCATGCAACCATGACCACCCGCCTGAGGGCCAGCATGGCATCGTGAGAAAGTGGATCTGCGTTTGGCGCAACGGAAGAAAGCTCGGTCATGGTCATCTCGGGCCTAGCAACAAAATCTCTTGGCCGGGCCGCAGCTAACCTCTGGTTGTAACAGTCCGATGCCGCGTCGTTTCTGCCCGGGTAACACGTGTGATCGATGTTTGGGCGAAAATGGCTGAGAAGGGCGCCGATTTTTGACCGCGCCTTGTCCGATTCCGTACAGCGTATATAATTTAGCCAGCCACAAACAGAAGGCAGGCGAAAATTGCCGCTTAGCGTCCAGACACGCCGCGAGAAACAAAAGGCCGAACTGCGCTCCGAACTTGTCGACGCCGCGCACAAGCTCGTCCAGGAAGAAGGCTATGAAGGCCTCACCATCCGGAAGCTGGCCAAGCGTGTCGGCTATGCGCCGATGTCGGTTTATTCCTATTTTGCCGACAAGCAGGACATCTTGTTCGCGTTGGCCGAGGACGCGTTCAAGACTCTGGCAAAGCGTATCGAGGATCACCCGGCCGACGATCCGATCGAGGCGCTGCAAGTGGTGATGACCGAATATGCGGCCTTCGGCCTTGGCAACCCCAACGAGTATCGCACGATATTCATGACCGAGAAGGTCAAGCCCCCGGAAGGCAGGACCTTCGCCGAGATGCAGGAGGGCAACCCGTTGATGAAAGTGCTGATCAAGAGGGTTGAAGCCTGCGTGGCCGCCGGCAAGCTGAAGGGCGATTCGCGCGCCATCGCCACCATGCTGTGGGCGGTCGGCCACGGCACGATCTCGCTGCTGATCACCTTTCCCTTCTATCCGTTCGGCGACCAGCAGGCGTTCGTGAAGCGGATGTGCGAGTTCACGCTTGCCGCGCTGGCCACGCAGGACGTGCCGCCGCTGACCGAGACGCCGGTCAACTGCTGAAGGGTTTTTGTTCAGTTTCGGATAGCTGACAGGCAAGCGAAACAGGGCGAAGGCCTGGGGAATCAGTCTATGCGTGTAGGACCCTGGTGGCTGGGATCGCCACCCGGCGGGCTAGCGCCACGCTCGCCGTCAAAAATTTCGTACATGTACAATTTCCGACTGGAACTTCATACTCGCCGGTCGTATATGTACGCTATGTCGTACATGTACAAATCCAGAATCCAGCCCGGAGACAGACAATGAAAAAGACAATCATCACCCTCGCGGCACTGCTTGCTTTCTCGGGCGCTGCCTTCGCCGACCAGAGTCAGCCCGGCAAACACGCGCCGGCCGCGGCCTGCGCCGACACCGGCATCAAGCTCGATTGCGGCGCGACCGGATCGGTCGAGAAGGCAGGCGCGGCCACCCACAAGGGCTCAACGGAAAGCAAGCACCCGCGGCTCGGCATCGACATCGACCCGTGGATCGTACCCAGCACGTTCTGACGTTCGAAAAGGGCGACAGGAAATCCTGACCGCCCCGCACTCGTAGCCGGCGACGCCGTGCTCGCGGGGCCTGATGGATGTTATTTCCTGCGCTTCTTCATTCCGGCCACGATCTTGGCCTTGCCAGGTCTTGCAGGAGCGCCGGGAATCGAAGTCCCGGTGATCGACACCGGATCGCTGGCCGGAAACGTGTCCTCGAGCCCTTCCTCGAGTTCCTCTTCAATGTTTGGTTCTTTGTGCTGCTCGTGTTCGAACGAGCGCACCGCCGGCGTCTTCTGGACCGGTGGATTCTGCGCGGATTTCGACGGCATCGACTTTCTCCCCGACTTGCTCCGGCAAACGGTCGAGCCCTGCCAACATTCCTAAGGCGCTGCGTCGCCGGCCGCCTCCGACAGGAAAGCAAAGACATAATCGGAAAAAGAGCGCCAGCATTCAACCCGGAACGCGTCGGCTGCGATGCGCAACAGCACGATCTCGGCCTTGCCCAAGATGGTGCGCGAGGCCGCTCCGACCGGAAAGACGTCCAGCGACAGATCCTGCGGACAGCCTGAATTGATCGTCGCCGCCGCCGCTGGGCCGACGACCGAGATGGCGACGTTGCGATGCGAGATGCCGACCGCTGAATGCAGCATTGTAAGCTCTGCGCAGTCGGCGAGCGGGTCTTTTCCCACCTCGTCGATGACCAGCCATTCGTCCGGCCCAAGCCACAATGCCGTGCGCCCGGCCTTTGCCGTCGAGGTTTTGGGCTTCCGCGGCAGCTCCACGCCAAGCGCCTTCGAAAGCGCCGCGACCGAGGCGTCCGGCGCGCGCAGCGAAATACGCTGCGCCGGCGGCAACACAGCAAGCGTAACGCCGGTTACGGAAAGCTCCTGACCGGCGAGAGCCGGCCGGCGTTCGACCGACGGCGCAGCGGCGGATTCCTTCGCGGCAGCCTTAGCCATTGAGGCGCTCCCCCTTGTCGTCAAAGAACACCATGCCGGTGACCTCCACCTCGATCGTCGCATTGGGCATCGGCACGTAGAGCGTCTCGCCCATCCGGTCGCGGCCGCCGGCAACCAGGGCCAGCGCAATCGAGCGGCCGCAATTTTCCGACCAGTAGCTCGAGGTGACATGGCCGATCATCGTCATCGGGATCGCCTGCTTCGGATCGCCGACGATCTGCGCGCCTTCTTCCAGCACGACTTTTGGGTCTTTGGTCTTCAGGCCGACAAGCTGCTTGCGGCCCTTGGCGACCAGGTCGGGCCGAGCCAGGCCCCTGATACCGACGAAATCGGTCTTCTTCTTGCCGACCGCCCAGTCGAGCCCGGCATCGCCAGGCGTCACCGTGCCGTCGGTGTCCTGGCCGACGATGATGTAGCCTTTTTCGGCACGCAGCACGTGCATCGCCTCGGTACCGTAGGCACAGGCGCCGTGCTTCTGGCCCTCGGCCCACAGCGCTTCCCAGACGGCCTGGCCGTAGTCGGCCGGCACGTTGACCTCGAAGCCGCGCTCGCCGGTGAACGACATGCGGAACAGCCTTGTCGGCACGCCGCAGATCCTGCCCTCGCGCACCGACATATGCGGCAGCGCCCCGTCCGACATGTCGATGCCCTCGACCAGCGGCGCGATGATCTCCCGCGACTTCGGTCCCTGCACGGCGATCACCGCCCACTGCTCGGTAGTCGAGGTCAGCCAGACGTTGAGATGCGGGAACTCGGTCTGGAGGTAATCCTCCATATGGTTCATGACGCGCGGCGCACCGCCCGTCGTCGTCGTCACATGGAAGCGGTCCGGCGCCAGTCTTCCCACCACGCCGTCGTCATAGATGAAGCCGTCCTCACGCAGCATGATGCCATAGCGGCAACGGCCGGGCTCCAGTTTCTCCCACGGATTGGTGTAGAGCAGTTCCATGAATTTGGCCGCATCCGGCCCGACCACCTCGATCTTGCCCAGCGTCGAGGCGTCGAACAGGCCGGCCGTCTTGCGCACCGTGACACACTCGCGATCGACGGCGGCGTGCATGTCCTCGCCGCCCTTCGGAAAATACCAGGCGCGCTTCCACTGGCCGACATCCTCGAACACCGCACCTTGGCGCTCGGCCCAGGGATGGATCGCCGTCTTGCGGGTCGGGTCGAAGAGCGGACCCCGCGCGTGTCCGACGATCGAACCGAAGGTCACCGGCGTGTAAGGCGCCCGGAACGTCGTCAGGCCGACTTGCGGGATCGGCTTGCCCAGCGTCTCGGCGGCGATGGCCAGGCCGTGCATGTTGGAGGTCTTGCCCTGGTCGGTCGCCATGCCATTGGTAGTGAAGCGCTTGACGTGCTCGATCGAGCGCATGCCTTCATGCACCGCCTGGCGGATGTCCTTGGCGGTGACGTCGTTCTGGAAGTCGACGAAGGCTTTTACCGTCGTGTCCGGCCCGGCGCCGGGCGCCGCACCCAGCATGCCGCGCGACCAGTTCTCGCTGGCGTCGACCTTCGGCTTGGTGCCCTTGACGGTGTTGGCGACGGCATTCTTGACGCCGGCATCCTTCGCCGCCTTGGCGCCTGCCGCATAGGCTTCGTCGATCGTCGCCGACAGCCCGTCGGTGCCGTTGCAGGCGCCGACCGAGACGCAGTCCTGGGCGTAGGTGCCGGGCACGAAACGCTTGGCCTCGTCGTTGAAGGCGACCTTGCCGCGCGATTGCGAGAACAGATGCACCGACGGCGTCCAGCCGGCCGACATCAGGATCGCGTCGACCGGGATGGTGCGCTCGCCGCCGCCATTCTTCGGCTGCACGGTCATCGACGAAACCCGCAATTTGCCGCCGGCGCGGATCACCGCGCGGCCGAAATTGACCTCGATGCCGAGCGCCCTCGCCTCGTCGATCACCGATCCGGTCGGGTTGTCGCGCAGGTCGACTATCGCCGCCACGCCGATGCCGGCCTTCTTCAGGTCGATCGCTGCCGCATAGGCGGAGTCATTGGCGGTATAGACGCCGACATTCCTGCCTACCGCGACGCCAAAATGGTTGAGGTAGGTGCGCGCCGCCGACGCCAGCATGACCCCTGGCCGGTCGTTGTCGGCAAACACCATGTGCCGCTCGATGGCACCGGTCGCCAGCACGACGCGTTTGGCGCGGACCTGCCACAGCCGCTCGCGCGGCAGTTCGCGGCCAGGGTTCTGCAGATGGTCGCTGACGCGCTCGACCAGCCCGACGAAATTCTGCGCGTAATAGCCGAAGGCGGTGGTGCGCGACAGCACGCGGACATTGTCCATGGCCCTGAGCTTGGCGACTGCACCTTGCGCCCAGGCAAAACCGTCCTGGCCGTCGATCCTGGCGCCACTCTCGAAACGCAGGCTGCCGCCGAAATCGGCCTGCTCGTCGGCTAGGATGACGCGCGCGCCGGTTTCGGCCGCGGCAACTGCCGCGGCGATGCCGGCAGCACCTCCACCCAGCACCAGCACGTCGCAATGTGCGAAACGCGCCGAATAGTGGTCGGGATCCGGCTGGTCAGGAGCGACGCCAAGCCCTGCCGCAGCCCTGATCCTGGGCTCGTAAAAGTTTTTCCAGGCGGACTTCGGCCACATGAAGGTCTTGTAGTAAAAGCCCGCGGAAAGCAGCGGCGAGGCGATGTCGCCGAGCGCGCTGACGTCGAAGGCCAGCGACGGCCAGCGGTTCTGCGACTGTGCCGTCAGCCCGTCATAGAGCTCCTGCACGGTGGCGCGAACATTTGGTGTCCTCCTGGCGGAGTCGCGCCTGATCTCAACCAGCGCGTTGGGCTCTTCCGCCCCGGCGGACAGGAAGCCGCGCGGCCGGTGATATTTGAACGAACGGCCGACCAGATGGACGCCGTTGGCGAGCAGCGCCGAGGCCAGCGTTTCGCCCTCGACGCCGGCATAGGACTGGCCGTCGAAGCTGAACCGAGCGGTCTCTGCCTGCTTGAGGCGCCCGGCGCCGGGAATGCGGAACGTCGCAATCATTCGGAGGCTCCCGGCAGCTTCGCCGGCTTGGGCTCGCCGGCCTTGTAGGTCATCAGGAACTTGTCGCTGACGGTATCGCGCACGGCATTAAAGAACCGCGCGCAGCCATGCATGTGCCGCCAGCGCTCATAGATGATGCCTTTGGGATTCGAGCGGATGAAGAAGAACTTTTCAAAATCGTCGTCGCTTGTCGCGGCCATATCCGCCGAACGCGCGATATGCGCCTCGCCGGCGTTGCGGAATTCAAGTTCCGGACGCTCTTCCTCACAATAGGGGCAGCGGATGAGAAGCATGGTTGTTCCTACAATTCGCCGTGGCCGACGCAAGCGTCGGCGGGTTGATCGCAAAGCCTCTTGTCCATGGCGACAGCCATCTCGGCCATATCAGTGCGCCACCGCTGCCGCCGCCGCCTCGTCGATCAGGCGACCGGTGCGGAAGCGCTCGATGGTGAAGGGCGCGTTGATCGGGTGCGGATCGTCCCTGGCGATGGTGTGGGCAAAGACATGGCCCGAGCCCGGCGTCGCCTTGAAGCCGCCCGTGCCCCAGCCGCAATTGACATAGAGGCCGGGCACTGGCGTCTTGGCCAGGATCGGCGAACGGTCGGGCGTCACGTCGACGATGCCGCCCCACGAGCGCAGCATCTTCATGCGCGTGAACATCGGGAACATCTCGCAGATGGCGTCGAGCGTGTGCTGCAGGATGTGCAGGCCGCCGGTCTGCGAATAGGAGATATACTGGTCGGTACCGGCGCCGATGACCAGTTCGCCCTTGTCGGACTGCGAGATATAGGCGTGCACCGTGTTCGACATCACCACGCAGGGGAAGACCGGCTTGACCGGCTCCGACACCAGCGCCTGCAGCGGATAGCTTTCCAGCGGCATCCGCACCCCGGCCATGTTCATGATGACCGACGAATGGCCGGCCGCAACGACGCCGACTTTTTTGGCGCCGATGAAGCCGCGTGTCGTCTCGACGCCCATGACCGCGCCGTTCGGCGCCCGCTTGACGCCGGTGACCTCGCAATTCTGGATGATGTGGACGCCGCGCGCCGAAGCGCCGCGCGCATAGCCCCAGGCGACGGCATCGTGACGCGCCGTGCCGCCGCGACGCTGCAGGGTAGCGCCCATCACCGGATAGCGGGCATCGCGCGAAATGTTGAGCGGCGGGCAGAATTCCTTGGCGGCTTCCGGCGTCAGCCATTCATTGTCGATGCCGTTCAGACGATTGGCATGGACGTGACGTTTCAAGACCTGGATGTCGTGCACATTGTGCGCCAGCATCATGACGCCGCGCGGCGAATACATGACGTTGTAGTTGAGCTCCTGGCTGAGCCCGTCCCACAACTTTAGCGCGTGATCATAAATGCCGGCGCTCTCGTCATACAGATAGTTGGAGCGGATGATGGTGGTGTTGCGGCCGGTATTGCCGCCGCCGAGCCACCCCTTTTCCAACACCGCGACATTGGTGATGCCGTGCACCGTGGCGAGATAGTAGGCGGTGGCCAGGCCATGGCCGCCGGCGCCGACGATGATGACGTCGTACTCCTTCTTCGGCTCTGGCGAAGACCATTGCTCCTCCCAGCCCTTGTGGCCGCGCATGGCCTCGCGGGCGATGGCGAATACCGAGTATTTCTTCAACGTTTTGGCCTCGCAGACAGCGGCCGGGCATCCAATCGAGCGCCGGCGCGCGAGGTGTATCACTAGCGAAACAGCGCTGCCAGCCTTGCGCTGTTTGCGACGGCGCTTGCCGTTTTGCGCCGCGACTAAAAAGACCTGTCGAAGCAACGAGCCGAACCACGCATCCGAACGCCTGCGCAGGTATCGGGTGGCTCGCTGTCCCTCGATCTGCGACCAAGCATCCGATTGCCGGCAAAGCTGGCGCGAGGAAAGGAGGCCAAAAATGCTCGCACTCGCCAACAAGATCGCCATCGTCACCGGTGCCAGCTCCGGCATCGGCCGCGCCACCGCAAAACTCTTTGCCGAGCAAGGCGCCAAGCTGGTCGTCGCTGCCCGCCGCCAGGCGGAGCTGGACGCGCTCGTCGCCGAAATCGAGGAGGCCGACGGCACCGCCATGGCCCTTGCCGGCGACGTTCGCGACGAAGACTACACCAAAGCTCTTGTCGAGAGGGCGGTCGAGAAATTCGGCGGGCTGGATATCGCCTTCAACAACGCCGGCTCGGTCGGCAAGATGGGTCCAATCGCGGAATTGTCGCTGGAGGGATGGCGAGAGACGCTCGACACCAACCTGACCAGCGCCTTTCTCGGCGCGAAATATCAGGTGCCGGCGATGGTCGAACGCGGCGGCGGTTCGCTGATCTTCACCTCTACCTTTGTCGGCCATACCGTCGGCATGCCCGGCATGACCAGCTATGCCGCAAGCAAGGCCGGGCTGATCGGATTGACGCAGGTGCTTGCCGCCGAATATGGCGCCAAAGGCGTGCGGGTCAACGCGCTGCTGCCGGGCGGCACCGACACGCCTTCGGCAACGTTCAAGACACCTGAATCGCGAGTCTTCGTCGAAAACCTGCATGTCTTGAAGCGCGTCGCCGCGCCTGAGGAGATCGCCCGCTCGGCGCTCTACCTCGCTTCGGATGCGTCGAGCTTCACCACCGGAACCGCGCTGTTTGCCGATGGCGGCCTCTCGATCAATCGGACGTGAGGCAATGTCGCCAAGCGGTCTTGCTTTCCAGTGCGATTTGGCGATTTTCTTCGGACACTTTGTTCGACGACGGGCCTAAAACATGCTGCTGATCAGGACCTACATCGCTGCTAGCGCAATCGAGGGCGTCGGCGTGTTCGCCGCCGAGCCGATCAGGAAGGGAGCGTCGATCTGGCGGCTCGATCCGGATTTCGACCGGCTGTTCCCTATGGAGAAATATAGGGCCGCGCCGCCGCACCTCAGGGAATTGCTCGACAGATATGCCTATCCAAGTCCGGACCGGCCCGGATTCATGGTCTATGAGGTCGACAATGGCCGCTTCATGAACCATTCCGAAACGCCGAACACGGATTTCTCGCAGTATGGCGGGGCAACCGCGATCCGCGACATAGCGGCTGGCGAGGAAATAACCTGCGACTACGGCGAGTTCTTCGAGGATTTCGAGCGGCTTCACCTGGCCACAGCATCATAGCGACCTGGTTGCGTTGTTGGATCAACGACCCGGAGCGATGATCGCCTCCGGGTCAAATTTCCAACTCCCGGATTTAGTGCCGGTGCGCGTGCGGCTCGTCGGTGTGGCGGCCGTCATACTGCAGGTCCAACTCGCGAATCGCTTCCTTGCCTTTCTTCGGGTCGACAAGGGTGAGAAGCGCGTCGATCTTAGCCTCCATACGGTCGGTACTCTCCTTCGATTGCGGCGAGCCGACGAAGAGCAGGAACGCCAGGCCGCCGACCTGCCAGAGCAGCTGCAGGAATTCCGACTGCCAGTTCTCAAGCGTGTCGCGGCTCATCTCGATCAGATAGCCGCCGAATTCGGGTGGCTGGCCGAGCGCTTGCTGCTCGTCGAGATAGGCGAACCAGCCGAAAACCCAGTGACCGACGATCGAGATGATGAAGAAGCCGAGGGTAATCCAGGCGTAGCTGTAGGCCCGCCACACCGAAGGCGGTCTCATCTTGGCCGCCGGCCTGTTGTCGTCATCGTTTGGCATAGTCGCTGTCCGACTCCGAGCGAGCCAGGAACTGCTCCGTCGTCGCGGGCAGCTTGTTTTTCAGCCACTCGGCCATTGCCTCTTCCTCACGCAGGTTCTGTTCGCAGGCCCGGGCGACTTCCGTTTCGCCGAGGGATTTTGCGGCTGCGATGAGTATCGTGTATGAGGCGATCTCCATATGCTCGAATGTGTAGCTCGCGAGTGAGCCCTTCATCACCTCGTCGCCGGCGAACACGCCGCTGAGGGACTGCGCCATGGCCAACAGCTTGCCGCCGGCGTCCTTCAGCGTCGACCTATCTTCGCCCAGTTGTTCCAGGCAGGTTCTGAGGCGCGCTGCTTGCCCCTTCGTCTCGTCGACATGCAGGCTGATGCGCTCACGGAGTTCGGGATAACTCTCCAGCCGGCTCAACTGGCCGTTCAGCATGGTTTCGGCCTGCTCCTCCATCGCATGCGCGTCCCTGAGCCACTGGACGAGCCATTCACGGGTTTCTGACATCGGTTTTCTCCTGTGCTTGCCTATGCGAAACAAACAATGGGCAACGAGCTTTGTTCCTTCGCTGATAGAGCCAGGCGGAGCGTTCTGCCGGATGGAGCCGCCAAAATTTATTTGTGGCGGGGAACGCCACTGATCGCTCACCGGTGCGGAGAGCGGCCCAGGTAAGCGAACCTACGATCGGAAGTTGTAACTTCCTTGCTTTGCGCCGGCAGTTATGCTATCGATTGACCTATGGTGTGATTTGCGCCGACGACCCGCCGCTGAGGCGGGTTTTTCGTTTCGGCAGTGGACAGAGCGGCATGATTCTGCTATCAGCCGCCACAATTCGTGGTGTAGACCGCCGCGGAGGCAAGCGACTATGGCCACTTGCCTGTTGTTAACAAAACCCGAAAGACAGGATTGCCCGTGCAGGTACTCGTCCGCGACAACAATGTTGATCAGGCGCTTCGCGCGCTCAAGAAAAAGATGCAGCGCGAAGGCATCTTCCGCGAAATGAAGATGCGCGGACATTATGAGAAGCCCTCTGAGAAGCGCGCCCGCGAAAAGGCGGAAGCCGTTCGCCGCGCCCGCAAGCTGGCCCGCAAGCGCGCTCAGCGCGAAGGCCTGCTGCCGATGACGCCGCGCCCGGTGGCGGCTGGTGCCGCTGGTGCCGGCGCTCCGCGTCCGCCGCGGTTCTGACGCCAATTTTTCGTCCTTTTCGAAGGATACCCAAGGTGGCGCGATGCGAAATCGTCGCCACCTTTTTGTTTTGAATTCGACCAGCTCGCAGAGGGCCGGTTCGGAGAGGGAACAGACCTGACGGCGCGGGCGGGCAGTGAGGACAGAGCAGACATGAATGCAATTAGCGTGGAGCGCAGAACCGCAATGCGCGGCTTCGCCCTGACGGCAGCCCTGCTTTCTGGCTTGGCGCTCGCCGGCTGCCAGACAGCCCCGACCGGCGAATTCACCAACATCGACAAGGCACAAGGGTCGGCCGAGAACATCTCCTCGCTATCGGCCGTTATCCAGCGCAGTCCCCAGGATCCGGAAGGCTACAATGTGCGTGGCTCGGCCTATGGCCGCGGCGGCCAGTATCAGGCGGCGCTCAAGGACTTCAATACCGCCATCCAGCTCAATCCGAATTTCTACCAGGCCTATTCGAACCGCGCTCTCATCCAGCGATTCCTCGGCGATCAGGCGGCCGCGCTTGCCGACTACAACCGCTCGATCCAGATCAATCCCGACTATGACGCAGCCTATATCGGCCGCGGCAATCTCTACCGCAAAGCCAACCGCATCCAGGAAGCGTTCAACGATTTCCAGAAGGCGATCCAGCTCGACACGACAGACGCACGCGCCTATCACAATCGCGGCCTGATCTATCAGAGCCAGGGCCAGCACGCTTTCGCCATCGAGGATTTCTCGACAGCCATCTCGCTGGCGCCGGACGCCGCCGAACCCTACAATGGCCGCGGCCTCTCCTATCTCGCCATGAACGACGAGGACAATGCCTTCGCCGACATCAACATGGCGATCAAGCTCGACGGCAAGAATGCCGAGGCCTGGTCCAACCAGGCGCTGATCTACGAGCGGCGCGGCGACAAGGCTAAGGCGGCTAAAGCCTACCGCGAGGCCGTGCGCCTCAGCCCCACCTACCAGCCTGCCAAGGACGGCCTGGCGCGCACCAGCACCGGCTGACCGACGGCGGCGTTTCGGCCTGACATGGCAGGCCTGCCGTTTGGCATGGCTTCGAAACCTTCAACGGATGACGCCTTGATCGCGCCAAGTTCTCGGCGGAACGCTCGGGACGCTTAGCCGTTGTTCAAGGCTATTCGCGAAAAGGACCCCCCCATGATCAAGAAACTCGCCTGTGCCGCCGCCCTCGCCGCTACGGTTCTAGCCGCCCCTGCCAGCGCAGGGAGGCTGCAGCTCGGCGTGCTCGACTGCACCATCGACGGCGGCACCGGCTATATCGTGACATCCAACAAGGGCGTTGCCTGCACCTTTCGACCTCATCATGGTGGTCCCCCGGAAGCCTATACCGGGGTCATTTCCAAGCTCGGCGTCGACGTCGGCAAGACCCACCAGGGCGAATTGATATGGGCGGTTCTGGCGGCCACCCGCGACCGTGATGCCGGCGATCTTGCCGGCAGCTACTATGGCGTCAACGCCGAGGCCAGCGTGGTAACCGGCGGCGGCGCCAACCTTCTGGTCGGCGGGCTGAACAGCGCCTTTTCGCTGCAGCCTCTCAACGTACAGGCGCAGACCGGCGTCAACCTGGCAGTCGCCGTCACCTCACTGGAACTGATCCACTCTTTCAAATGAGCGCCATAGCGTGGCTCTGCATGCGGCGCGGAACAGGATAGGATAGGACTGTTCCGCGCCGCACGACTTATTGGGAACCGCCGTGCCACGGAAGATCATCGCTGACGCCATGATCGCCAATCTTGATATCCCGCCTTCATCAGCACCCTCAGCGCACCCGCAAAATACCGCTTGAGCTCAATCGCGGTTGAGGTTTTACAACCGTCCCCGAAGCGCCGATTGCCCATTGGAGACGAAGAGCGCTCCACCATTTTTTGAATCGGCGTATACGAAATGTTCGGGAGGGCAGGTGACGGAAACCAGCACAAACAGGGTCGACTGGCGGGCGCTGTGGGCGAGCGGCGCGCTTCTGCTTCATCAGCCTCGGCATCCTGCTGCACGCCACCAACGAAACCATGGTGGCAACGGTGATGCCGGCGATGGTCGGCGAACTCGCCGGGGTTCAACTGGTCGGCTGGTCGCTGGCGATCTACGAGCTCGGCGCCATCGTCGCCGGTGCCGCCGCCGGACGGCTGGTGAGCTATGTCGCGCTGCGCACCAACATGATGGTCGCCGCCCTGCTCTACGCGGCCGGCGCACTGGTCTGCGCCATCGCGCCCTCCATGCCGCTGTTCCTGGCCGGGCGCCTGATCGAGGGTTTTGGCGGCGGCGCGCTGGTGTCGCTGGCCTTCGTCTCGGTCGAGCGGCTGTTTCCACGCGCCATTTGGCCGCAGCTTTTCGGCGTCATGTCGGCGATCTGGGGCCTCGCCGCCTTCAGCGGGCCGGTACTCGGTGCGTTGATGACCGAGTTGCTCTCCTGGCGCTGGGCTTTCGGCGTCTTCACGCTTGGCGGCACGGCCATGGCGTTGGCGAGCTTCATCGTGCTCGACACGCCTGAGGCAACCCGACCGCGGGCGATCACTGGAACCGCGCCGCCCTTCCCCTTTGCCGCGCTCGGCTGCCTTGCCGTCAGCGTCGTGCTGATCGCCACGGCCGGTGTCGACATTGCCCTGCTGCGCTCGTCCCTGCTGCTCATCCTCGGCCTGATCGGGCTCGCGCTGTTCGTCCGCATCGACGCGCTGAAGCCGGGCTCGCGGCTGTTGCCGTCGCGGCTGTTCTCATGGCGCTCGCCGGTCGGTGCTGGCATGACCATGGTCGCCGCGTTTTCGGTGGCGACCTGTTCCTTCGCCGTCTACGGGCCGCTGCTTCTGACCAGCCTGCACGGCATTCCGATCCTGACCACCGGCTATATCATCGCCGCCGAATCGATCGCCTGGTCGATCCTGTCGATCCTCGTCGCCAATGCGCCGCCGGAGCGGGAGAGACTGATCATCACCGGCGGCGCGCTGATGATCGCGCGACGGGCATCGCCGGTTTCGCCTATGCCGTGCCGGCCGGTTCGATTTCGCTAATCCTGTTTTGTGCCTTGCTGCAAGGCGGCGGCTTCGGCATTGCCTGGCCCTTCGTCACACGGGTGATCGTCGCATCGGCCAGGGACGGCGAACAAACGATCGCTTCCGCCGCCGTGCCGACCATGCAGCGCATCGGCTATGCGGTCGGTGCCGCGTTGACCGGCATCGTCGCCAACGCCAGCGGTTTCTCCGAAGGCCTGAACCGCGAGGCGGCGGCGAATGCCGCCACCTGGCTGTTCCTCGCCTTCGTGCCACTCGGGATTCTGGGCTGCCTTGCCGCGCTGAGGATCTCGGGGCCGGCAACCCGGCCGCAGGAAGCGACGGGCTAGACAGTAATCGTCTTCAGCCGTTCGGCGATCAAGGCGGCGAGCCGCGTCGCCACCTCGTCCTTGCTCATCTCGGGCCATTCGTCGACACCGG
Organism: Mesorhizobium sp. WSM4846; assembly: GCF_055811415.1. Lineage (NCBI taxonomy): Bacteria > Pseudomonadati > Pseudomonadota > Alphaproteobacteria > Hyphomicrobiales > Phyllobacteriaceae > Mesorhizobium > Mesorhizobium sp. WSM4846. Next base: position 23,416 of record NZ_JBVVPZ010000008.1, read on the forward strand.
CCTTCCAGACGATCCGCACCTTGTTGCGGTCGCCGCCCATCACCCCGCTTTCGTGGGATACATCGTTGGCGACGATGAAATCGGCGCCCTTTTTCCTGAGCTTGGCCTCGGCGTTCCTGACCAGATCCTGCGTCTCGGCGGCGAAGCCGACGACCAGGCTGGGCCGCTTTCTGTGATGGCCGACACCGGCAAGGATGTCAGGGTTTTCGATCATCTGCAGCGCCGGCGGCCCCTCGCCCGCCACCTTCTTTATCTTCTCGCCGGCCGAAGTCTCGCTGCGCCAGTCGGCAACCGCCGCGACGAACACCGCCGCGTCCGCCGGCAAAAGCTGTTCGACCGCGTCCTTCATCTCGTTGGCGGTTTCGACATGCAACGTGGTGACCTCAGCCGGATCGGCAATGCCGACCGGACCGGAGACGAGGCGCACATCGGCGCCCAGCCTTGCCAGCGCCGCCGCGATGGCATGGCCCTGCTTGCCGGACGAACGGTTGGCAATATAGCGCACCGGGTCGATCGGCTCATGCGTCGGCCCTGAGGTGACGATGATCTTTCTGCCTGCCAGCGGCTTCGGACTGATGTCGAGCAGCGCCTCGATCGCAGCGACGATTTCCAGCGGCTCGGCCATGCGGCCTTCGCCCGCCTCGTTGCTCTCGGCCATTTCGCCCTTTGCCGGGCCGACGAATGCGACGCCGTCCTTGCGCAACGTCGCCCGGTTTCGCCGGGTCGCGGGATGCGACCACATTTTCGGGTTCATGGCGGGCGCCATCAGCACCGGCTTGTCGGTCGCAATGAGCACGGTCGAGGCAAGGTCGTTGGCATGGCCGTTGGCGAGCTTCGCCATCAGGTCGGCGGTAGACGGCGCCACGACGACAAGATCGGCCTCGCGCGACAAGCGGATGTGGCCGACATCGTGCTCGTCATTGCGGTCGAACAAATCCGTGAACACGTGGTCGGCCGACAGCGCCCCGACCGACAGCGTGGTGACGAATTCCTGCGCCGCGGCGGTCATCACTACGCGCACCACAACACCCCGCTCGCGCAGCCGGCGGATCAGGTCGAGTGCCTTGTAGGCGGCGATACCGCCGCCGATGATCAGCAGGATACGCTTGCCGGAGAGGGTCATGCCCAGTTCTTGTCCGATGTCATGCCGGCTTCAGCGCCGGTTCGATGTCGGTATGGATGAAATCGTCGCCCTTGAAAAGCAGCGGCAGGTTTCGCGTCTTGGCCAAGGCGTAGGCGAAGCAGTCGCCCATGTTGAGATTGGCGCGATGGCCAGTACCTCGGCCATACAGTGCATAGGCTTCAATTCCGGCTTGCGCATGTTCGGCGGAGAGCGCGACGATCGTGACTTTGAGTCTAGCAAGAAGGCCCGTCAACTCGGCCGTGCCAGCCGCGCCATAGCGGCGGACAATTACTGTGCCGCATTCCATCAGAGTTGCGGCGCTCATCAATATCCGCTGATTTCCGGCGAGGCGCTGGGCGATAGCCGGAGCATCGGGCTCCTGCTTCAGGATGGCCACGATCGCTGAGGTGTCGACCACCACGGTCATTCCTCCTCGATGAAGGACCAGAGGTCATCAGTGAATTTCTTCTGATCGAAATCCGCTTGTTGCAGTCGTCGGCCGAATTCGAGGATTTCCTCCGCCGTAACAAAATCCCCGTCACGTTCTTTGGTGACTGCCACTTCCTTCAGCAAGAGATTTCTTGCCTCCTGCTCCATTGACACGCCATGTCTAGCAGCCCGCTCGCGCAGCTTTTGCTTCAGATCGTCGTCGAGATTGCGAATGGTCAGGGTGCCCATAACTACCCTTGCCCCCGTGTGGTCGGTCTGAACTTGGCTTCGTCCTCGGCTGCAATGCCCGACGAGTCGAAACCTTTGGTGGTCGGAAGCCCTACGGATGCGGCGAGCACGTCCCGCGCCTCCTGCTCCATGGAAACGCCACGCGCGGCGCCACGCTCACGCAGTCGCCGCATGACACTCTCATCCACATTGCGAACAGTAATCCGGGCCATGATCGCGCTCCCGCGAACCAATATAGCGACACCGGAGCATGACTGCAATGACAGCACTGCTGTCATTGCTTGCAGTCAGAGCAGCTTCGAGGCGATAAAGACCAGCGTCAGCGCGATCACCCACAGCGCCAGCCTACCTGAGCGGGTGTGGCGCGCCTCGGCCTTGCCGATGGCGTGCGCCGTCCTTTCATCGAAACGCAGCCCGTGTTCGGCCATCAGATCGATCTCGCGCGACAGCCGCTCGGTGCGGGCGGCGAGGTCCGGCGCCTGGCGGGCCAGCGCCAGCAACGCGCTGGCGCCGTCGCGTGCGTCGGCCAGCAGGGCACGCGGGCCGAGATTGCCTGATATCCAGCCTCCGACCACCGGTTCTGACGTCTGCCACATGTTGAAGGCCGGGTCGAGGGTGCGGGCAACGCCCTCGACCACCACCATGGTCTTTTGCAGCAGCACCAGTTCGGACCGCGTCGCCATGTCGAAGAGGTCGGTGACCTCGAACAGAAGCGCCAAGAGCTTGGCCATCGAGATGGTTTCGGCCGGCTGGCCGTGGATCGGCTCACCGATGGCGCGGATCGCCTGGGCGAATGCCGCGACATTATGCAGGCGCGGCACGTAGCCGGCCTCGAAATGCACTTCGGCGACGCGCAGATAGTCACGGGTGATGAAGCCGTAGAGAATTTCGGCGAGGAACCGGCGCTCCTTCTTGCCGAGCCGGCCGGCAATGCCGAGATCGACAGCGACGATGGTGCCATCGGGCTCGACGAACAGGTTTCCCGGATGCATGTCGGCGTGGAAGAAACCGTCGCGCAGCGTATGGCGCAGGAACGACTGGACCAGATTGGCGGCGATCGCCTTCAGATCGTGGCCGGCGGCAGCGAGGCCGGCAATGTCGTTCATCTTGATGCCGTCGACCCATTCCATGGTCAGCACGTCGCGGCCGGTGCGTTCCCAATCGACCGTCGGCACGCGAAAGCCGGGATCGTCCCTGGTGTTTTCGCCGAGCTCCGAAAGCGCTGCCGCCTCAAGCCTCAGATCCATCTCGATCTTGGTGGTCTGCGCCAGCGTCTGGGTCACCTCGACCGGCCGCAGCCGGCGCGACGACGGGATGTATTTTTCCTGGAGACGGGCGGCGAGGAAATAGCTTTCGAGATCGCGAAAGAAACGGCGCCGCACGCCCGGCCGGATCACCTTCACCGCCACCCGCGAACCGACGCCGTTCTGCAAAGTTTCGGCGGTATGGACCTGAGCGATCGAGGCCGCGGCGACCGCCTCGCCGAAACTGGCGTAGAGCTCGCCGACCTTGCGCCCGAGCGAGGCCTCTATCGCCGCAATGGCCTCGGTCTGCGGAAATGTCTGCATCTTGTCCTGCAGCATGGCGAGATCGAGCGCTATGTCGTTGCCGACGACATCGGGCCGTGTCGCCAGGAACTGGCCGAGCTTGACATAGGATGGGCCGAGCCGGACGACCGCCTTGGCCAGCCGGTCGCCACGCTCGTAGGCAAGCGCGCGGCGGCGGGTGAACAGCCGTGCCACCCGCCAGCCGAATTTCGGTAGGCCGAACAGCTCATCGCCCGGCAACGCCGCGACGACGCCTTCGCGGACCAGCACCCAGCCGGCCCGCACGAGCCTGAAACCAGCGCCGACACTGCTCATGACTGCGTTTGTCCTGCCGGTTTTCTAGACCGGCGAAGGGCAGGTCGCGTATAAAAAATACGGGCCAGCCTCAAAGCTTCCAGCCCGAATGAAGCGCGGCTATGCCGCCGGCATAATTGCGAAAAGACACGCGGTCAAAACCGGCGCGGGAAATCATCGCGGCAAAATTCTGCTGATTGGGAAATTTGCGGATCGATTCGACCAGATAGGAATAGGGTTCGTTTTCGCCGGTCACCGCCTTGCCGATCCTGGGGATGGCGTTGAACGACCACGCCTCGTAGACCCTGTCGAGCAGCGGCATGTCGACCTCGGAAAATTCGAGGCAGAGAAAGCGCCCACCGGGTTTCAGCACGCGATAGGCTTCGGCAAGCGCCACATCGATGCGCGGCACGTTGCGAATACCGAACGCGATCGTGTAGGCGTCGAAACTGGCCTCAGCGAAAGGCAGCTCCTCGGCATTGGCCTCGACGAAATCGGTGTTATCAGTCAGGCCCTTTTTCTCGGCCCGGTCGCGGCCGACGGCGAGCATCGAGCCGTTGATGTCGAGAACCGTCGCATGAGCGTTCCTGCCGCTCGCCTCGACGATGCGGAAGGCGATGTCGCCAGTGCCGCCGGCAACGTCGAGAACGCTCCAGCCCGGTCGTTTCGGTGGATTGAGCCATGTGACCATGGCGTCCTTCCACAGCCGATGCAGGCCGCCCGACATCAGGTCGTTCATCAGATCGTAGCGGTTCGCCACCTTGTGGAAAACGTCGTTGACCAGGGACTGCTTCTCGCCTGCCCCTACGCGCTTGAAACCATAGGAGGTTTCCATGCCGCCAACGGCCGTGGTTCTCTCAACCGACATTATTTTTGATCCGCCATAAAACCGGCGGGACCATAGCCGATCGATGATGCCGACGCTATTGTTTAAGGCGCGGTGTTCGGCCGCGCTTCCCGGTCGTGGGATCACGCTTATGGCTCCATGTCCTGGACTGACCTGACGGGATGATTGCATGCCTTTGAAAGCAGAACTGCACTGCCATATCGAAGGGGCAGCGGCGCCCGAACTCGTCATCCGCCAGGCGCAGAAATACGGCAAGGACACCTCGCCCTACATTCAGGACGGCTCTTTCGTCTGGCACGATTTCACCTCCTTCCTCGCCGCCTATGACTTCTCCTCCGACCTGTTCCGCACCGAAGAGGATTATGCGCGGCTGGCCGATCATTACCTGACCAGCCTCGCCCGCGACGGCGCAATCTATTCCGAGATCTTCACCTCGCCGGACCACGCCGGGAAGGCCGGCCTGTCGCCCAAGGCCTATACGGACGCGCTCGGCGAAGGCATGGCGCGCGCCAAGGCCAAGACCGGCATCGAGGGCCGCATGATCGTCACCGGCGTGCGCAATGCCGGCGTCGAATCGATCGAGCAGGCGGCGCGCTTCGCCGCCCGCTGCGGGCATCCGCTGGTCACCGGCTTCGGCGTCGCCGGCGACGAGCGAATGGGCGATCTGGAGGACTATGTCAGGGCCTTCGAAATCGCCCGCGAGGCCGGCCTTGGCATCACCGTCCATGCCGGCGAACTGATGGGCTGGGAGAGCGTCAAGGCCGCGCTCGATCACATCCGCCCCGCTCGCATCGGCCATGGAGTGCGCGCCATCGAAAGCCCCGACGTTGTCCGTCGCATCGCCGATGAAGGCGTCGTGCTCGAATGCTGTCCGAGCTCCAACATCGCGCTAAAGGTGTTCGACAGTTTCGCCGATCACCCTTTTCCGGCCCTGTTGGCGGCGGGCTGCAAGGTGACGCTTAACTCCGACGATCCGCCCTATTTCCGGACGTCGCTGAAGCGCGAATACGACATTGCCGCCGAGCATTTTTCGATGAACGACAAGGCGCTCGCCGCCGTCACCAGAACCGCCATCGACGCCGCCTTCGTCGACAGGAAGACCAGGGCAATGCTGCTGGGCCGGCTCGACGTCAAGGGCAGGTGAATGGTGAATGGTGAATGGTGCACCCGGCGCTTCGGTCCGTCAACCGCGAGTTCTCCGCTGAACCAAGGACTCGCAAACCTGTTCACTATTCACTATTCACCATTCACTACTCACTTTTCACCTGCGCAGCTAGGAGACCACCATGCAGGGCGTCACCGTCGTCGACCATCCGCTTGTCCAGCACAAGCTGACCATCATGCGCAAGAAGGAAACCTCGACGGCCGGCTTCCGGCGGCTGCTGCGCGAGATCTCGCTGCTGCTCGGCTACGAGGTCACCCGCAAGCTCGAACTGACGACGACGACGATCGAAACGCCGATCGAGACGATGGAAGCGCCGACGCTGGAGGGCAAGAAGCTGGTTTTCGCCTCAGTACTGCGCGCCGGCAACGGCCTGCTCGAGGGCCTGCTCGACCTGGTGCCGGCGGCGCGCGTCGCCCATATCGGTCTCTACCGCGACCACGAAACGCTGGAAGCGGTCGAATATTTCTTCAAGGCGCCGAGCGATCTCGCCGACCGGCTGGTGATCGTCGTCGATCCAATGCTGGCGACCGCCAATTCGGCGATCGCGGCGATCGACAAGTTGAAAGGGCGCGGCGCCACCAACATCCGCTTCCTCTGCCTGCTGGCGGCGCCAGAAGGCCTCGATCGCTTCATCAAGGCGCATCCCGATGTCCCGGTCTTCACCGCTTCCATCGACCGCCAGCTCAACGAGAAGGGCTACATCATGCCCGGCCTCGGCGATGCCGGCGACCGCATGTACGGGACCAAATGACCGTGGCGCCGCTCGTTTACCGATCGTTTACGCAAACGACCGCTTTCTGCATCTGTTAAAGCGCCAAACACCATGCCGCGATAAGCATGGGTCTTCACGAAGGCCGGTCCATGCTGCGCAATCTTCTCATCCTTGGCGTGCTCGCCGTAGCATCGGCGTCGTTCCCGATGCTCTACCAGTCGAATCCGCAGATGTTCGAAGGCCTGCTGAAATCGGCGGTCGGGGCCAGCCCGGCGGTCGAAACGGGCCTGAACCTGGCCACGGTTCCCGACAGGCCGGCGCAGCCGCTCGGCCGCAAGGTCGTGATCCCGGCTGACGCGCGCGGGCATTTCACGTCGGCGTTCAAGCTCAACGGTCGAACGGTCGACGGCATGATCGACACCGGCGCAACGCTGGTCGCCATCAACAGTTCGACGGCGCGCAGGATCGGCGTTTCGCTGAACGCGTCGGATTTCAAGCACCAGGTCAACACCGCCAACGGCGCGATCAAGGCTGCGCTGGTGACCGTCGATCGGCTGCAGATCGGCAAGATCACGCTCGACGGCGTCCAGGCGGTCGTGCTCGACGACAAGGCGCTGCGCACCAATTTGATCGGTCTGAGCTTTCTCCAGAGGTTGGAAAAATACCAGGTCGAGAACGGGGCGCTGCTGCTCGTCCAGTGAACCATGATCCCGAAAAGTGGAAACCGGTTTTCGGAAAGATCATGGTCCAATAAAAAACTTCAACCGCGCGGCAGGATGCGCCGGATGACGGTTTTTTCCGCGGGCGGCTTCGAAGCGCCGATCGTATAGGCCGAAAGCACGACGGCGGCGGCCGCCTCGGCATCCCCGGCATTGCGGGCATGGACCAGCGCCAGCGCCTCGCCGGCCCGCACCTCCGCGCCGACAGGCAGCAGCCGGGTGATGCCGACCGCATGGTCGATCCTGTCGTCCGGCCGGATGCGCCCGCCGCCAAGCCCGACTACGGCAAGCCCGATGTCGCGGGTGGAGATGCCGGTGACGAAGCCGTTTTCGGCGGCCTTGACCGCAAATTCCGTCGCCGCCCTCGGCAGGTATTTTTCCGGGTTCTCGACGAAGTCGCCTGGACCGCCGAGCGCCGTCACCATCCGCGCGAAGACGGCGGCGGCACCGCCGCCGGCAAGCGTCTCGGCGGCGCGCCGCATGCCGTCCTGGTTGGACGAGGCCAGCCCGGCCGACTGCAGCATGTCTGCGGCCAGTGCCAGCGTCACATCCTCCAGGCGCCGGTCTCGGAAGCGGCCGGTGAGGAAATCGACGGCATTGCGCACCTCGACCGCGTTGCCGGCTGCCGACGCCAGCGGCTCGTTCATGCCGGTGACCAGCGCCGAGGTCTTCAGGCCGGCGCCGTTGGCGACTTCGACCAGGCTGTTCGCCAGTGTCGTTGCGTCGCGCGACTTTTCCATGAAGGCGCCGTTGCCGACCTTTACGTCGAGCACCAGCGACTGCAGGCCGGCGGCCAGTTTCTTCGACAGGATCGAGGCGGTGATCAGCGGCACCGATTCGACGGTTCCCGTCACGTCGCGGATCGCATAGAGCCGGCGGTCGGCGGGCGCGAGATCGGCGGTCTGGCCGATGATGGCGCAGCCGGCTTCGAGCACTGCCTTGCGGAATCCCGCGACATCCGGCTGGCTGGTATAGCCCGGGATGGCGTCCATCTTGTCCAGAGTGCCGCCGGTATGGCCGAGGCCGCGGCCGGAAATCATCGGCACATAAGCGCCGCAGGCAGCGACGATCGGCGCCACCAACAGCGAGACATTGTCGCCGACGCCGCCTGTCGAATGCTTGTCGGTGACCGGGCCCGGCAGGTCCGACCAGTCGAGCACGCCGCCGGAATCGCGCATCGCCAGGGTCAGCGCCACCGCCTCGTCGCGGCTCATGCCGTTGAAGAACACCGCCATGGCGAAGGCCCCGACCTGCCCGTCCGAGACGGTGCCGGCGGTGACGCCTTCGATGAAGCTGGCGATCTCCTGCGTCGACAGCTTGTGGCCGTCGCGCTTGCTGCGGATGATTTCCTGGGGAAGCATCAGGCCGGGACCTTACGCTCCGGCAACCCATCCTGGAACACACGCTGGAGGATCGTCGCCAGCCGCGCGCCGCCAATCGGCGCCATGTCCTTGGTCTCCTGGTGCGAAAGCTCCGCCCCTGTCATCCCTGCGGCGAGATTGGTGATGACCGAGCAGGCGGCGACGCGCAGGCCGAGGAAACGGGCGAGAATGACCTCCGGCACGGTCGACATGCCGACGGCATTGGCGCCCATGACGCGCGCCATGCGGATCTCGGCGGGCGTCTCGAAGCACGGCCCGGAAAACCACATATAGACGCCCTTGTGCAGCGCGGTGTTCGTCGCCTTCGCGGCCGTCTCGATCGCTGAGCGAAGACCGGCATCATAGGCTTCGGTCAGGCCGACGAAGCGGCGGTCGCTCGGCTCGCCGATCAGCGGATTGGAACCCGAGAAATTGATGTGGTCGGTGATCAGCATCACCGAGCCCGGCCCCATGCCCGGATCGACCGAGCCGGCGGCATTGGTGAGGATCAGTTGCGAGATGCCGAGGCCGGCAAGCACTTCAAGCGCCGGCCGCATCGCCGCCGCGTTGCCGTGCTCGTAGTAGTGAGCGCGGCCGGACAGCATCAGCACAGGCGTGCCGGCAAAACGTCCCGCCACCACCTCGCCGGCATGGCCGGTGACGCCGCTTCTGGGAAAGCCCGGCAATTCGCCATAGGAAATGCGGACAGCATCCTCGACCTGGTCGACAAGCCCGCCAAGGCCCGAACCCAGCACCAGCGCGGTGGCGGGCGCCAGCCCGTCCAGCCTTTCGACCAGACGATCAAGCGCTTCCTTCATGTCAACCAGCTCTTCACTTCAACCAAGCTCTTCATTTCAGCATATCGCCCTGAAAGCCGTAGGGCAGCATCTCGCCCATGGTCACGGTTTCGACCACGCCGTCATTGTCGCAAAGATAGAGTTTGGTGTCCGGCCGGCAGAATTCGGCCAGCCGCTGCCGGCAGCCGCCGCAGGGCGAGCATTTCGCCATGCGCTCTGCGATGACAGCGATTTCCGTTATCCTGCCGCCGCCGGCCATGATGAAGTGGCCGAGCGCGGTGGTTTCGGCGCACCAACCTTCCGGATAGGACGCGACCTCGACGTTGGCGCCGGTAAAGACGCGGCCGTCCTCGGTGCGCAGTGCCGCCCCGACCGGGAATTTCGAATAGGGCGCATAGGCCTTGGCCATGGCGGCCTTGGCCTCTTCGAACAGATCATGCGACATTGTTTTTCCATTGCATGATCTTGTCCGAAAGCCGGCTTCCACGTTTCGCTGACGCGGACCTGCGGTTCGAAATCATGCTCATATTTTTCCATTGCATGATCCTGTCCGGAAACCGGCTTCCGCTTTTCGCTGACCTGCGGTTCGAAATCACGCTTAGCGTTCCTTGACATAGGGCACGCCGCCGGCGCGCGGCGGAATTGCCTTGCCGATAAAGCCGGCGAGCAGGATGACGGTGAGGATATAGGGCAGCGCCTGCATGAGCTGCACCGGCACCTTGCCGATCAGCGGCAGCGGCGTGCCCTGCAGGCGGATCGACAGCGCGTCGAGGAAGCCGAACAACAGGCAGGCGAACATGGCGTTGACCGGCTTCCACTTGGCGAAGATCAGCGCGGCAAGCGCGATGTAGCCCTTGCCGGCAGTCATGTCCTTGACGAAGCCGCCATTCTGCACCATCGACAGATAGGCGCCGGCAATACCGGTGAGCACGCCGGTGCAGATCAGCGCCCGGTAGCGCAGCCAGGCGACCGAGATGCCGGCGGTGTCGACCGCGGCCGGGTTCTCGCCGACCGCGCGCATGCGCAAGCCGAAACGGGTGCGGAACAGCACCCACCAGGTGAACGGCACGGCGAGGAACGCGACATAGACCAGCACGGAATGACCGGAGATCAGTTCCGAATATATCGGTCCGAGGATCGGCACGCCCCTGAGCGCTTCCGCGCCGGGCCAGACGATCGCCCCGAACCGCTCGTCCGAGGCCAGAGCCGGCGTACGTCCACCTTGCTGGAACCAGGCCTGGCCGAGCATGATCGTCGATCCGGCGGCGATGAAATTGATCGCCACGCCGGAGACGATCTGGTTGCCGCGATGGGTGATCGAGGCAAAGCCGTGGACCAGCGCAAAAGCGACCGAGATGAGGATGGCCATGCCGAGGCCGATATAGGCGGAATGGAAGACGGAGGCGGAGGCAGCACCGGCGAAGGCGCCGACCAGCATCTTGCCCTCGAGCCCGATGTCGAAAATGCCGGCCCGCTCCGAATAGAGGCCGGCGAGGCAGGCGAGCAGCAACGGCACCGACAGGCGGATGGTCGAGTCCAGAACCTGGATGATGGCGTTGAACAGATCCATCTCAGGCGCCCTTCCCCTTGATCGCTTCGATGCCGACAGATCTCGGGCTGAGCGAGGCGAACAGCGCCTGGACATAGGGCCGGAACATATGCTCGAGCGCGCCGGCGAACAGGATGACCAGGCCCTGGATGATGACGATCATGTCGCGGCTGATCGCCGGCATCTCGAAGGCGAGCTCGGCGCCGCCCTGGTAGAGCATGCCGAACAATATTGCGGCGAGCACGATGCCGACCGGGTGCAGGCGTCCCATCAGCGCTACTGCGATGCCGACGAAACCGGCGCCCGAAACGAATTCGAGCGCGACATTGTGCTGGTCGCCCATCGTCGGGTTGAGCGCCATCATTCCGGCCAGCGCGCCCGAAATCATCATGGCGACGATGATGATGCGGGTCTCCGAAATGCCGGCATAGCGCGCCGCTTTCGCGCTGTGGCCGTAGGTGCGCATCTCGTAACCGAGCCTGGTGCGCCAGATCAGCATCCAGACCAGAAACGCCATGGCCAGCGCCAGCAGGAAGCTGATGTTGAACGGCGCCGAGCGGATCTTGGCGCCGAACAATTCGATGACCCAGTTGAGCTTCGGCAGTTGCGCGCCGTCGAGGAAGGTGCGTGTCTGCGGCGCCATCGAATTGGCCGGCTTCAAGAATCCGACCAGCGCGTAGACCATGACGCTGGCGGCGATGAAATTGAACATGATGGTGGTGATGACGATGTGCGAGCCGCGCCTGGCCTGCAGATAGGCCGGGATCAGCGCCCACAGCGCCCCCATCGCCGCAGCGGCAATGATCGCCAGCGGAAAGGTGAGCCACCATGGCAGCACGCTGTCGAAGGCCAAGCAGACGATGCCGATGCCGAGACCGGCGATATAGCCCTGGCCCTCGCCACCGATGTTGAACAGGCCGCAATGCGCGGCAACCGCCACCGACAGCCCGCTGAAAATGAAGGTGGTGGCGTAGAACAGCGTGAACGCAATGCCTTGCCCACGGCCGAAGGCGCCCTCGATCAGGACGGCGGCAGCGCGGAACGGATTTTCGCCCACCAGAAGCACGACGAGGCCGGCGACGACGAAGGCAACGGCGAGATTGATCACCGGGATCAGCCCGTAATCCGCCCAGGCCGGCAGCTTGGCGTAAGGCGTGCTCATTCCGCCGCCTCCCGGTGCTCGACGCCGGCCATCAGCAGTCCAAGCTCGCCTTCGCTCGCCTCGGGGCCGCGCTCGCCGACGATGCGGCCAGCAAACATTACCAGGATGCGGTCGGAGAGCGAACGGATCTCGTCGAGCTCGACGGACACCACCAGCACCGCCTTGCCCTGGTCGCGCATGGCGATGAGCCGCTTGTGGATGAATTCGATGGCGCCAACATCCACGCCGCGCGTCGGCTGGCCGACGATAAGCACGCCCGGGTCCTGTTCCATTTCCCGCGCCAGCACGATCTTCTGCTGGTTGCCGCCGGAGAAATTCGCGGTCTTGAGACGGCAGTCCGCCGGGCGGATGTCGTATTTGGCGATCTTGTCCCTGGCGTCGTCGCGGATCGCGTCGATGTCGAGGAACGGTCCCTTCAGGTATCGCGGATCGTCGTGATAGCCGAGTATCGAATTCTCGTTCTCCTCGAAGGCCAGCACCAGCCCGACATGATGACGGTCTTCCGGGACATGGGCGAGGCCGCGGTCGCGCAGTTCGCCGGGATCGGCGGCCCCGGTCAGATCAATCGGCCTGCCGTCGAGCATGACGGAGCCCGAGACGGCGCGCCTGATGCCGGAAATCGCCTCGAGCATTTCGGATTGCCCGTTGCCGGCGACGCCGGCGATGCCAACGATCTCGCCGGCGCGCACATCGAAGGAGACGTCGTCGACCATGGTGACGCCACGCGAATCCTTCACCGTCAGGTTCTTCACCGCGAGCTTGACCCCGCCGGCTTCCGCCTCGCCCTTCTCGACCCTGAGCAGCACGCGGCGCCCGACCATCAGCTCGGCCAGTTCCCCGACCGTGGTCTTCGTGGTTTCCCGTGTCGCCACCATCGTGCCCTGGCGCATGACCGAGACCGTGTCGGTGATCGCCATGATCTCGCGCAGCTTATGGGTGATCAGCACGATCGTTTTACCCTGCTCCTTCAACTGCCTGAGGATGCGGAACAGATGGTCGGCTTCTGCGGGCGTCAGCACGCCCGTCGGCTCGTCGAGAATCAGGATCTCGGCGCCGCGATACAGCGCCTTGAGGATTTCGACACGCTGCTGCAGTCCGACCGGCAACTCCTCGATGATCGCATCGGGATCGACCTCCAGCCCATATTCGCGCTCGAGCCGTTCCAGCTCGGACCGCGCCTTGGCGATGCTCTTCTTCAGCAGCGCATCGCTTTCAGCGCCGAGAATGACGTTTTCCAGCACCGTGAAATTGTCGACCAGCATGAAATGCTGATGCACCATGCCGATGCCGAGCGCGATGGCGTCGTTGGGCGATTTGATCGACGCCGGCTGGCCGCCGACGCGGATCTCGCCGCTGTCGGCCTGGTAGAAACCATAAAGGATCGACATCAGCGTCGACTTGCCAGCGCCGTTCTCGCCGACAATGCCGTGGATGGTGCCGCGCGCGATCTCCAGATTGATGTCGCGATTGGCGCGCACGGCGCCAAAACTCTTGTTGATGCCGATCAGCTCGATTGCGGCTTGCGCCATGCAGCCTTTCCCATCGTATTTTTATCGCTTGGTCAAACGCCTAGCATGACGCCCCGCCTGTGCCAATTGCCGGAGCAGCGTTCACTCTCGACAAATCCCCGCGCGCTTGTCAATTTCGAACGTGGCCGCAGCCTGCACAATCGCCTGGATCGAGGATTTCAAATGACCATGCCCGACGACCGGCTGACGACGCTGGAAATCCGCGCCGCCGAGCAGGAGAAGACCATCGAGGAACTGTCCGGCCAGATCGCCGAGCAGTGGAAGGTGATCGAGCGCACGCAGCGCAAGCTCGATGCGCTGGCCGACCGCTTCCTGGCGCTGGAGGAACAGGCCGCACCCGACGTGCCGGTGACCAAGCCGCCGCACTGGTGAGCTTGCGGATAAAAAGCCGCCGGGTTTTCACCCGGCGGCGTCGATCAGATCGGCAATCTCGCGATCAATAGGGGCAGGAATTGTCCGACATGTAATCGTGCACCTTGATGGTACCGGCGATGATATCGGCCTTGGCCTTTTCGACCGCCGCCTTCATCGCGTCGTCGACAAGCGCCTTGTTGTTGTCATCCATGGCGTAGTCGACGCCGCCCTCCTTGAGGCCGAGATCGTTGATGCCGCCGGTGAACTTGTCGTTCTTGGCGTCCATGAACGTGTTGTAGACGGCAACATCGACGCGCTTGACCATCGAGGTCAGCACCTTGCCGGGCTGCAGTCCATTCTGGTTGGAATCGACGCCGATGCCGAGCTTGCCGCCGTCGGCCGCTGCCTGCAGCACGCCGACACCGGTGCCGCCTGCCGCTGCGTAGATCACGTCGGCGCCCTGGTCGATCTGGGTCTTGGCGATCTCGCCGCCCTTGGCCGGATCGTTCCAGGCTGCCGGCGTGTCGCCGGTCATGTTCTGGATGACATCGGTCGCGCCGGCCGCCTTGGCGCCGCCGACATAACCGCAGCCGAATCGGCGGATCAGCGGAATGTCCATGCCGCCGATGAAGCCGACCTTTTTGGTCTTCGAGGCCATCGCCGCCATCACGCCGACGAGATAGGAGCCTTCCTGCTCCTTGTAGACGACGGAGCGGACGTTGGGCTTGTCGACGACCATGTCGATGATGGCGAATTTGGTCTCGGGAAACTCGACGGCGATCTTCTCCAGCGCATCCGCCCAGGAGAAGCCCGCCATGGCGATCGGATTGCGGCCATCCTCGGCGAAACGGCGCAGCGCCTGCTCGCGCTGGGTCGCGTTCGAGACCTCGAATTCCACATAGGCGATGCCGGTTTCGGCCTTGAACTTTTCGGCGCCGTTGTAGGACGCTTCGTTGAACGACTTGTCGAACTTGCCGCCGAGATCGTAGAGAAGTGCTGGCTGAATGTCCGCGGCGAAGGCCGGAAGAACCATCGCGGTTGCGGCCAGGAGGCCGAGAACGATACGTTTCATGTGATCCACACCCTGTCGGTTATTTTTCCGTTATGCACCGCCTGCCTGCGCGGTTCTCCGGCAGGCATGCGACATCAGACAGGAGTGTCTTCCTCCCGCTTCGGGCCAATCTGGCACGGCCCGAAGCAAAATTCACGCGGAATTTTGACCTGTTGGAAAAGCCGGGATCATCGTCCCGCCAAGGCCTCAGGCGGAGCCGCCAGCCGGGATGGCGCAGGCGACGCCGGTGCCCTGCAGATTGCAATAGCCGTAGGGATTCTTCGCCAGATATTGCTGGTGGTCTTCCTCGGCGAAGTAGAATTCCGGTGCCGGCGCGATCTCGGTGGTGATCTTGCTGCGCCCGGCGCCGCGCAACGAGGCCTCGTAGGCGTCGCGCGAGGCGATCGCCGCCTGGTATTGCGCATCACCGAACGTGTAGATCGTCGAGCGGTAGGTGGTGCCGACGTCGTTGCCCTGGCGCATGCCCTGCGTCGGATCATGGCTTTCCCAAAACAGCTTCAGAAGCTGTGCATAGGACACGATCTTCGGGTCGTAGACGACCAGCACGACTTCGGCATGACCGGTCAAACCGGTGCAGGTTTCCTGGTAGGTCGGATTGTGGGTTACGCCACCGGCATAGCCGACGGCCGTGACCCAGACGCCCTCGACCTGCCAGAACAGGCGTTCCGCGCCCCAGAAGCAGCCCAGCCCGAACATCGCCTTCTCCAGCCCGCCTGGATAGGGACCCTTCAGCGGCCGCTTCGAGACAAAGTGATTGGATGCCGTCGGGATAGGATTGGCGCGGCCCGGCAGCGCCTCGGCAGGTTTCGGCAGGTTGAGCTTCTTGTTCAGCATGTCGCTGAGAAACATGTGCAGTCTCCCTTTCTCTTTGGTTGGGGACGCCTTGGTTGGGGACGCCAGAAGATCCTTAACAACAAACTATCAAGTCTAGGCGAACCGCCCGGTCGCCCGCTCCCGCCGGTAGCCGATCATGTAGAGAACGAAGGCAAGCACCGCGAACACCGCGAAACCCGGCTGGTTGAGCACCCAGGCGATGGCACCGTCCCACAGCAGCGGACCAAGCTTGTCGCGGACGAAGCTTTCGAAGGCGCTTCGCGTATCCGGCGAGGCGGCGAGCCAACTCGTGTTGAGCGGGGTCATGACCAGGGCGGAGGCCGCCACCGAGCGCGTCGCGTCGACCACCGCCATGATGACCGAAACCGAAAGCGCAACCACTGCGGCAAGACGGAAGACGAAGCGGAACATCCAGACCCTACCTCCCCGCAAGCTTTTCAGAAATATCTGTATCGGCCTGATAAATAGGACCTGCGCGCTTTATCCGCAATTGCGACACTTGAAGTTGAACCTGCACCGCCGGTTTTCGCCGCTGAGCGTCGGTCGGCTGAGACGACCCCGCCGATCGCGGCGATCGGCTTGCCAAGCAGCGCTGGCGGCATGAACAGAGCATCCCTATCCGACCAAGCGAATAGAGTGCTGTTATGTCTTGGCATTCGGCACCGGATCGACTAGATGAGCCCCGCGCCTGTTGCTTTGACGGCTCAGGTGTTGGGAAAAGGTGTCCGCTGGTTGACGGGCCGACGGTGCGGAGTTCCGGACCGGGAATCCCCCAAGGAGACGGCATCTCCCCAACCCGCGCGGCGAAACCGGCCGTAGCGAAAATGCCAGGACGGAGAGGTGGCCGAGTGGTTGAAGGCGCACGCCTGGAAAGTGTGTTTACGGGAGACCGTAACGCGGGTTCGAATCCCGCTCTCTCCGCCAGATTTCTACTTAAGCGCCTGTTATCGCTGCGCTTTGTGAGTTGCGGTCTTTTCGTTCCTAACTTCGTTCCTAACGTCTGCAAACGATGAAGCTCGGCCATCGTGCCGCCAGCCCCTTTTGTTGACTTTGCTTGGGAATCGGAGCGTCCGGAAAAAGAAACCGCAGGGCAGGCCCCAGGATTCGCGTCTTCAGATGTCAAAGGAGACTGAGCAGCGCGTTATCCGCGAGTTTCAGTCGCCGTTCCCCGAACGTCCGAGCGGCGATCTGAGAGCCTGCTTGTCAAGAATGCCCTGCTGGTAAGCATGAAGAAGTAAAGCCCGCCACCATGAGGCAGCGGGCTAAAAACACGAGGCGCCGCTGAAACCCACCATCGTGTAGACGCGCCGCCGTTCATCGACGGTTCAGGCTCCTTGGCGTAAACTGGATAGCCAGCAACTGCGTCTTCCTATTCAGAGGAGTCCGCGATGAAAAGGCTCTTATCAGCACTAGCGGCCACAATCTTGGCCGCATCTTTCGCCTTGCCGGTCAACGCCGCGCCGATGTTCATGCAGAAACCGGAGCAAGCCCAGGCCAACGTGGTCGAACCCGTCAAAAAATGGAAAAAGGGGCACGGTAATCGTCACTGGCGGAATGGCCGCCACTGGAACAACCGGTACGCATGGCGAAATGGCCGCCACTGGAACAACCGGTACGCATGGCGAAATTGCGGCTACTATGGTTCTTGTTATCCACGCCGCTACTACGGCTACCGTAACTACTATCCGCGCTACTATCGGCCGTACTATCCGGGCTACTACCCAGGCTACTACCCTGGCTACTATCCTGGCTACTACCCTGGCTCGGGAGTGAGCATTTATCTGTCGTTCTAGCCAGTTGGATGCCCTGCTGAAATCGTCAAGCACGCCCCTTGCGGGGGCGAAGCTTGCGCTTGTGCAGCCCTTGCGCGATGGTAGCCGGGCTTGGGGGGCCATGCATGAAACCGGGTTCATCCGGGGAATGTCGGTCTCCATAAGTTTCTGAACGGGCCTCGCTTTCGGTCGGCGGCCAGGCACCAGGATGACATCCGTGCTAAGTGCCCCCAATTCGGAGGGAAAGATGCGACTATTTTTGGTGTTGATTTTGATGGCGCTGAGCGGCTGCGTATCCAATGTTTCCCCGGATAGTGATGGTATACCACGCCGCGCGTCCTTTGCTGGAAACCATTAGCCCGCCTAATTTGGCTGATTGCCAACGCCTATTTGCCGGTGCCTCAGCACTTGACGAGGAAAGCGAGACAAGCGGCAGCGCATAGAACGCGGAAAGCTAGCTTTCATCCCAGAAGTCCTGAAGCGAAGCGTGGCGAAGGTCGTCCTCGCCCCTGAGATGCTTGATGCGGACCTTGATCCCGGCTTGACCCACTGCGTTGCCGGCCGCTTTGGCATGTCCTTTGGCGGTGGCCCGGCATGTTCCTGGACCCGCTTCCCTAAAACCGAAAAAAACGCAGCGTGATGGGCCCCCACAATCCGCACCTCCGCCTTCGGACAAACCGCCCCGCCGGCACAGACAAGGATGCCTGCTTCGCACACCCATCAGCAGCGGTGTGGCTTCTAGCCGCAAGCAATTGCTTGAAGCAGTTGCCGATACCACATGGTGTTCCATAGCCAGCCAAGCGAGATGAACTCGCCCGACGCAGTCGCTGCCCTCCACGGTGGAAATCAGATTTGGATATGGCGATGACGTACGGCCAACCTTTAGGAACCAGAAAGACATCATGACTGAAAACACCAGACTGCCAACGAGCGACGTCCCCCTCATCAAGCTGGGCAGCTGTCAATGCCGCTTCCCGGTTCGCGAAGATCGGTCAGTACCCGGCGGTCACCGCTTTTGTGCTGGGCCAACTTCGCCTGACCGCGTGTACTGCGATCACCACCACAGCATCGTGACCGCCGTCGAGCCTCGTCGAGCCCGTTCGGGTTTCCACCTCGCTCAACGACGCGCCGCGTAAGTAGATACCGGGCGGCTGCACCTCGAACCGGTCTCAAGGGCTCGATGTGATGCTCTCCCGCGTGTTCGGGCACCCACATCGTCGGGCCGAGCAGTCCAAGAGAGCCGCAGAACCATCCGCTTTCCATTGAACTCGCTGGAGCCATCGAATTGCGGTGGCTGCCGGTGACAATGGTATCAGCCCCGCATCATCGAGTGCAGGATGGCCTGCATGTGCTCTTCCAGGTCGAGTTCGCCCCGTGCCTCAGTGGCTAACAGGTACTCGGCCTTGGCTCGGCGGTCGCCTCGACTGATCGCAGGATAGGAGCAGATGGCCAGCAATGCGCCCTCTTCAATCCGGTCCGCTCTCTTGCGGTCGTGGCTGCTGCTGTCCGCTCGATGAACAACCCTGTGGAGCGCGTCGTAGGCGGCCTCATGGGTTCCGATCAGCGCCTGCAATTCGGGTGAGGCACCTTCCCTTTCAGCAAACGTCGGTCCAACGAACGAGGGTACAGCGATGAACGCAAGAAGTGTACGGCGGGTGACTTCGGGCATGCCTCATATCCTTGCAGTCTGATCATGCAGAAACACCATAGCACCGAAGCAACAGTTCGGAGAGGCGCTATGGAATGGGGCAGCGATGTCTGCTGACAAAAATGTATCCGTTCCCGCAGTTGCTCGCCTCGCCTACCGCTGGCCGGTTGGGCCTCTGAAAACTGAAAACACGCAGCGTAGTGGGGACGCAGCAGGCGAGGAAAAGAAATAGTACACTGTTACTCCAATTGCCTATAGATCAGGCGAAAGCTTGCTTTTGAGGGGTCATTCCGGTTCGAAATGAAGGCCGCCGTCATGAGGCAGCGAGGCGTTACGGCGGTTAGGACTTCCTGTCGCCGTTTGGATTTGGTGCCGGAGCCTCGCGCACGTCTCGTGGCGGCGGGTCCACATGTTCAGGCTCCGGCGACGCTTCCTTGTCGGGACGACGGACAGGTGTCTTCTTCGGGGCGGGCTTCGGTGGCGGGTCTTTGATTTTGTTTGACATATCCAGTTAACCGGATCGCCAAGCTCTGGTTCCGGTGTGCCCATCAAAGGCCCCGCCACCGTGAGGCAGCGGGCGACGGGTGGAATGCGGGAACGGAAGAAGGCAATAAGGTGCACTGTCACCGGAAAAAAACTTCGGGTCCCGGCCGGCGGCAGAAAGGCAGCAAGGTCGGGTCTACTTCGAGGAAGGTTACTGGAGAAAATCCGGCAACGTTGTCGTGTGTCCATTCCGGTCGAATTCCGAAGCAAAGCTGTAAGACCTGGAGAACTCGAAGCTGACCTTGTCGTAGAGGCCGGGTTTGCTGGAATAATCCTGCAACGCTTTAAGCAGGATTTTCTGCTCGAAAGGCCAAGCCAATCCATCGGCCACGCTGCGCACCTCGCCGCAACCGACCTCGATGTCGACGACAGTCTTTCGCGATTGGACGTCCCCCAGAAAATGAAGCTGAACGTGACCGTCGGCGCATTTGGTGTGCCCGTAGCTGTTCAGCTTGAAACCTCCACAAGATACTCGACTGTTTTATCCGCAATCATTCTATTATTTCGGTAGTATATTTTGGTGTGCCTTACCCGCTGGATCAAATCCCTCTTGCACCGTGGTGCCGAGATTGAATTGTAGAACATCAGGTAGTGTACTGCTCTGTTGGCTCCAGATTCCTTCCGAAATCCTTTCGCATAGTAATCATCCAGGAATTGGTCTATCTCGATGCCAGCTTTCGCTGCGAGCGCCTTTTCCTCACGGTACACCTTGTTTTTGCTGTAGGTCTTCGGACCGTCCAAGGCTCCCGACTGCCTGGTGTCGCCTTCCATCCCTCGGCGCAATGTGACCTGCTCCAGGATGATCTCCGATGCCGATAAAGGTACCGAAAAGAGCACAATGCCCAGAGACAACAGATACTTCATACTTAACGCACCTCAGGGATAGCATGAGCCACGGCAGGTAGTTGAACCGGGGCATTGCGGCCAATTCGCGGCCTGGTTGCCGCCCAGCCGGGCATGTCCGTAGCGGCTCGATCGTCACATAATACAGATCGCGGTGGCGCTCCCATTGCCGAGTGCGCCCCGCACAGATCCGACGAGCCCGATTAGCGCATACAACTCCTGCCTCGGGTAATTGACGGCGCTGGTGCGGCCAAGGATGAAGGAGCGCGGTTTGGGCAGCCAGTCGTTGGCCAGCCGCGTGAACCACTCCCAGGTCACGACGTCGTTCTGGCAGCGGCGCCGAAGCGCCCGTCGCTCAAAGGGGGCAGACAAAGCGCACTAGCTCTCGTCACCAAAACCCAGCAGCGACGCATTGCGTATGTGGCTGTGGTCGCCGCGAAGATGCCTGATGCGCAGCTTCACCCCGGGCCTGAGCCATTGTGTGCCCGGCCGTTTCTTCATGGCCTGTGGCGGCGGCCCGGCATGCTCCCGAACCCGCTTGAACAGCCGCTCCTTCATGTCGCGGCCCAGGCTGATCAGGGCGGAACCGACAAATGTCCTGGTGCCGGGCTGTGCCAAAAGGGCGAAGGCTGCCTCGCCGGGCTGGCGCTCGACGCCCAGCAGTTCGAATACATCGACCGTGAAGCTCTTGGTCTTCAGCCAGTTCGAGGTCAGGCCGCTGCGATATTTGCTGTCGGCGCGCTTCGAAACAATTCCCTCAAGCTCGACCTCCTCGACGAGGTGGAAGAGCGACTGCGCGTCACCAGGCAGGGCCTCGCTGAACCGAATGCGGCTGTGCGGCTTGATGATACCGCTGAGAAGTTGACGGCGTGCCTTGCAGCCGATGTCGCGCAGATCATGGCCGTTCAGGTGAAGAATGTCGAATGCGCACAGGTACATGCCATAGGGATTGTTGTGGACGGCGTTCTGGAGCGCGTTGAAGTCGGGCATGCCGGCCTTGTCGGTGACGACCGCCTCGCCGTCGATGATGGCGTTCTTGACCTCAAGCTCACCCGCGGCTTCCACGATGCCCAGATATTGACGCGTCCAGTCCTTACCGGTTTCGGTATAGACGCGGATATCCTCGGGGCTGTTGATAATGATCTGGGCGCGGTAGCCATCCAGCTTGATCTCATGAATCCAGTTGTCACCCGCGGGCGGCATGGCCACCAGCTTTGGCTCCATCGGGGGAATGAACTCTAGCCGGCCGGTACCGGCATTTGCCCGCCTGCGCATGGAACCCAGTCTCGGTCATCTCCGTATATTAGCCATAGCAAATATTAGAAAGCCCTAAAGGAGTGTCTGGTATGGCAGACGACCAAAGCAAACGCGACTTTCGCGACCGCAACGCGATATCGGCGAGCGACGATTATGAAGTGAACTTTTTCGCTCTGCAGAACAACATCACGCCGGAGCAGGTGCGCGAACTGATCCGCAAGCACGGCAACGATCGGGCAACTCTGACCGCTGCCGCGAAGGCATTGCCGGCACAATGATGACCAAACTCTCAGACCTGGGGCCGCCGATCGCCGGCTGGTCTTTGGCTATTTCCGTACGATAGGCAGAAAAACCCGCGCCCCGTGGTGGGGAAGAGGACGCGGGCTGACGGAGGGACGAGCCGATCTCGCAGCATGTCTGCACAGGAAATAATGCTGCGGAAGCCAAACTTTCTACCTAAGCCTTTGTTCCAACGCAAAAAACCAGCCGCACCTTACGCCAAGCCGGTCAATGAGGCCTGGATTTCAATCCCTATTGGGCGGCACCTAAATTCCAGATGTCCCGATGCAGGCGCCATGTCCCGTCGTCGCCCTTTTTCCAGACGACGATGTACTTGCCCACAAGGGTGGAGAGGGCGCCGTCTTTGCTCGGCGCATCGAGCGTAAATGCGCCAACTTCGTAGGCGAGGTTCGCGCTCTCTTCCACTTCCAGCGCCTTCAGGGTGAGATTCTTCATCCCGCCTTTGATCGCGCCCTGCCAGAATTCTTCCACGCCCTTGCGGCCATCGACGCGCTTGCCGTCGGGCGGCAGCAAGGCAGCGTCCTCGGTATACAATTGACCCACCGCCGCCGCGTTTCCGCTATTGAAGGCGTCCGTGAATTTCGGCAGCGCCGCTTCGATGTCCTCGCGAGCCGACTGGGCGGCCGCAGACAATGCAGACGATAGAAGCAGCACAGCAGCAAATGCGAATGACTTAACCGGTCTCATCTCGTCCTCCCTTTGCGTGGTCGACATATCTACCGGATGAATAGCACGCCCAACCCGAGTGCGCCGCCGCGCCCACTCAATCGGCCAGACCTGATTTGCATTAGGCTTATCTAATCGCGCAAGCGCCAGACGCTCTCAGCCCACTACCCATCGGCCCGCCTTCTCCGCCAGAGGCGCGGGCTTGGCTCAGCAATATCCTGACACCGTTTAGTGTGGAACCGCAGGTATTCCCGAGACGGAGCGCGCCGTTTCGGCGGAGAAAACCACGAAGGCAAAGATGAGCACGCTGCCAGCGACGATCATTGAGCCGGTGGCGACGATCGGCTCAAGCGCCGGATTTCCATGCAGCATCAAGTAGAGGGCCGGCAACATCACCACCAGGCCAAGATTATAGACGCCATAATGGACCATTGCGATACTGCGGGCGGCTTTTGCCGGGTTCAGGGCGTAGTACCCACCGAATATTGCACTTGTTACCCATCCCAGGAGATTGATGTGTGCGTGAGCCGGGTAGGCGCCGTGATTGCCTGAAATTGCCATTTGCAGGCCGGCTGCAATTCCCAAAATAAGAAAGACGATCGCTGTCTTGAAAAAGAGTTCCGAGATTTTCGGCATGTCATGTCCTCCCAAGCCGTTGCTGGCGGCCCGGCAGCCTGTTGGGGGTGACCGGCTGGCCGCCGGGCCTAACCGGCTTGCGCCGGCTGATGAAAACATGCGCTCACACTAATATAATTGCAAGATCGAGATACCGGTGCGCACAGCGGAGATTGACGATCTGGACTCCGTCCCAAAGCGGGCGGCCGGAAAGCGATTTCGGTTCAATCGTCCGCGTGGAAAACGCTAGCCAGGACGCCGCAGGTGTTCGACAAGGGCGCGCAGCTTCGGCGCGACGTTGCGACGGCTCGGATAATAAAGGTAGAAGCCGGCAAAGCGCGGGCAATAGTCGACGAGAACCGGCACCAGTTCGCCCCGAGCGATCCACGGGCGAAAGCTTTCCTCCATGCCGAAAGTGATGCCGGCGCCGGCAATGGCGAGCTTTATCATCAACGCCATGTCGTTGGTCGTGATCGCCGGCGCGACCGCGACGCTGAACTCCTTGCCGTCCTCGGCGAATTCCCAGCGATAGGGCGCGACCTTCGGGGCGCGACGCCAGCCAATGCAGCGATGGCCCGCGAGTTCCTGCGGATGCGACGGCTCGCCAAACCGATCACGATAGGCCGGCGCGCAGGCGGCCAGCTGCCGCTCGTCACCGGCGACAGGCACCGCGATCATGTCCTGCTCGATCACCTCGCCGAGCCTGACGCCGGCATCGTATCCCTCGGCGACGATATCGAACTCCTCGTCCGTCACCGTGATGTCGATCCGGACCTCCGGATTGGCTTCGGCAAAGGTCGTCAGGAACGGCCCTGAAAGAAAGCGCTCGGCGATCGATGAGACGGCGAGCCGCAACTGCCCGCGCGGACGCCCGCGCAGGTCCCCGGTGCTCTCCATTGCGGCGCGCATGTCGGCGATGGCGGGCGCTATCTCGGCGTAGAGGCGTTCGCCAGCCTCGGTCAGGCTGACGCTTCGCGTCGTGCGCTGGACCAGCCCGATACCGAGCGTCTCTTCCAGCCGCTTCATCGTCTGGCTGACCGCCGAGCGGGTGACGCCCATCCGGTCCGCAGCCGCGCGAAAGCTCCGCTCCTCGGCGACGAGGGCGAAGACGGCAAGCGCATTGAGATCCGGCTGCATTGGTTAGCTGTGCTTTCAACGCTGTAAACAAATGGTCGTCTTATCGCTACAGTGAAACAGATCCATCTTCGTGGCAACCGCTGCATCGCGGTTCGCAAGATCAACCAGACGGAGACCAAACATGTCCCTCAACCCAAATATGTCTCTCAACAAAGTCGTGCTCATCACCGGGGCTTCGAGCGGCATTGGCGCCGCCATCGGCCGGCAGCTCGGTGCCGCAGGAGCAAAGGTCATGCTCGGCGCGCGCCGCACCGATCGGCTGAACGCCCTCGCAGAAGAGATCAGGGCAAAGGGCGGGGAGGCACTGACACGCCGCCTGGACGTGACCGACCGCGCCGATGTCGCCGCCTTTGCCGATGCGGCGCGCCAGGCTGGGGACGCGTCGATGTGATCGTCAACAATGCCGGCGTCATGCCGTTGTCGCTGATGGCCTCGATGAAGGTCGACGAATGGGACCGAATGGTCGACGTCAACATCAAGGGCGTGCTCTACGGCATCGCTGCGGTGCTGCCGGAGATGACGGCCCGAGGCTCCGGCCATGTCGTCAACATCGCCTCCATCGGCGCGCTTTCGGTATCGCCGACAGCCGCGGTCTATTGCGCAACCAAATACGCGGTCCGCGCCATCTCCGATGGCTTGCGGCAGGAGCACGACGACATCCGCATCACCTGCATCCACCCCGGCGTGGTCGAGAGCGAGCTCGCCGACACGATCACCGATCCGGTTGCGGTGGAAGCGATGAAGACCTATCGCGCCATTGCGCTGCAGCCCGACGCGATCGGCCGTGCCGTGCGCTTTGCCATCGAACAGCCGGACGATGTCGACGTGAACGAGATCGTCATCCGGCCGACAGCCAGAAAGTAGTCTCATGAAACAGATTTCCATACTTGCCGCTGCCGTGCTTGTTGCCGGCGCGGCCGGCTTATCCGCACAGAAAGGCCTCGCCCGGATGAATATCGCGCAAAATACCGCTGCCCGACCTTCGGCAAGCCACCCCTATGTCGGGATGTGGGTCACGGCCGATGGCCATATCCGCCACAACTTGCTTCCAAATGGTCGCTATGACGAAGCGCGCGGGAACCGTAAGAGCGCATACCAGGGGCGCTATGAGATCCGGGGAAATCACATCAACTACTGGGACGACACCGGCTTTACCGCTGACGGAACGTTCATCGACGATGTGCTGCACCACGCCGGCATGATTTTGTATCTGGAGAAGTAGATGACGTTCGTATTTCGATAAAAAGGTTTCGCATGGCGCCGCTGCACCATATGTCTCTGGTGCGCAGCCAAAAACAGGGGCTCACCTTGCCAACCGAACCACGTTCTCCACGGCTTGCAGTGCTGATCGACGCGGACAATACCTCGGCCAAGATTGCCGACGGCTTGTTCGAGGAAATCGCGAAGATCGGCGAGGCAAGCGTCCGTCGCATCTACGGCGATTTCTCCAGCACCCGCTCAAAGGCGTGGGCCGACGTGCTGTCGAAGCATGCGATCATCCCGCAGCAGCAATTCGCCTACACCACCGGCAAGAACGCATCCGACATCACGCTCGTCATCGACGCCATGGACCTTCTCCACAGCGGGCGGTTCGAAGGCTTCTGCCTGGTGTCGTCCGACAGCGATTTCACCCGCCTTGCCGCTCGCATCAGGGAGCACGGGATCGACGTTTATGGGTTTGGCGAGCAGAAGACGCCGGAGAGTTTCCGGCAGGCATGCCGCCGGTTCGTATACACCGAGAACCTGCTGCCGACTGCGCCAGCCAACGCGAACGATGCGGCGCCGACGAAGTCCTTGCAGCCGCCCAGCGCCGCGACGCCGATCATCACCAGGGTCATTTCACAGATGGGAACCGAGGACGGCTGGGTGCCGCTCGGCATTGTCGGCAATCAGCTCGCCAATCTGGCATCGGACTTCGATCCCAGAACCTTCGGCTTTCGCAAGCTGAGCGATCTCGTGCGCAAGACCAATGCCTTTGAGATCGATCATCCCGAGGGCGGAGCGATGCGTATAAGGGTCAAGCCAGCTGCGAAGGGCAGAGAGAAATCGAGGTCGGCAGCATCGCGCTGAGCCCTGCAAAAAGCTAGCTGTCCCCAGTCCAATTGGTGTCCGATCGGCATCTGGTCGGACCACAATTTCGCTGGCGAAAACCACCATTCGGCGTATTATTCTCGTGGCAGAGAGTTCATGGCGGAGGAGGCCAATGGACATCGTTTCGAGAGCGCCTGTCGTTGACTTGCCGGCCCATGAACTTGTTTCATCAGCGCTTTCAAAATTCCGCGCCGGCGACACCATATCGACCAGAGCCGCAATAGACACCATCCGCCGGGCAGGCCCAGCTTGTACGGACAGCGACGACCAACTGGTCGAGCTTATCGTCATGACCGCAATTGGCAGGACCATGGGGATCGTGTTCGACCATCGGTGCCGCTAATGCACATCACCCGGCCCGCAATTGGCTTGCGCACTGTCTAAAATGAGACTGGCGACATAAGCCACTCAGTAACCATGAATTGTGACCGGGATGGATCGCGCCATTCGCTGTCGGAACGAATAATCCGGCTTCGCCGTTGCTGTCCTTGGGGTCGAGGAGTGGCGGCAATGCGTGATGAACAGTTCGACGTTCCGGTGACGATCGAGAGCGAACGGACCGGACGCCGGCTTTCTGTGACGAGGACGGTCCAGGCGGCCTCGCTTCTGGTCGACAAATGGCCAGACGAAAAGCGCGGGCCGAAATATCGCGCGGCCTTGAAAGCCATGATGGATGCGATGGAGCAGCGGCGGGCGGTTGGCACTGCGCGGCGGGCATTCACGGCGGCCGCCAAGGAAGCCCATGTGTTTGTGCGCGAAGGCCGGCATTAAAGCGCGTCACGTCTGAAGAGCTCGATGCCACGTGCTTTTGGTTCTTGTTTTTAGGGATGTCGTTGCCCAAGACCGCTGCGCAGCTTTGGGCGACATGCATTGCTCCTGTTTATGCATGTCGTTGTCCCAAAACCGCTGCGCACGTTTGGGCGACATGCATTGCTGCTGTTTATGCTGTCGTTGTCCCAAAACCGCTGCGCACTTTTGGGCGACATGCATTAAGGAACCTCACGAAATCTCCGCCGTTATGCTCCAGGTCTAAGCGAGGAGTGAACTGCCATGCCCGACGACAAGACCAAGACCGACAACCGCGATCGCTCACAAGTAGCCGGCGATGAAGACTATGAGGTGAGGCATCTCGCCGAGGAAGCCGGCATCACTCCCGACCAGGCTCGCACGTTGATCAAGCGCCACGGCACCGACCGCAAGGTTCTGAACGAAATCGCCAAGAGCATAAAGGCATTGTGATGGCTGAAAAACGGACCGCAATGGCCGATCGGAAGAAACGCGAACCGGACGACAAGGAGGCCCTGCGCCTGGCCGAGACCACCGACGTTTCGCCCAACCAGGCGAAGGATCTGATGCGCAAGCACGGCAAGGACAGCGCCAAGGTCGAGAAGGAAGCCAAGAACTTCAAGGCCGAAGGCTGAGCAGCCAAGTGGCGGAGCGTGTCCGCTCTGGTTCCCGCATCAGCTTCGCACCCGCCAGCCATTCGCACGCTGGACGACAGCCCCATCCTCTTCTTCGATGAACTCGGATGGAAGCGGGCGTATGCGGACGACTATGCCGTGATCTATACGCGAAATCGCTGATTTTCGGCGGCTTCGCCCCGCCGCACGCCTTGTCTTTGAGCGCCGCGCTGAGAGCCGCGACGGCAAATCCTTTATAGGATTCTTATTTCTTTCCTCTTCGCCACGTCTCGAACCTTTATGGGGTTTGGATCCATATTCAGTCGGGAAGGACACATCTCGGTCGCCATTATTGGACGAGGGGCCGGGCATTCCGCGCGCCGATCTGGAGCGCGTTTTCGACACGTTCTTGGCAGCCAGGGCTATGCGATCAGCGAGGCGCCGAACGCCAAGACGGCGATCGAACTCGTGGAGACGGAAAAGCCGGACCTGATCCTGCTCGATCTCGGCCTCCCCGGCATGGGCGGTCACGAATTGCTGCGCAAATGGCGGGACGACGGCCTGGATGTTCCCGTCGTCATCCTTTCCAGCCGCGTCACGGCCTGGCGCGCACGTCGCGCATCGCGAGAACCCGCATAATTGAATGTCACACTTGCTGGTTGCATTACAATGTGAAATTTTGTGTTATCGCATCCCCACAAATTCTCTTTAACAAAATCATGGTTAACAGCTGCTTGCCGCAGGTTAGCCACAGTCGGATTTTACCAAGCGTGATTGGGAAATTCTACAGCTTGGCGGGACCGTCCAAAAACGAAACAGTGGAGCGACGATCTAATGCCGCAACATAGCGCACATGAACAATATCTACTTGAACTTATCAACGCGGAGAGGGCTAAGGCCGGAGTGCAGCCGCTGGCCTTCGATAATGATCTCAGCGAGGCGGCTGAGGGGCACAGCAGATGGATGCTTGCAACCGACACCTTTTCTCACACGGGGTCGGGAGGGTCCTCGCCCACCCAGCGTATGAAGGCTGCCGGCTACACCCTAACGGGCTCCTGGGCGACAGGAGAGAACATCGCATGGGCTACGACCAGGTCACCGACGGGCTACAATGACGAGATTCTGCTCCTGCACAACAACCTGATGAACTCCCCGGGTCATCGTGCCAACATCCTCAACGGGAACTTCCGCGAGGTAGGTCTTGGATTCGAGGTTGGCGATTACCGGGGGCGCTCCAGCGGTTTCGTGGCGGAGAATTTCGCCAAGACCGGATCAGACCTGTTCCTGACCGGTGTGGCGATCGACGACAAGGACGGGGATAGGTTCTACGATCCCGGTGAAGGTCTATCCGGTCTCACCATCACAGCGAAGAGTTCGACGGGCGCGACGTTTACGACGAAGACCATGGGCGCCGGCGGCTACGACCTCGCGCTCAAGCCCGGCACCTACACAGTAACCTTCTCGGGGGCGGGCATCGAAGCTTCGACGCGCACCGTCTCTGTCGGGAGCAAGAACGTCAAACTCGATCTCGTCGATCCGAAGCAGGGAGCCGTCGCTGCCGTTCAGGATGAACCGGCGGCAGTTTCCGATCCGGCGCCGCAGCAGGAACCAACGCCAACGGCGCAAGCTGAGCCGGCCCCGACACCAACGGCGCAAGCTGAACCGGCCCCGACAACGCCGCCGGATTCTGGGCAGCCGAATTCTGGCTCCCAGTGGCTTGCAACCTTCTTCGGCAAACAGGGCGTAAACTTCCGGTCTGACCAGACCCTGGCCGAACATGAGGAGGCTGAAGGAACGCCTGGCACGGCTAAGGAGAGTGTTGCACAGGTGGCGCTTGACGGCGATAACATCGTGTTTCCACAACTCGGGAACGCTCGGGGCCAACTCGACGACGCTATCGAGCAGGTCCGGGACAATGCGTCGACCGCGCTAGCAAATGCGGGCGATCCGAGACCGGCTTTTGATTGGGCAGAGTATGCACATACGCAAGCGGGCGATGCCGACGCGCTGGCTGCGAAACTCATCGAGCAACTGTCTGCGCATAACAACAGCGTGATCGCCGATCAGGCCGCGTAGCCAATGCCGGACGATGCGGGCCTGCAGTTATGGGCCCGCATCGCCTGCTGACGCATGCGGTTGATCGAGGGGACATCAATGTCACAATCTGGTTCAGAGAAGCTCCGCCCGCCGAGGGCGAAGTCCGAATTGGCTGCCTGCCTGGCGCATTTCCGGCGCGCCTTTTTGGCGGTGGCGGCTTTCAGCGGCCTTATCAACGTGCTGATGTTGTCCGGCTCGGTGTTTATGCTGCAGGTCTACGACAGGGTCCTGCCCAGCCGTAGCGTGCCGACGCTGGTGGCTCTGGTCCTGCTGATTTCGATTCTATATGTTTTTCAAAGTGCACTCGACGCGATCCGCGGCCGGGTGCTGGCGCGTATCGGCAGCGGACTCGACGAGCGCCTGAGTGAGCGGACCTACCGCGTGATGTCGCAATTGCCCTTGGCCAGAGGCCGTTCGGGCGAGGGCATGCAGCCGGTGCGCGATCTCGATCAAATCGGCGGTTTCCTGGCCAGCGGTGGTCCCGCCACTCTTTTCGACCTGCCGTGGATGCCGCTTTATCTCGCGCTCTGTTTTGCCTTCCATCCTTGGCTCGGCCTGGCTGCGCTGATTGGGGCGATCCTGCTTTTGGCATTGACCGTGCTCACGGAGAAAACGGTCCGCCGTCCAGCAACCGAAATGTCTGGATATGCCGGAGCGCGCAGCAATATCGCACTGGCAAGCATCCGCAATGCCGAGGTGCTCGAAGCGATGGGCATGAGATCCACTATGGCCTCGCGCTGGGCGGAAGCAAACGGCAAATACAGGCAGGCGCAGATGCGCGCCAGCGATGTCACGGGTTCATTCGGCGCGCTCTCCCGCGGCTTTAGGATGCTGCTGCAATCAGTCGTTCTCGCGATCGGAGCGTATTTGGTGATCGGCCAGGAAGCCACGCCTGGCATTATCATCGCAAGTTCTATTCTCACCGCGCGAGCGCTGGCGCCAGTCGAACTCGCAATTGCGCACTGGAAGAACTTTCTTGCCGCTAGACAAGGCTGGCATCGGCTGAGCGAACTTTTCAGGGAGTTCCCCGCCACAGAGGATCGCTTGCAGCTGCCGCCGCCGCGGACCGAACTCTCGGTTGAAGGGATCGGCGTCGTTCCGCCAGGCGAGCGCCGTTTTGTTGTACAGGACATTACGTTTTCGCTGAGCGCCGGCTCCGCGCTCGGTGTCATCGGTCCGAGTGCATCGGGCAAATCGTCACTGGCGCGGGCGCTCGTCGGCGTCTGGCCGGCAGCGCGCGGCAAAATCCGCCTGGACGGCGCCGCCATCGAACAGTGGCCGGCTGAGGCACTGGGGCGGCACATCGGGTATCTGCCGCAAGATGTCGAACTTTTCGCAGGCACCATTGCTCAAAACATTGCCCGCTTTGATCCTTCTCCGGATCCGGCAACCATTATCGCGGCGGCCAAGACCGCGGGCATGCACGAAATGATCCTGCGCTTGCCTCGCGGATATCAGACCGAGATCGGCGAGGGCGGCGCATCGCTTTCAGCAGGACAGCGGCAGCGCATCGGACTGGCCCGCGCGCTTTATGGTGATCCTTTCCTCGTTGTTTTGGATGAACCGAACTCGAATCTGGACGCTGGAGGCGAGCAGGCTTTGACCCAGGCGATCCTTGCAGTCAAACAGCGGCACGGCGCGGTTGTCGTAATCGCCCATCGTCCAAGCGCCCTGGCGGCAGTGGACCTTTTACTTGTTCTCGACTCCGGCCGTCAGCACGCATTTGGGGCGAGGGATCTGGTCGTCCGGGGCACGACGCGGAGTGCCTCCGTGGGAACGCTTCAAGCAGTTGCCCCGGAGGCAAAGGCATCAGGATGACGTTATTTCATGATCGATCGTTCTTTGGCGCGCGTAACGGCGTATATGATTCCGCATATTCGTGCCGGAGCGAGCCATCTGGCCGGCGTGAAGGGCAAAATCGGCGGGCTGCTGTTCGTTCGGGCTAACCTCCCTACCGATGTGCGATCGCAGCCGACGCAGAACGACTTATCCCTTCGCCGGTATATGCTTCTTGGCGCCGCAACCGTGGCGCTGCTTGTCGGCGGCCTTGGTGCATGGGCCGCAACGACGGAATTGTCAGGCGCCGTCATCGCTACCGGCCATATCGCAGTGGAATCCAACGTCAAGGCGGTTCAGCATCCAAGCGGCGGCGTTGTGGGTGAGATCAACGTGCGCAACGGCGATGAAGTCAGAGCAGGCGATATTTTGCTCCGTCTCGACGACACGCTTACACGCGCCAATCTCGCCGTCATAACCAATACCCTGGACGAACTCTCGGCGCGGGAGGCACGCCTCACAGCGGAGCGTGAGGATGCCGAGGCGATAGCCTTTTCCGAGGATCTCACCAGCCGCTCCTCTGTTGGACATGTGG
The DNA here is from genome assembly GCF_055811415.1 of Mesorhizobium sp. WSM4846. Classification (NCBI taxonomy): domain Bacteria; kingdom Pseudomonadati; phylum Pseudomonadota; class Alphaproteobacteria; order Hyphomicrobiales; family Phyllobacteriaceae; genus Mesorhizobium; species Mesorhizobium sp. WSM4846. The sequence goes on from NZ_JBVVPZ010000008.1 coordinate 55,899, forward strand.
CGCGTGTGATCGGCGGGGAGCAGAAACTTTTCGCTTTGCGACGGGGAGCTTACCGTGCCCAAATCGAGCAACGCAGGCAACGGGTGAGCCAGCTCAAGGAGGAGATAGCGGGCCTCGAGGCACAAAGGGCGGCCAAGGAGCACGAGATTGCGTTGGTCCGCGACGAGATCAAGGGCGTCAGGGGCCTTTGGGAAAAGAAACTCGTCCAGCGGTCGCGACTCCTGGACCTGGAGCGGGGCGAGGCTCAGATCGAGGGAGGGCGCGGCCAACTCGTCGCTGCGATAGCCGAAGCGAACGGCAGAATCAGCGAAACAGAAATGGCCATCATCCAGATCCAGCAGGATTGGCGCAGCGAGGTCGCGAAAGAATTACGCGAAACGGAGGCTCGAACCACAGAATTGGCAGAGCGAAAGATCGCCGCGGAGGAATTGCTTAGACAGACCGATATTCGTTCACCCCAGAACAGACGGGTGCATCAGCTTGCGATCCATACGGTCGGCGGCGTCGTCACGACCGGCGAGCCAATTATGATGATTGTCCCGACCGCTGACGAATTGACTGTGGACGCACGCATCGCGCCTCAAGACATCGATCAGGTCCAGCCCGGCCAGCTTGTCCATCTGCGGCTGTCGGCGTTCAGCCAGCAGGTCACGCCGGAAATCGAAGGACATGTAGCAACGGTTTCTCCCGACCTCGTCGAAGACGAGCGGAACGGACTATCCTACTACAGCGTGCGGATCAGGCTTGACGAAGGCAAGCTTGGCTCGTTGGATCCGGAAAGCCTCAAGCCGGGCATGCCGGTGGAGGCGTTCATGCGCACGACCGATCGCACCGTCATCTCGTTTCTGATGAAGCCATTGACCGACCAGATCAGCCGCGCATTCCGCGAATAGTCGCGCAGCTGGGCTATCGCCGTGCCGTGGCCAAAGGCTCCGGGGAACGCAGCGCCGCCCGTGCCGCGATTTTCAACTGTGCGACGTTGCGGTTCAAATTATCCAATCCAGGCCTGAAAGGCATGGAACTGCAGGATGCCCTCCAGCTTCTTGTCGTCGGCCTCGTATTGGTGCCCTTTGCCAGCACACATCGGTCGACGGGCTTTGCGCCCTGACTGGCTAGTCAGCCAATTCCGCTCCGGCGTGGGGTTTTAATCCATGGCATCATCAGACAAACGCCCTATATAATCGCAAGGTTCTGTTTCGTAAGGGAATGGATGGATGTCGCCGCTTCGCCTTTCGACGATCTTGATGTGGGCAACCCTGGCAACAGCGATGCTGTCGGGCGCGGCTGTCTCCGCGCAGAACGTCGCTCCCGCCAATCGCAATACCGTGGTCCTGCAAGGCGAATTGCAGATGCTGGAGAACAGGCTGCGACGGCAGCAATTTCAGCAGCAGCAACAGCAGTTCCGTGCCCAGGATCGCGTGGTCGTGCCGCAACGGCCAGATGTGCCGCAGATGGCGCCTACTTGCCAGTTGCGGCGATCGGGCAGCCGCTTCATCAGCGTCTGCCGCTGATGGCCCGGCGTTTTCATTTATTTAGCTGATATGCTTGAACGCCGCTCTACTTAAAGTAGCAGCAAAGGCGGTTTTGATTTCGCAACGTGCCTTTGCGCTTGGGCACTGCCCTGATTGGATCGTCGGCAATGGCAGCCACCAAGAAGAAGGTCGTGCGCAAGGCGAGGAAGGGCGAGCGGATCCGCCAGGTCGCGGCAATTCCCTTTCGGCTGGGCAGACATGGCGGCGTCGAGGTGATGCTGGTCACCTCGATATCGACAAGGCGCTTTATCGTGCCCAAGGGCTGGCCGATGAAGGGCAAGAGTGGGCGCAAGGCAGCCACCATCGAAGCGCGGGAGGAAGCCGGCGTCCTCGGCAAGACGCTGAAGCAGCCGGCCGGCACCTATTCCTACTGGAAGCGGCTGACGAACCGCTTCGTCCGCGTCGACGTCACCGTCTACCTGCTGGCGGTGACGGAGGAACTGGCCAACTGGCAGGAAGCCAAAAGGCGGCAGCGGGCATGGCTGGCGCCGGAAGACGCAGCCGTGCTTATCGACGAGCCCGAACTTTCAACGCTGCTGAAGAACTTGAAAATTCCCCAGCCAGCGCCCGCTGGCGAACTTGAACCAAGGTCTCATTTGGCGTCGTCCTCTCCCTGAGGGAAAGACCGGACCGGCGTGCCGGTATAGGCCCACAACCATTCGCGCGGCAGTGGTCCTTTGTTGCGGTCGCTCTGTTGCGACTGTTCCCACGCATGCGCCAAGATGCCGACCGAGCGCGACAGCACGAAAAGGCCACGTGTCAGCGGCGGCGGAAAGCCGAGCTCGCCATAGATGACGGCGGTGGCGCCGTCGATGTTGAGCGGGATCTTCTTGCCCTTGCGCCGCGCGACCTCGGCCTCAACAGCCTCGGCGATGTCGGCGAAACGTCCGCTGACGACGCCGCGCGCGGCAAAATCGCGGGTCAGCTCGATGAGACGCGGCGCCCGCGGATCGACCGGGTGGAAGCGATGGCCGAGCCCCGGCACATAGGATTTTTCCTCGGCGAAGAAGCGATCGAGCCGCGACGCGACGGCATCGGCAAGCGTCACGCCTGCGTCCAGTGCCGCGGCGATGTCGCCGTAGAAGGCAAGCGCCTGCTCGCCGGCGCCGCCATGCACGTCGCCAAGCACATTGATGGCTGAAGCCATGGCGCTGTTGATGCCGACGCCGCAGGTGGCCGCCATGCGGGCAATGGCGATCGACGGCGCCTGCGGCCCGTGGTCGACGGCCGCCCCCAGCGCGATACCGAGCAGCGCCGCCTGCTCCTCGCCAGGCAGTTCGCCGCGCAGCATCAGCCAGATCATCGCCGGAAAGCTGACGCGGCCGATCAGGTCCTGGATCTCATAGCCACGCAGCCGGATCACGCCAGGGCGCATTTCGATGATATCGGTCTGCCACCATTCCTCACCGCGCTCGCGGCCGGTTTTTTTCTCAACGTTGCTCATGTTCTCGCGTCGCTCATGCCTGCGCCCTTTTCTTGACGCGCGGCGGCAGACTGGCAAACACCTCGTCCATATGCTCGCCCAGCGCCGGCGGCGGCTTGGTCGGCAATGGTGCTGCACCATCGACCATGAACCCGCCGCGCACGACGGTCAGCGGTCGGTCGATGTTCGGCATGCTATCGAAACGGGTGGTCATGTCGCGCTCGATCACTTGCTGCTCGGCCAGCACCTGCGGGATCGTCAGCACCCTGCCCGCCGGCACGCCTGCGCGATTGAGCGTCTCCTCCCAGGCCGCGGCCGAGCTGTTCGCCAGGGCATCCTCGATCAGCGCCTTCAAGGCGATGCGGTTGCGCTTGCGCGTCTCGCGCTCGGCAAAGCGCGGGTCCGACGCCAGCTCCGGCAGCCCGACCAGCCGGCAGAGCGTGACGAACTGCTCCTGCTTGTTGGCGGCGATGTTGAGCAGACCGTCGCCGGTGCGAAACGTGCCGGAAGGTGCCGCCGTCATGTTCTCGTTGCCCATCGGCTGCGGCTCGACGCCAGCCGTCAGATAGTTGGAGACCGGCCAGCCCAGCGCGGAAAGCGTGCATTCGAGCATCGACACGTCGAGGAAAGCGCCCTCGCCTGTCGTCTTCTGCTTCACAAGTGCCGCCGTGATGGCGAACGCCCCGACCAGCCCACCCAGCGTGTCGGCGACGGGGTATCCGACACGCAGCGGCGCGGTCTGCGCTGTGCCGGTGATGCTCATGATGCCCGAAAGACCCTGGATGATCTGGTCGTAGGCCGGATTATCGCGCATCGGCCCGGTCTGGCCGAAGCCCGAAATCGCGCAATAGGCAAGACTGGGGCGGACCTCTTTCAGCCTGGCATAGCCGAGCCCCAGCCGATCCATCACGCCGGGGCGGAAATTCTCGACCAGCGCGTCGGCGGAGGCGACCAGATCGAGGAACCGTTCGCGATCGGCCTCTTTCTTGAGATCGAGCACCACCGATCGTTTGCCGGCGTTCTGCGCCAAGAACGAAGCGCCCATGCCGGTGCTGTTGAGTTCCGGCGAGCCGCCGAGCTGGCGCGCCAGATCGCCGCCTTGCGGCGCCTCGACCTTGATCACATCGGCCCCGAGCAGCGCCAGCTGATAGGCACAGTAGGGGCCAGCCAGAACGTTGGTCAGGTCGAGGACGCGGATGCCGGACAGCAGATCGGTCATGATGTCACAAACAGGTCAGGCATCGCCCGGCACGTGTTCCGGTCCACGCATGCGCCGGCGTTCGATGTAAGCGTAGATATGCGGCCCAATCAGCCCGATGAACGCCAGCGTCAGCAGCGTCAGCGACAGCGGATGTTTGTAGAACACCGACCAGTCGCCGTTCGAGATGGTCATCGCGCGGCGGAACTGTGTTTCGGCAAGCGGCCACAGGATCATGCCGATGATGACCGGCGCCGTAGGGAAATCGAAGCGCCGCATCAGGAACCCGGCCGCGCCGAGCAAATAGAGGATGACGAGATCGGTCGGCGACTGAGAAATACCGTAGGTGCCGACCGTGGCGAACACCAGGATGCCGGCATAGAGCTGCGGCGCCGGGATTTTCAGCAGCCGCACCCACAACCCGATCAGCGGCAGGTTGAGGATGACGAGAATGATGTTGGCGATGAACAGGCTGGCGATCAGCCCCCAGACCAGATTGGCCTGCGTCATGAACAGCATCGGCCCGGGATTGATGCCATAGCTTTGGAAGGCCGACAGCATGATCGCGGCCGTCGCCGAGGTCGGCAACCCAAGCGTCAGCATCGGCACCAGCACGCCGGCGGCCGATGCGTTGTTGGCGGCTTCCGGCCCGGCAACGCCTTCGATGGCGCCGACCGTGCCGAACTCCTCCTTGTGTTTGGAGAGCTTTTTCTCGATTGCATAGGACAGAAAGGTCGGGATTTCGGCGCCGCCGGCCGGCAGCGCGCCGATCGGGAAGCCGAGCAGGGCGCCGCGCAGCCAAGCCTTCCACGAGCGTGCCCATTCGGCCGCCGTCATGTAGAGCGAGCCCTTCAGCGGCACGATCTCGTCCTTGCCGGCATAGCGGCGCGAGGCCATGTAGAACGTCTCGCCGACCGCAAAGAGGCCGACCGCGACGACGATCACGTCGACGCCATCGAGCAATTGGCTCATGCCGAAGGTGAAGCGCGGTTGCCCGGTCTGCAGGTCGACGCCGATCATGCCGATGACGAAACCGATGAACAGGCTGGTCAGGCCACGCACCGACGACGAGCCGAGCACCGCCGAAACCGTGATGAAGGCCAGCACCATCAGCGAGAAATATTCGGCCGGGCCGAAGGACAGCGCGAATTTGACGACGACCGGGGCCAGGAAGGCGACCCCCAGCGTGCCGAGTGTGCCGGCGACAAAGGAGCCGATCGCCGAGGTGGCAAGTGCAGCGCCGCCGCGGCCGGAACGGGCCATCCTGTTGCCTTCCAGCGCAGTGACGATGGTCGCGCTTTCACCCGGAGTGTTGAGCAGGATCGATGTCGTCGAACCGCCATACATGGCGCCGTAATAGATGCCGGCAAACAGGATGAAGGACGCTTCCGGCGCCACCTGGTAGGTGATCGGCAAAAGCAGGGCGATGGTCAGCGCAGGTCCGAGGCCTGGCAGCACGCCGATCGCTGTCCCCAGTGTCGTGCCGAGCAGGCACCACATGAGATTGACCGGCGTAAAGGCGACCGAAAATCCGTGCGCGAGATGGCCAAGCGTTTCCATGGCTTCAGCCTCTCAACATACGGATAATGGAATCGAGGCCCGTGTTCAGCTGGTTCTCGATGAAGCCGGCGCCGATGTTGACGCCGAGCGCCCTGGCGAAGCCGAAATAGGCGGCAAGCGCCAGGATCAGGCCAAGCAGCACGTCACGCAGCGGATGTCTGCTGCCGAATCCGTGGCAGATGAGAACGAACATGATCACCGAGGCTGCGGTGAAGCCAAGCGGCTGGATCAGAACAAGATTCGCGACCAGTCCGACGGCGACGATGCCCATCGCCTTCCAGTCGGTCGGGGTTTCCTTTTCTTCCTCCGGCTGCCAGCCGCCCCGCAGAGCGGCGACGATCAGCAGCAGGGAAAGGACCGTCATGCCGACCATGGTGATGTAGGGGAAGACGGTCGGGCCGACCTTGGAGTAGAGCGGCGACACCGGAATCGACAGAGTCTGCCAGGCCACTGCGCCGGCGCAGGCAAGAAGCCCGATGCCGATCAGCAATTCGGGCACGGCAAGGCGCGGCCGCGCCGCCTGCTGGTCGCTGGTGCTCATGATCGTCCTCCCTGGATAGCCGGTCTCCCACGGCCGACCTCATCGCAGTTTCACTCGCGCCGGATCGTATGTCCATGCGGCTGGCGAACATCGGAAAGGGGCAGTGCAGACCGCCCCTCTCCGGGGACATCAGGCAAGGCCGAGGTCCTTGAGGATGGCTGCGATCCTAGCCGTGTCTTCGGTGAGAAATTTCGCGTAGTCGTCGCCGGTGAGCAGGATCTGCGTCCAGTTGCGGTTTTTGCATTCGGTGGCCCAGGCTTCACTTTTGGCCATCGTCTCGACCAGCGTGATCATCGCCGCCTTGTCGGCGTCGGAAACGCCCGGCGGTGCGAAGACGCCGCGCCAGTTGAACAGTTCAACATCGATGCCGGCTTCCTTCATCGTCGGTGCGTCGATGCCTTCCTGGCGCTTGTCCGCGGAAATGGCAAGCAGCCGAAGCGCGCCTGCCTTGACCTGTTCGGAGAACTCGCCGTAGCCGGAGATGCCGGCCGCGACCTGGTTGCCGAGAAGCGCCGACAATGCCTCGCCGCCGCCGGCGAACGGCACGTAGGAGAGGTTGGCTGCCGGAACACCGGCCGTCTTGGCGATAAGGCCGAACAATATGTGGTCCGAGCCGCCGGCCGAACCGCCAGCCACCGGCACTTTGGTCGGATCGGCCTTGAGGGCGGCGACGAAATCCGCTGCTGTCTTGAACGGCGAAGCCGCCGGCACCACCAGCGCCTCGAATTCGCCGGTGAGGCGGGCGATCGGCGTGACCTCGGTGAGATTATTGGCCGATTTGTTGGCGATGATGGCGCCAACCATGACCATGCCGGCAACCATCAGCGAATTGCCCTTGCCGTTCCACTGGCTGATGAATTGCGGCAGGCCGACTGTGCCGCCGGCGCCGCCGACATTGGTGATCTGCGAACCGGAGATCAGCTTCTCACTGCGCAGCACCTGGTCCATCGTGCGCGCCGTCTGGTCCCAGCCGCCGCCGGGCGCTGCCGGCACAAAGATCTGGATCTGCGGTGCGTCCTGCGCGAAAGCGGGCGAGAGATGCAACGCTGCGAAACCGGCGGCGCCGGCAGCGGCGGTGCTCGTTAAAAATCTGCGTCTGTTCAGCATGGGGTTCCTCCAATCACGACACCTCCTCCGGTGCCTGCCAGCAACGTAGCCTGAATTCAGACCCGCTCGACAAAAATTCATGCAGTCTTTGCATCGTTCTGTCAACCGGAATGGCATTCTGCTAGACAGAACTGCCCGGATGCGGCACAATTGTTCCGATCGGCCCTTCTGTCCAACTGGGAACGGAACGACGTGGTCAAGCGGACAACCGTAACACAATCCAAGCCTGCGTCGACCAACGGCGTTGCCGCGCTCGATCGTGCGATCGCCATCCTCGACGCTTTCGCTGCTGCCGAGCACTCGCTCAGCCTGGCCGAAATCGCGGCGCGCACCGGCCTCTACAAGAGCACGATCCTGAGGCTGGCGAACTCGTTGCTGCGCGGGCAATTGCTGGAGCGCCTCGACGACGGCCGCTACCGTGTCGGCCCTGCCACCTTTCGGCTGGGTGCCCTATACCAGCGTTCGGTGGTGGCGATCGACATCCTGCTGCCGATCATGCGCGATCTGGCCGAGCGAAGCTGGGAAAGCGTCGCTTTCTATGTCCGTTCGGGCGACGTGCGCACCTGTCTTTACCGCGTCGAGTCCAAGCATCCCATCCGCTACACCATCCGGGAAGGCGACGTGCTGCCCCTGCTGGCCGGCACAGGCGGCCGCGTGCTTGCGGCGTTTTCCGGTCAGCAGGGCGAACCATACGAGACGATCCGCAAAACCTACCATTGTTTGTCGGTCGGCGATCGCGACCCCGAGACGGCGGGCGTCTCGGCACCAGTGTTCGGGCCGGGGCACATCCTGCTCGGTGCGTTGACGCTGTCCGGCCCGAGCACGCGCGTCGACGCGGCCTTTCTGCAGCGCATGAAAAATCCGCTGATCGAGGCGGCCGCGCGCGCCACCCGCGCTTTCGGCGAAGACGCCTCGATGCTCGAACAGGCGGCCCTAAAGGCCGAAGCGGAAGGCCCGGTGCTGAAGCGGCAGGCCTAGAAAGCCTCGATTCGGCCCGATCAGAACCACCGGATGACAGGCCGCAACCCCCTAGGGCTGCCGTTCCAGCAGGATCGTCGCGTCGTCGTGATAGGTGGTCCGCAACACTTCGCTGTAGCCGCATTTGGCCGCGACGCTCAGCGAAGCGGAATTTTCCGGATCGATGATGCAGACAGTCCTTGCACGCCCGAATGCCTCGTCGCCCCAGGCGAGAGCCCGTCCGACGACTTCGCTGGCGAACCCTTGGCCATGTGCGCTCGGGGCCAGCGCCCAACCGGCTTCAGGAACGCCTTCGATCGACGGCACCATGTCGCGCTTCAGATCGTGGAAACCGGCCTCGCCGATGAAACGGCCGGATGCCTTGTCCTCGATCGCCCAGAAGCCGTAGCCCAGCAGCGACCACAGGCCGGCATGACGCAGGAAGCGCATCCAGCTTTCCTCGCGCGTGCGCGGCTTGCCGCCGATGAAGCGGGTGACGTCCGGATCGGCCCACATGGCAACATAGGCATCGAAATCATCGAGCTGGTGTGGCCGCAAGATGGTTCGCTTCGTCTCGATGACCGGTGCACTGGCTGCTCCTGGATTTCCCATAACTCTGCCTCGCGGCGCATGATCGCCGAAAAACCGCCTCCGAAACGATCATGCGCAAATTCAAAGTGTTTCTTTGCCGGTGCCTCATGCATGTCGCCCAAATGTCCAACAAGAGCCAGGACAGGGCAGATCATCTTCCAGCGCGAGAAACGAGGTCGAGGCGCTTCGACCGCGGGAAACTGTGACCTGACAAGCGCGATTTCAGCCGCGCCACGGCATGTTCATGTAGACGCCGCCACGCTTCAATTCGTCCAGCATCTGGTCGAGCCGCTTGTGTCTTGTCTCGGGGCGTTTGGCACGAGCGATCCAGCCGAGATAGTCGTTCTTCTGATAATCCGGTCTGTCATCATAAGCCGCCATCAAACCCTGCTTTGTCAAAGCGGTTCGGATGTCGTCCGGCATTGGGTTCAAGGCGCGTTTCAGTCTGGACATGGTCAAAATTTAGGCTGTCAGGATTTGGCGTCAACGTAGTCGCGAACTCCAGCTCCGGCATGGGAATCTTGCCGAACGATGCTACCCTTCGCATGAATTGATTCAGCGTCCGCTGTGCCGTCCGACGGAGGGAAAAGGGCATGGATACCACCGATCTTCTGCTTGCCATCTTTCATCATCTGCTGGTGTTTTCACTGGCCGGCATCATCGGCGCCGAATTTGTCCTGATCCGCGGCGATCTGCCCGCCGCGACGCTTCGGCGGCTTGTCGGCATCGATCGCCATTATGGCATCATCGCCATGCTGATCATCGTTGTCGGCATCGGACGCGTCATGTACGGCCTGAAGGGTTGGGAATTCTACGTCTACAACTGGGCGTTCTGGGCAAAGATGGTGGCCTTCGTCACCGTCGGCCTGCTGTCGATCGTCCCGACGGTCAGCTTTGCGTCCTGGAGCAGGCAGGCCTCGGCCAGTCCCGGCTTTCAAGTGCCGGCGGCACAACTTGCATCCGTTCGAACTTATGTCCGCGCCGAAGCCTTGATCTTCCTGCTGATCCCGGTCTTCGCCGCGGCGATGGCGCGCGGCTACGCTACTGAATTTCGCTTACCGGTTCGAGCGGCGCAATTTCGACCAGCGGCGCCGGAACATCATTCGTCTTCTCCTCGGCCTTGCAGATGTCGGCGATGACACAGATCGGGCAATCCGGTTTGCGCGCCTTGCAGACATAGCGGCCATGCAGGATCAGCCAGTGATGCGCATGGCGCATGTATTCGTCCGGAATGATCCTCAACAGCCCCTGCTCGACCTGTTCCGGCGTCTTGCCGGGCGCCAGCCGCAGCCGGTTGCCGATGCGAAAGATATGCGTGTCGACCGCCATGGTGTGCTGGCCGAAGGCCATGTTGAGCACGACATTGGCGGTCTTGCGCCCGACGCCCGGCAGCTTGACCAATTGATCGCGGTCGTCGGGCACCTCGCCACCATGATCGCGGATCAGCGCCTCCGACAGCGCGATGACGTTCTTGGCCTTGTTGCGCCAGAGCCCAACGGTGCGGATATAGTCGCCGACCTTGGTTTCGCCGAGAGCCAGCATCTTTTGCGGCGTGTCGGCGACCTTGAACAGCGCCCGCGTCGCCTTGTTGACCCCGACATCGGTCGCCTGTGCCGAAAGCACCACCGCCACCAGCAGCGTGAAGGCGTTGATGTGTTCGAGCTCGCCCTTCGGCTCGGGCCGCTGAACGGAAAAGCGTCGGAAAATCTCGTGCACTTCGGCCGGGCTGTAGCGCGAATCGGACCGCACCGGCCGGGCACGCGGTTTGGCGTTCGCGCCGTCGCGTCGGCCGGGGAGCAGTTCATTTTTGGGTGTAGAGGAATTTTTGGACTTGGGGCTCGTCATCCCCTTCCTATAATATCCCCGCATGAGCGACACAAACGCCTCATTTCAGGCCGACGAGCCATTCTTCCAGGCGTTGCTGATACCGCATCGCTCGCTGGGCAAAACCGGCTTTGCCATCCTGATGGGCGCCCTGCTGTTCGGCTCGTTGGTCACCGGAGCGTTTTTCCTGTCGCGCGGCGCCTGGCCGGTGTTCGGCTTCCTCGGTCTCGACGTCATCGCCGTCTACATCGCCTTTCGCGCCAATTATCGTGCCGCCCGCGCCCGCGAGGAAGTGTCGGTCTCGCGCACCAGCCTCGACATCCGCAAGACCGCGCCATCAGGCAAATCGGAAGCACATCGCTTCAACCCGTTCTGGGCGCGTTTTTCGGTCGCCCGCCACGCCGAAATCGGCATCACCAGGATGGCGGTGGAAGCACAAGGCCAGAATGTGCCGATCGGCGGCTTCCTCAATCCCGACGACCGCGAGAGCTTTGCGTCAGCCTTTTCGCGCGCCCTGGCGACCGCGAAAGCGCGCTGAATGTGAGCGCACCGCCTCGTTCGCGAACCGGTTCTGCAGTGCCTCATAAACGGATAATCGGCCATAAACGGTAATCGGCAGCGTTACTTCTCCCTGCTGGAATGCACCTTTTTGCCACCCCTCGTCGGCTCCTTCCTCGAAGCCAGATCTATCTGGATGCACATGACGAGAAGGCAAGTTTCGGGTGGTGATCGGAGCAGCGAAGGACGATATTCACGATCAAGGAGATGGCCCGATGAACGCACAGACAGCTATTCTGAAGACAGACATCACACCCGAAGGCGGTGACTACGAAGTTGTTCGGCGCGCGATCGAGAAGATCAGCCTTGACTATCGTGACCAGCCGTCGCTCGAGATATTGGCGGAGGAAGTCGGCGAGACACCGACCGGGTTGCAGAAGCTCTTCACCCGCTGGGCCGGCCTGTCGCCCAAGGCGTTTCTGCAGGCGGTCACGCTCGACCACGCGCGCAAACTGCTCGATTCCGGCATGCCGCTCCTCGAAGCCTCTTTCGAGGTCGGCATGTCAGGCCCCGGCCGGCTGCACGACCTTTTCGTCACCCACGAAGCGATGTCGCCGGGCGACTACAAGACGCGCGGCGCCGGGCTGACGATCCGCTACGGCTATCATATCTCGCCTTTCGGCATCGCCCTGATCATGGTCACAGACCGTGGGCTTGCCGGCCTCGCCTTCAGCGATGTCGGCGACGAGCGTGCGGCCTTCGCCGACATGTCCGGCCGCTGGCCGAACGCAAACTATATCGAGGACATGGCCGCGACGGCGCCCTATGCGGCGCGCATCTTCGACCCGGCACTGTGGCGCGCCGACCAGCCGTTGCGCGTCGTCTTGATCGGCACCGACTTTCAGGTCCGCGTCTGGGAAGCCCTGCTGCGCATCCCGATGGGCAAGGCCTGCACCTATTCCTCGATCGCCGCCGGCATCGGCGCACCGAGCGCCAGCCGGGCGGTGGGCGCCGCGGTCGGCGCCAATCCGATGTCCTTCGTGGTGCCGTGTCACCGGGCTCTCGGCAAGTCCGGCGCGCTCACGGGCTACCACTGGGGCCTGACGCGCAAACGCGCCATCCTTGGCTGGGAAGCGGGACAGGTCGGATCCTGAAATCGCGCGCCAATTGTCGATGTCGGCGCCGACGCCTGGAGTTGCGCTGAGAAGCGCGTTCAGACCTGACGCGAATAGATCGCGCGGTCTGGCAAGCGGCGGCCTTACGGAGTAGCTTCCCGCAGTCAGCAGGGAGGCACCACTTGATAATCGTTGTCGGCTCGATCAACCTCGACCTTATCGCCAATGTCGACCGCTTGCCCGCACCGGGCGAGACGGTTCGGGGTTCTGGCTTCAGCACCGCACCCGGCGGCAAGGGCGCCAACCAGGCGCTGGCCGCCGCGCGCGCCGGCGCCAAGGTGCGCATGGTCGGCGCGGTCGGCAAGGACAATTTCGCCAACGAAGCGCTGGCGCTGTTGCGGGACCGCAAGATCGACCTGTCCGGTGTCGGTGAAACCTTCGCTTCGACCGGCACGGCATTGATCATGGTCGCCGACGACGGTGAGAACATCATTGCCGTGGTGCCGGGCGCCAATGATTCGGTCGTCACAGGCGACCTCTCCAAGGCTTTCATGAAGAAGGGCGATGTCGTGCTCCTGCAGCAGGAGATCCCGCTGCAGACTGTCGATGCAGCACTGGACGCAGCACGGGCGGCAGGCGCGGTTACCGTGCTCAACACGGCACCGTTCCGCGCAGAGGCGGCCGCCTTCCTCGGCAAGGCCGACTATGTCGTCGCCAACGAAACCGAATTCGACCTCTATGGCGAGGCGCTGTCGCTGAGCGGCCGCGATCGCCCGGCGCGGATGCGCGATTTCGCCGGGACGACCGGTCGCACAATCGTCGTCACGCTCGGCGGTGACGGCGTTCTGGCCGCCACGCCAGCCGATCTCCTGATGGTTCCGGCGTTGAACATCACTCCGGTCGATACGGTCGGCGCCGGCGACACGTTCTGCGGCTATTTCGCCGCCGGGCTGTCATCGGGCCTGCCGCTCGATCAGGCGCTCGCCCGTGCTGCAGCCGCTGGTTCGCTCGCTTGCCTGAAGCCCGGCGCCCAGCCGGCGATCCCGCTAGCGAAGGACGTCGAGGCGGCGCTCCAAAACCCGCTAACCAGGTGAGAGCCATGCGTCCGGCCACAAAACACGCCGTGCCGCCCGCCGGCGATCTCTGCCGCCTGTCCGCCGTGGATCTTGCCGAGGCGATCCGGCGCCGGCAGTTGTCGGTGAGCGAGGTGGCGACAGCATTCCTCGACCGGATCGACGCGGTAAACCCGCTGGTCAATGCCATCGTCTCGCTGCGCGACCGTGCCGACATCTTGCGCGAGGCGGACAGGGCAGACGCCCATCTGGCGCATGCTGGGCATGCCGGACCGCTGTTCGGCCTGCCGATCGCCATCAAGGATCTCGCGCAGACCAAGGGCCTCAGGACCAGCTTCGGCTCGCCGATCTTTGCCGATTTCGTGCCGCAGGAAGACGATTATTTCGTCGAGCGCATCCGCAAGGCCGGCGCCATCATCATCGGCAAGACCAATGTTCCCGAATTCGGCCTGGGCTCCAATACCTACAACACCGTATTCGGCCCGACACGCAATGCTTTCGACCCGGCCTTGACCGCCGGCGGTTCGAGCGGCGGCGCAGCGGTCGCGCTGGCGCTCGACATGGTGCCTGTCGCCGACGGCAGCGACTTTGGCGGCTCGCTGCGCAACCCGGCCGCCTACAACAACGTCTATGGCTTCCGTCCGTCGCAGGGGCTTGTCCCGGCCGGCCCCGAGCTTGACGTCTTCCACGCCCAGATGGGCGTCGAAGGGCCGATGGGCCGCAACGTGCGCGACATGGCGTTGCTGCTCGACGAGCAGGCTGGCTACGACCCTCGCGCGCCGCTCTCGCATCATAAGCCTGGGTCGTTCCTCGAAGGGCTGCAAACGCCCACGGCCGGCGGCCGCATCGCCTGGTTCGGCGACCTCGGTGGTCATCTGCCGGTCGAACCCGGCATCCCTAGTCTTTGCGAGGCCGCTCTCGGCCGGTTCGCCGCGGCATCCTTTCAGACCGAAGCGCTGGTGCCGGATGTCGATTTCGAAGCGCTGTGGCAGGCCTTCGTGACGCTGCGCCAGGCGAGCAGCGGTTGTGCGCTCAAGGCGCATTACGACGATCCCATGAAACGCACTCTTCTGAAGCCGGAGGCCGTGTGGGAGGTGGAACAGGCGCTGCAACTCACGGCGCCGCAGATCCACGCCGCCACGGTGAGGCGCTCGTCCTGGCATCGAACGTTGCTGTCGCTCTTCGACCGCTTCGACCTGATCGCGCTGCCAACCGCCCAGGTTTTTCCCTTCGATGTGCTCACCCACTGGCCGACCCAAGTGGCCGGGCGTGCCATGGACAGCTATCACCGCTGGATGCAGGTGTCAGCGCTCGCCACGCTGGGCGGCTGCCCGGCGGTCAGTGTACCGGCCGGCTTCGATGGCAGCGGCAGGCCGATGGGCATGCAATTGATCGGGCGGCCGCGCGGCGACATGGCCGTGCTGAGAGCGGCGGCAGCCTACGAGACGACGCTGCCGTGGCTGGCTGGAGCCTAAAATAATCCAGGTCAATGTTGCCGGCGACATCTCCTGCCGGCTTGCAGCCGCGTTACTGTCATGCATTGATCGCGGTCAGCCGTGTCGCAACGCCGCATACTGTTGAGGAAACCATGTCGCTGGAACTCTATGCCACCTATCTCGTCGCCTGCCTCGTCATCATCCTGGTACCCGGACCGACGGTCACGCTGATCATCGCCAACAGCATCCGCCATGGCTCTCGCGCCGGCCTCGCCAACGTCGCCGGCACACAGGCCGGACTGGCGATCATGATCGCCATTGTCGGCATCGGATTGACCTCGCTGATCGCCGGAATGGGCCATTGGTTCGAATGGGTCAGGCTGATCGGTGCCGCCTATCTGATCTGGATGGGTGTGCAGATGTTCCGCTCCAAGGGCAAGCTGAACGCCGACGGATCGGCGAAGACACCGCGCGGCGGCTTCTTCCTGCAGGGCCTGCTGGTGGCGATCAGCAATCCCAAGACGCTGGTGTTCTTCGGCGCCTTCTTTCCGCAGTTCATCGCCCCTGACGGCAACCATGGGTTGCAGATCGGCGTCATGGGCCTCACCGCTATGATCTTCGCCGCCGTATCGGATTCGACCTACGCGCTGGCCGCCGGCCGCGCCGGACGCCTGCTTTCGGCCGGCCGCGTCAAGCTGCTGTCGCGGATAAGCGGCAGTTTTCTTGTCGGCGGCGGCCTGTGGCTGGCATTTTCAAAGGCGAAGTGAGCGGCACTCTTTTCCTTTTCCCCTCGTGGGAGAAGGTGGCCGCCCACGGGTCTTGCCTCCGGCAAGCCCGAGAACAGGCTCCGCGGCCGGATGAGGGTGTTCCAGCTTGGCACCAACAGCTCTCCGGCCAACACCCTGCACGCAGATCCCCCGCCCGCGGCGAGTCACGGGCCTCGCCCGCCCTTCGGGCCACAAGGCCCCACAAGAGGAGAAGGAAGCAGCCCTAAAGCCGGCCCAGCCTTTCCAGCAGCAGCGCGAACAACGCATCGTGGTCGATGTCGCGCATCACCATGGCGTTGCTCGGCCGTTTGGTCACGCCCCACCAGTCGATCACGGTCATGCCCATGGTGAGTTCCGAGGCGGTTTCCACAGCGACGTTGCAGTTGCGGCCCCTGAACAGCTCGGGTTTCAACAGATAGGCGATGACGCAAGGGTCGTGCAGCGGACCGCCGTCGGTGCCGTATTTCTCTTCGTCGAATCGCTCGAAGAATTCCAGCATCTCCGCCGTGGCCGTGCCGACCCTGGTGCCGAGCTTGCGGTAGGCTTGGGTGCGCTTGGCGGTGGTCAGCGCCTTGTGGGTGACGTCGAGCGGCATCATGACGATCGGAATGCCGGATTTGAATACGACATCGGCGGCATGCGGGTCGACATAGATGTTGAATTCGGAGGTCGGGGTAACGTTGCCGCCTTCGAAGAAGCCGCCGCCCATCAGCACGATTTCCTTGATGCGCGGCGCGATCTTCGGCTCGCGGATCAGCGCCAGCGCTATGTTGGTGAGCGGGCCGAGCGCGCACAGGGTGATCGTGCCGCTCTCTTCCTTCATCAGCGTCTCGACGATGAAATCGACTGCGTACTGGTCCTGCAGCTCCATTGTCGGTTCGGGCAATTGCGGTCCGTTGAGCCCGGTCTCGCCATGCACCTCCTCGGCGGTTACCAGTTCGCGCGCCAGCGGCCGGATGGCGCCGGCATAGACCTTGATGTCAGGCCGGCCGGCCAGTTCGCAGATCTTGCGTGCATTCTTTTCGGTGAGTCTCAGCGGCACGTTGCCGGCGACGGCGGTCATGCCGACGATCTCCAGCTCGGCGCTGCCGAGCGCCAGCAATATGGCGACGGCATCATCCTGGCCGGGATCCGTGTCGATGATGATCTTGCGGGATTGGGGCATTTCAATTCCTTGTTTAGGGAGTCTTTTTGGGCGGGGCTTTTGACGGCTTGAACTCGACCGCCGGGCGGACCATATCAAGACCATCGGGAAAAATGCCATCCGGGTTTTTCCGCTTTATGTCGCTCTTGAGAGGACAGTGTAACATGAGTCGAATGACGCCTTTTTCCAGCCCGCTTCTCCTGGGTTTCGACGCCATGGAAAAGACCCTGGAGCGTCTGGCGAAGTCAGGTGACAGCTACCCTCCCTACAACATCGAGCGCCTCAGCGGTGCCGACGGCAAGGCCGAAAGGCTGCGTATCACACTCGCTGTCGCCGGTTTCGCCGAAAACGATCTCGATGTGACCACGGAGGAGAACCAGTTGGTCGTGCGCGGCCGTCAGAACGATGACACCGAGCGCGAATTTCTGCACCGCGGCATTGCCGCGCGCCAGTTCCAGCGCTGTTTCGTGCTGGCCGACGGCATGCGGGTGATCGCGGCGGAGCTGAAGAACGGTCTTTTGTCGATCGATCTCGATCGGCCCGAGTCCGAACGGCTGGTACGGAAAATAAACATATCGGTGAAAGACTGATTTTTATCGATTGCTCTCATGCGAGGCGGCCTTGAACGGGGTCCTCGCTGCACGGAGGCTTAAATGACCAGAACTGACGAAAACCTTATCATGACCAGCGGCGAGTTCGCCCATCTCGGCGAAGGCTCGGTCGCCTATCTCAGGAAAATCTCGAGCGACGATCTGCGCGGCCGTTTCCCGGGCCTCGGCGAAATCGCGCCCGGGCTGGAACTTTGGGCCCTGTTTGCCGCCAACGGCCAGCCGATCCTTCTTTCGGACGCTCGCGAGCGGGCGCTGGCCGGCGCCCTGGAAAACGATCTGACCCCCGTCGCAATCCACTAAGTCGCCATCCACTAACAATAGGCGCAGCGATCTGGTTAGAACGGACAGGGCCGCTCGCGGCGGCCCTTTTACCGAACTGATCGAAAAAATCAGGCCGCGTGCGAGGCTTGTGTATCCGATAAAAGCGCATGGATCGCGGCGGCGTCGCGGGTGCCCCTGATCTTGGCCACCGTGTCGGCGTCGCGCAGCACCCGCGCGATGCGCGACAGCGCCTTGAGATGGTCGGCGCCGGCGCCTTCGGGCGCCAAAAGCAGGAACACCAGATCGACCGGCTGGTCGTCCAGCGCCTCGAAATCGACCGGCGTCTCCAGCCGGGCGAAAACCCCCGCGATCCGCTTCACCCCGGCCAGCTTGCCATGCGGAATGGCAATGCCGTTGCCGACACCGGTCGAGCCCAGGCGTTCACGCTGCAGGATGGTGTCGAACACCTCCCGTTCCGGAATGCCGGCAATTGCCGCCGCCCGTTCGGACAGCATTTGCAGCAGTTGCTTCTTGGAGTTCGCCTTCAACGCCGGCAAGATTGCCGGAACGTTGATAAGATCGCTCAGGTCCATACTTGAAATCCCTTGTTCGCCTGCCGTCGCCAGCCCTCACTCTCGCGTGCGGCTGGTGCCTTATCCCAGTGCGGCCTTGGCCGTCAGCCCAGTGCGGCCTTGGCCGTCAGCCCTGCGCGACCTTGGTCGTAGACGGGTCGATCCAGCCGATGTTTCCGTCCGGCCGACGATAGACGATATTGAGATGCTCGTTTCCGGCGTTGCGGAAGACGAGGACCGGGCTGTCCTTGGTGTCGAGTTCGATCACGGCTGACGCCACCGACATGGTCCGCAGCGTCATGGTTGATTCGGCGACGATGGCTGGCGCGAAATTCTCCGGCATTTCCTCGTCATCGTCGGCAAGCGGCGCCATCACCGTATAGGCAACGTCGGTGGGTTCGCCATTGGCGTTGCCTGAATTATGTGACTTCAGCCGACGCTTGTAGCGGCGAAGGCGGGTCTCGAGGCGATCCGCCGCCGCCTCGAAAGCGAGCGTCGGGTCCTGCGCTTCACCGGTGGCCTGCAGCGAAGCGCCGGAATCCAGCCGGATCATGCAATCGGCCGTGTAGCGCGACCCCGATTTGACGACTACAATTTGCCCTGAAAAGCCCCGATCGAAATATTTCCCGATCACTTCTCCGACACGGTCGTTGATGCGCGTACGGAACGCATCGCCGATATCCATGTGTTTTCCTGATATGCGCAGCGTCATCTGAATACTGACCTTCCTTGCTCAGGCTTCAAACTGTCACGAGTTTATACCCGTGGTCTGAGCGCACAAGCTTTGCGGCGTCACTTGCGCCGATTTTAAATCCGAACTTTTCCGATTGATCACAAGCCGCCTTCTTGACCGTCCCGTGGCCAACGTCGTGACGGACCATCCGCATGCGGGCAGTAGCCCGTCCCATGCGGGCGGGCTTCTAGCCACTTCATTGCGGCTTGTCAATGAAGTGCGAAAGCTGAGGAAATTCCGTCGGAGATCAACGTCCGGCGCTGGCCAAAGCGCGTTTTTCACGCCGCCGCTGCACCGACGAGGGAATATTCATGCCCTCCCGATACTTGGCGACCGTGCGCCTGGCGATATCGACGCCGCTTTCCCGCAACATATCCACAATGGCGTCGTCGGAAAGCACGTCGGCAGGTTTCTCCTCGTCGATCAACTGCTTGATGCGGTCGCGCACCGCTTCAGACGAATGCGCGTCACCGCCACCCGACGAGGCGATCGAGGCGGTGAAGAAATAGCGCAGTTCGAACACGCCGCGCGGCGTCAGCATGTATTTGTTGGCGGTGACCCGGCTGACGGTCGATTCGTGCATGCCGATGGCGTCGGCCACCGTGCGCAGGTTGAGCGGCCTCAGGTGACGCACGCCATGGACGAGGAAGGCGTCCTGCTGGCGCACGATTTCTGAGGCAACCTTGAGGATAGTCTTCGCCCGCTGATCGAGGCTGCGCGTCAGCCAATTGGCGTTTTGCAGGCATTCCGCCAGGAAATCCTTTTCCGTCTGATTTTTCGCATGCGGCGAAACCCGGGCGAAATAGATATGGTCGACCAGCACGCGCGGCAGCGTTTCGGGGTTGAGTTCGATCACCCAGCTCCCGTCATTGGCCGCACGCACTTCGACATCGGCGATGATCGCGTCGCTGGCGCCGCCCGAAAACGCCATCCCCGGGCGCGGATCGAGCGCACGTATCTCGGCCAGCATGTCGAGCAGATCCTCCTCATCGACCCCACAAATCCGTTTCAGGGTCTGGAAATCGCGCCGGGCCAAGAGTTCGAGATTGGCAATCAAAGTCTTCATCGCAGGGTCGAGACGGTCGCGGACGGCAAGCTGCAGCGACAGGCATTCGGCAAGGTCGCGGGCAAAGAGGCCGGTGGGCTCGAATGTCTGGCAGACCGCGAGCGAATTCGCCACCGCCGCTCTGTCGGTGCCGAGACGGGTGGCGATCTCAGCCATGTCGGCGCGCATGTAGCCGGCCTCGTCAAGGCCGTCGGCCAGTTCGCTGGCGATCAGGCGTGCTGCCGGGTCGGCGAAGGCAAGCGCAACCTGCTCGGCGACATGCTCGCGCAGCGTGATGGCTCCGGCCGCCATGTCTCCGACGTCAAAACCGTCGGAAGAGGATGCGGAACCGTTGCCGGATGCCGATTTCCACTGGGCCGTCAGGTCGGGACCGAGTCGCTCGCTGGTGCCGGGGTCGTCGGGAAACAGGTTTTCCAGCGAAGTATCGAGCTTTTCCGAGATCGCCTCGGCGGTCCACGCCGTTTCCTTCTCGAACCAGTCGCCGGCGGTGGCCGTTTCCGGCGCGGCATCGATCTTCTGCGCCTGGTCGCTGACGGCATCGTCCTGCGGCTCGGCGCGCTCGAGCAAAGGATTGCGCTCGATCTCGTCGTCGATGAAGCGTTCCAGCTCGATGTGGGTGAACTGCAGCAGCCGTATCGACTGCATGAGTTGCGGCGTCATCACCAGCGACTGGGACTGTCGTAGCTGTAGTTTTGCCGCCAACGCCATGGTTCGGTTTCAAATGCCCTGTCTACGCATCCGGACTGCCGGAAGGAGTTCGGCATAGAAACTGGCCCGGCTTTTGCTTGTCAAGGCGACGGCGATCAAAACT
Source organism: Mesorhizobium sp. WSM4846 (assembly GCF_055811415.1). Lineage (NCBI taxonomy): Bacteria > Pseudomonadati > Pseudomonadota > Alphaproteobacteria > Hyphomicrobiales > Phyllobacteriaceae > Mesorhizobium > Mesorhizobium sp. WSM4846. The sequence goes on from NZ_JBVVPZ010000008.1 coordinate 76,719, forward strand.
CGCCTGTCCGTGCGTATTCCGACGAGAAATCGAAGAAAAAGCTCTGTCTCGCGTCAAAAACCGCGTCTGGACAGAAATTTTCACGCTTAGAGTGTAAACCCCTCACCGAGATAAAGCCGCCGCACATCCGGGTTTGCGACCACTTCGTCGGCCCGGCCATGAGTCAACACCTGGCCGGCATGGATGATGTAGGCGCGGTCGATCAGGCCGAGCGTCTCGCGGACATTGTGATCGGTGATGAGCACGCCGATGCCACGCGCCGTCAGATGGCGCACCAGTTGCTGGATGTCGGCGACGGCGATCGGATCGATGCCAGCGAAAGGCTCGTCGAGCAGCATGTATGCGGGGCGGGTCGCCAGGGCGCGCGCGATTTCAAGGCGCCGCCGCTCGCCGCCGGAAAGCGACAGCGACGGGGCCTTGCGCAGATGGCTGATATGAAACTCCTCGAGCAGTTCGTCGAGAATGCGTTCGCGCTCCTTGCGGCTCTTTTCGACCACTTCGAGCACGGCACGGATGTTTTGCTCGACGCTCAAGCCGCGAAAGATCGACGCCTCCTGAGGAAGGTAGCCGATGCCAAGGCGGGCGCGGCGGTACATCGGCATGGAGGTGACATCGAAGCCGTCGATTTCGATCGTGCCTTCGTCGACCGGCACCAGGCCCGTGACCATGTAGAAGCAGGTGGTCTTGCCGGCGCCGTTGGGGCCGAGCAGTCCGACCGCCTCACCGGCGCGCACGCCGATCGTCACGCCGCTGACGACTTTGCGGCCCTTGTAGCTCTTGGTCAGCCCTTTGGCGATCAGGGTTCCCTTGAATTTTACCTGATCGAGGTTAACCGCGGCCGGTGCCGCAAGTTTGCTGGCGGCGCGTCCTGGAAGACGCGCCAACAGCGATGCTACGTCGACCATCAGGGGTTCGCCGCTCCCGACTTCGGCGGCGTGATCGACATCATGACGCGTCCACCGCCGCAGGGGTCGACCTGGGCCAGACCGCTCTTCATCTGCACGGTCAGCTTGCAGCCGACCAGTACATTGTCGCCTTGCGAGAGCACGACCTTGCTGCCTGAAAGCACCAGCACTTCCGTCTTCATGTCGAAGGTGCCGCTGTCGCCCGTGGCGACCTGGTCGTCCGATTTGATATAGACCTTGTTGGCGACCTCCAGACGGTCGATGTCGGCCGAGCCCGTCATCGCGGCACCCGAGGCCTGCTCACCCTTGGCGGCAGCGTCCGGGTCCTTGACGTAATAGACCGTCATCTTGCCGGCCTTGAGCAAGGTCGGACCCTGGACCACGTTTACATTGCCGGTGAACACGGCGACGCTGTCCGCCTGGCGGACCTCGAGCTTGTCGCTTTCGATCTGGATGGGCTTGTCGCCGGACAGTTTGAGGCCCGACAGCTGGCTGGTGGTCCTGGACTGCGCCAGAGCCGGCGTCGCCGCCAAAGCCAGCCCCAGGGCGGCCAGCCCTACGGCCGGCAACGCCGAAGCCGCGGCCACGAGCCGTGTCGAACTACTGAACCGCATTGGATTCTCCGCTCATTGCATCTGCCGCCTTCAAGCTGGCCGGATCGATGTTGACACGCACTCTGTTCTCGAAAACCACGATCTTGCCGTTGTCCTGGACAGACATCGAATCCGCGGTAATCCGCGACCCGCCACGGCTGACGTCGACCGGATCGTTCGTCTTCATAGTGCCTTTGCCCATGTCGAGAAAGACCGATTTGAACTTTGCCGCCAGGCCATCTGTGGTGGTTATGGTGACATCGCTGGTCAGGCTCATCGTGTTGCCATCGCGATTGAAGCTACCGTGCGGGGCATTGATGGCCGCCACATTGTCGGTTGATATCGGCAGCTTGGCGTCGATGCCCTCCAGATTGATGATGCCTTGCTGGCTCACGTCCTGTATGGCGCGCAAAGCCGTCATGGAATAGGGCAGTTTCTGCTTGGTGAACCCGTTGAGCTTGGGGTTGGCCATCACCAGTTTGCCGTTGGCGAACGCGCTGGCATCGGCCTGGACCTGGATCGAGCCAGGCGCCACGAGATAGGAATAGACTGGGACGGCGACCGCGATCGCGGCAGCGGCCAGCGGCACCGTCAGCTTCAAGATACGCACGCGGCGCGAGTGGCGCTGGGCGATGCCGAAGGCGTCGACTCGCGCCGGGCCTACGTCCGGGGGAGCCAACCCCGTCTCGGTGTTGGTCGGTTCGATCGGTCGCGCTAACATAACTGCTTTCTTCTAAACCCCTGCCGCCAAGCACCCCTATAGGTGGGATGCCGGCGCCCTCAAGCAAGCACAAGCGGAGGAAAACCGCAAAAGTGTGACGGTTGCTGTTGCACAAACGAAAATGAAACCGGCACAACTTGCACGTCATACCAGATACGGGCGGACAGCGTTAGGGGCTGTGGATTGTCTTTTACGTTCTCTCGAAACGCCGTCTCGCCAACGTCGAGACCTTGTCTTTGGCGCAAGCTCGTCAGGAATCGGTAGCCGGGCGCGGGCGGTTGCTTTAAAAGCATCTGCTCCCACCGACTATGAGGCTGACCATGGTACTGAGAGCCGACGACCTGATCGACCGCCGCCGCTTGCGCCGCAAGCTGACATTCTGGCGCGTTGCAGCGCTTGTTGTCGCAGCAGCCGGGCTGATTGCCTTTTCGACTTGGATTTACGGCGATGACTTCACTGGCGCGGCGATCGACCATATCGCCAAGGTCAAGATCGAGGGCACCATCACCGAAGACGAAGACCTGATCAAGCAACTGGACGCCATCCGTCAATCCTCGAGGGTGAAAGCCGTAATCCTGTCGATCGATTCACCGGGCGGCACCACCGTCGGCGGCGAATCGATCTACGAGGCAGTGCGCAAGGTGGCCGCCGAGAAGCCGGTGGTGGCCCAGGTCGGCACGCTGGCCGCATCGGCGGGCTATATGATCGCCACCGCGACCGATCATATCGTCGCGCGCAAATCGTCGATTGTCGGCTCGATAGGCGTGCTGATCCAGTATCCGGACGTCAGCGGCCTTATGAACAAACTCGGCGTCAAGCTCGAGGAAGTGAAATCCTCGCCGTTGAAAGCTTCGCCATCGCCTTTCAAGCCGACCAATGACGACGAGCGCACCATGGTCCGCAAGCTCATCCTCGACAGCTACGACTGGTTCGTCGGCATCGTCGCCGAACGCCGCAAGATGACCAAACCGGAGGCGCTGGCGCTGGCCGACGGATCGATCTTCACCGGACGGCAGGCCGTTGCCAACAAATTGGTCGACGCGGTCGGCGGCGAGACCGAAGCGATCGACTGGCTCGCAACCAAGGGCATCGACGCCAAGCTCAAGGTGGTGGAGTGGAAGGACGCGGAAAGCGGTGGCTTCCTGTTCTCGAAGGCGATGGCGCGAACCATCGGCAGTGCGCTCGGCCTGCCTGACTATGGCGGCGACATCATTCACGAACTTGGTGCCGATCGCTTGTTTCTTGACGGTCTGGTTTCCGTCTGGCACCCTTGAGACGAGTGAAAAAGCAAATAAAATCATCCTCATAATTTGACCGCAGTGTTTTCACGGGGAGCCTTCTCATGATCAAATCCGAACTTGTGCAGATCATCGCCACACGCAACCCGCACCTTTTCCTGCGTGACGTCGAAAACATTGTCGGCGCGATTTTCGACGAGATCACCGACGCGCTTGCCGAAGGCAACCGGGTCGAACTGCGCGGTTTCGGCGCTTTCTCGGTGAAAAACCGCCCCGCCCGCACCGGCCGCAATCCGCGTACCGGGGAATCCGTCGAGGTCGAGGAGAAATGGGTGCCGTTCTTCAAGACCGGCAAGGAATTGCGTGAAAGGCTGAACAGCGGCAAATAAGCGCCGCGCGGGCTCATGCGCCATGCCAGCCTTTTCAGTAGGCCCGGCCTTTGGTAGAGCCCGCCTTCGACAGGAAATTCTATGTTCAATCGTTTCATGCTCATCGTGGTCTTCGTGCCGCTGGCCGTCATTCTGATTGCGTTGGCGGTCGCCAACCGCGATCCGGTTGCCTTCACCCTGGACCCATTCAACCCCGGCAATCCGGCGCTGACGATGACGCTGCCGCTTTTCATCTTCCTGTTCCTGGCCCTCGCCATCGGCATGATCGTCGGCAGCCTGGCGACCTGGATCAAGCAGGGCCGCTATCGCAAGCTGGCGCGTCAGCGCGGCGTCGAGGCCGAGAACTTGCGCCAGGCGGTCAGCCGGGCACCGGCCGCGCAACAAGGCCCCTCCTTGCCGAAACCGACGGGCTGAACCGGAACCGCCGCGCGTCCTTTTTGGACGCGCAAAAGACGCTCTACCAAATTTTTGAATGCGCATGGTCTTAGCGGAAAATCGCTTCTGATTTCGCGGTCATGCGTCAGGCGAATTTCTCTCGACGGAGTTTCCTATGCTGAGCATTTCGGCGGCCGAGGTCGATCAGGCGCTGACCTTTCCCGGCCTGGTCGAAACGCTACGCGCGGCTTTTCGCGATGGCGCGGTACAGCCGATCAGGCACCACCATACGGTCGAACGGCCCGACGGCGCGGCCTCGACCCTGCTCCTGATGCCGGCCTGGACCGACTTCAATGCGACCGGCTCGTCGGCAGGCGGCCATATCGGCGTCAAGATCGTCACCGTGTCGCCCGACAACAACGCCGTGGGGAAACCCGCGGTGATGGGGCTTTACCTCCTGCTCGACGGTGCGACCGGCGAGCCTGAAGCCATGATCGACGGCCAGCGGCTGACGCAGTGGCGCACGGCCTGCGCCTCGGCGCTGGCAGCCTCCTATCTAGCCCGCGAGGACGCTTCGCGGCTGCTGGTGGTCGGCGCCGGCGCGCTGTCGCCGTTCCTCGCCAGGGCGCATTGCGCGGTGCGGCCGATCACCGTCATCCGCATCTGGAACCGCACGCCGGCCAATGCAGAAAAGGTTGCGGCGGAATTGCGCGCCGAGGGCTTTGCGGCTACCGCCGCGAGCGATCTCGACGCCGAACTCGGCCAGGCCGACATCGTTTCGTCGGCGACGATCACGACCACGCCGCTGATCAGGGGCGCGCTGTTGAAGCCGGGGACCCATGTCGATCTGGTCGGCGGCTTCACGCCGGCCATGCGCGAAAGCGACGACGATGCGATTGCGCGCGCCCGCGTCTACGTCGACACCCAGGCCGGCGCCACCAAGGAAGCGGGCGACATCGTCCAGCCGCTGGCCTCGGGCGTGCTGAAGGCGCAAGCCATCGTCGCCGACCTGCATGAATTGGCGCGCGGCCAGAAGAAGGGCCGGCAGAGCCCCGGTGAGATCACGCTGTTCAAATCGGTCGGCGCAGCCCTCGAAGACCTCGCTACCGGCATTGCGGTGTACAAGGCGATGGGGAAGTTAGGGCAGTAGGGCAGTAGGGCAGTAGGGCAGTAGGGCAGTAGGGCAGTAGGGCAGTAGGGCAGTAGGGCAGTAGGGAGCCGTACCAATCGAGCGGGTTCGTGCAAGACATACTTTCCCTGTTCACTTACTGCCTTATCCCCTACTGCCCTACTGCCTTATTTCCTACTCCCTTCCGACGGGGAACGTCTCCGGCGTCACCCCGTTATTCGGGCGTTATGGAGATACGCGGGTTCCTGTTGTTCTGGTCCATCTTGGCCGCCGTTGTCGCGGCGCTCAGCCTTGGACCATCCTTCGCCCATGTCCTGGAATCAGCTCCTCGGCTGACGAAATGGTCGCCTTCTCTCTGGCGCGAGACGACTGTCTTCAACACCCAGTTCCAGCTGTTTGCCGTCATTGGCGCGCCACTGGACCTGGCCGCGATCGGCTGTCCGGGACTGCTCGCTTGGATGCTGCGCAATGACCGTCCAGCGTTCTGGTATGCGTTGGCCGCTGCCGTGATCTATGCGGTGTCTCTTGCGATGTGGTTTGCTCTCGTCAAGCCGGCGAACGATATTCTGGCCACCTGGGTGCCTGGGCCGATTCCGGAGAATTTCGAAGCGATCCGGCTGCGCTGGGAAACCGGCCATCTGATCGTCGCCGGCTTCAAGGCCGTCGGTTTCGTATCGCTGGTTGCCGCCCTGCTTTTCATCAAGCGCGGCTGACCGTTTCGGGAATGTCCAGCGACTGCGTTTATTGCGCCGGTGAATGTGCTGTGGCAGAAGCGGGCCACGTCGGCCCGGAGATGCTCTTCTTGAAACCTTTTCGCGACAAACGCCGCGACAGCCGCTCGCATCAGCTCGCAAAGGGCGGGGCGGAACCGCGCGGAACCGGCGCATCGGGCAACCGCACCGAGCCGATAGCCGCGCCGCGCGTCCTTTCCCGCCGCGACGGCGCCCTGCCCGCCGAACACCTGCCGTTGATCCTCGAAGTCGCGCCCAACGCCGACTACGCGTTGCTCGACAGCGGTGCCGGACAGAAGCTCGAGCAGTACGGCCCCTATCGCATCGTTCGGCCTGAAGGCCAGGCGATCTGGCAAAAAGCGTTGCCGGCCAAAGACTGGGACCGCGCCGACGCCATTTTCACCGGCGACACCGACGAGGAAGGCATCGGCCGCTGGCGTTTCCCCAGGACGCCGCTCGGCGAAACCTGGCCAATGAAGCATGACGGCATCGATTATCTCGGCCGCTTCACCTCGTTTCGCCATGTCGGCGTGTTCCCCGAGCAGGCCTCGCACTGGGATCACATGGCCGGGCTGATCGCGGCGGCGAAGCGGCCGGTCAAAGTGCTGAATCTGTTCGGCTATACCGGCCTTGCCTCGCTGGTGGCGGCGCGCGCCGGCGCCGAGGTCACCCATGTCGATGCTTCCAAGAAGGCGATCGGCTGGGCCAGGGAGAACCAGGAGATTGCGGGCCTGTCGCAAAAGCCGATCCGTTGGATCGTCGACGACGCCCTAAAATTCGCCGAGCGCGAGGAGCGCCGTGGCAGCCGTTACGACATCGTCCTGTTCGATCCGCCCGCCTATGGCCGTGGCCCCAGGGGCGAGGTCTGGCAATTGTTCGAGGATCTGCCTGCTCTGACCGACCTCTGCCGCTCGGTCCTGACGCCGAAGCCGCTCGCTGTCGTGCTGACCGCCTATTCGATCCGCGCTTCCTTCTTCGCCATCCATGCCTTGATGCGCGACACTTTTGCCGGCATGGGCGGCACGGTCGAATCCGGCGAACTGATTATCCGCGAGAAATCCGCCGGCCGGGCGCTGTCCACCTCGCTGTTTTCGCGCTGGGTGGCCTGAATGAGCGAGCGGCACGCCGGCGCGCCAGGGCAGGTGAAGGAAGTCACCAGCCTTGCCAATCCGTTGATCAAGGACATCAAGGCGCTCTCGCTGAAGAAATACCGCGACCAGCAGAACGCATTCATGGCCGAGGGGCTGAAGCTGGTCATCGACGCGCTCGACCTCGGGTGGTCGATCCGGACGCTGGTCTTCGCCAAAGCCGGACGCGGCAACGCGGCGGTCGAAAAGGTCGCGGCACGCACGGTTGCCGCCGGCGGCACCGTGCTCGAAGTTTCGGAAAAAGTGCTCGTCGCCATCACCCGCCGCGACAACCCGCAAATGGTGGTCGGCGTTTTTTCGCAAAAGTTCCTGCCGCTGAAGGACATCCGCGCTCAAGACGGCGATGTCTGGGTGGCGCTGGACCGCGTGCGCGATCCCGGCAATCTCGGTACCGTCATCCGCACCGTCGATGCCGTTGGCGCCAAGGGCATCATCCTGGTCGGCGAGACCACCGATCCTTTTTCCGTCGAGACCGTGCGCGCGACGATGGGCTCGATCTTCGCCGTGCCGGTCACCAAGGCGACGCCGGAGGCCTTCCTTGCGTGGCGAAAAAGCTTTCCTGGCCTTGTTGCCGGCACACATCTGAAGGGTGCGGTCGATTACCGTTCGGTCGACTTTTCCAAAGGCCCGGTGCTGCTGATGATGGGCAACGAACAGCAGGGCCTGCCCGAAAGCCTGGCCGAAAGCTGCGACAGATTGCTGCGGATTCCACAGTCCGGTCGGGCCGATTCGCTCAATCTCGCGGTGGCCACCGGCATCATGCTGTTCGAGATCCGGCGCGGCGCGCTGAAACTTGCCCCGGAGGGCGCCTGACCGTGACATCCCGAACGGTGAAATCCCCAACGACAAAATCCTGGTTGCCCTACGTCGTGCTGGTCGCCGCCGCGGTGACGCTCGACCAGTGGGTGAAATATCTGGTCGAGACCGGCCTCCCTTTTCAGGAAAAGGTCGATCTTGTCCCGTTCCTGGCATTGTATCGCACCTACAACACCGGCATCGCCTTCTCGATGTTTTCGTCCTTCGGTGACACGGGCCTGGTGGTCATCGCCGCTTTCGTCGTCGCTTTCGTGCTCTATCTCGCGGCCCGCACTCCGCCCAGCCACGTGCTTACCCGCATCGGCTTTGCGCTGATCGTCGGCGGCGCGCTCGGCAATCTGTTCGACCGCGTTACCTATGGTCACGTGATCGACTACATCCTGTTTCACACCCCAATATGGTCCTTCGCCATCTTCAACCTCGCCGACGCCTTCATCGCGGTCGGCGCGGTGGTGGTCGTCCTCGACGAACTCATTGGTTGGCGGCGTGAGGCCAAGCCCTCAAGCGATTGACCTGGCCTTCTGCCGCCATACAGTGCCCCATTCAAGAAGCCCGAGGAGAAGACATGCCCGAAACCTTCAAAGCCATCCTCGTTTCGCGCGACGCCGAGAAGAAGCAGTCGGTCGCGATCACCGACCTTACTGAAGCCGACCTAATGGAAGGCGATGTCACCGTCGCCGTCGAGGCGACGACGGTGAACTACAAGGACGGCCTCGCCATATCCGGCAAGGCGCCGGTGATCCGCCGCTGGCCGCTGGTGCCGGGCATTGATTTCGCCGGCACCGTCATCTCGTCCTCCCATGCCGACTGGCGCACGGGGGACAAGGTCATATTGAACGGCTGGGGCGTCGGCGAGACGCATTTTGGCGCCTATGCTGAGCGCGCCCGTGTCAAGGGCGACTGGCTGGTGCCGCTGCCCCAGGGCATGAGCCCGCATGATGCGATGGCGGTCGGCACGGCAGGTTACACCGCCATGCTTTGCGTTATCGCGCTGGAACGGCACGGCATCGTGCCGGAACGCGGCCCCGTCGTGGTGACGGGCGCGGCCGGCGGCGTCGGCTCGGTCGCGGTTTCGATTCTGTCCAGCCTCGGCTATCACGTCGTCGCCTCGACCGGCCGCAGCGCTGAAAGTTCCTACCTGACCGACCTGGGTGCTTCGGAGGTGATTTCACGCGACGAGCTTGCCCAGCCGGCAAAGCCGCTCGCCAAGGAACGCTGGGCCGGCGGCGTCGACGCGGTCGGCAGTCACACCCTGGCCAATGTCCTTTCGATGACCTCCTATGGCGGCGCCGTCGCCGCCTGCGGCCTGGCCGGCGGCATGGATCTGCCGACGAGCGTCGCCCCGTTCATCCTGCGCGGCGTTTGTCTGCTCGGCATCGATTCGGTGATGGCGCCAAAAACGGTCCGCATGGAGGCGTGGCGCCGCATCGGCACGGACCTCGACCTCCAGAAGCTCGCCAACCTGTCCACGACCATTGGCTTCGATGGCATCATCGACGCCGCGCACGATATCGTCGAGGGCAAGGTCCGCGGTCGCGTGGTGGTGGACATGTGAGCTCTTCCTTCTCCGATTTTTAAATGCATGTCGAGCAAAAGCATGCCCGCGGGCCTGACCCAGGGTGTGCAGCGGTGAAGCGCCTCGCATGAGGCCGGCCAAACGCGACGCGCTTCAGGAGCGGAGAGGAAAAAACCGCGCGACCGCTAAAATTCGAACGAACCGCGGTAATTTTCCATAATCTCTGTCTGGCAAGGGTTTCCGCATGGTCACGGAATCCGGCATCAGAGAAACAGAGAGCGCCGAAAACGTCGACGGGATCGGCCCGGAGACGCCAAGCCGGCAGCATATCGCGGCGCCGCCACTGGCGCCTGAATTGCCCGCCGCCAATCGCGAAGGCCTGCCGTTCCTGATGCTCGTCGCCATCGTCGTGCTGGCGGGCCTGTCGCATCTGACCGGCGCGCCGATCTTCATCACCGTCGGGCTTTTGTCGACTGGCATGGCAGGCCTTGCCGTGCATCTGCGTGCCAGGCGCACGGCGCGCCGCACGGTTGCGCTGCTTGGCGAGACCGCAGCGCGCAGCCGCGCCGAGGTTGAGAGCCTGGCCGACCGCGTGTGGGAGATGCAGGAGAGCGAGGAACGCTTTCGCGGGCTGATCGACGCGCTTGGCGATCTCGTCGTCCATCGCGACCGTGACGCCCACATCGTCTATGCCAACAAGGTTTTCGCCGAGCTTGTCGGAGCCGACCAGCGCGACCTTGCCGGCAAGGCCCTGGCCGACCTCGGCATCGACGTCGGCATAGTTCCCGATGCCGCTTTTTTCGACCATGAATGCCTGAGCTCCACCGACGTCGCCATTAGAACACCGAGCGGCCCGCGCTGGTTCTCATGGATCGAACTGTCCGTGCGCGACAAGGAGAGCGGCGCTGTCTCGCATCGCGCCATCGCCCGCGACATTACCGCCCGCAAGCACGCCGAAACGTCGCTGATCACCGCCCGCGAGCGAGCCGAATATGCAAGCCAGGCCAAATCGCGCTTCCTCGCCACCGTCAGCCACGAGATCCGCACGCCGATGAACGGCATCATGGGCATGGCCAAGCTGCTGGCGGACACCGGGCTCTCGCCGCAACAACGGACCTATGTCGGCGCCATCTCGACCTCGGCCAGCGCGCTGCTGGCGCTGATCGAGGACCTGCTCGACTATTCCAAGATCGAGGCCGGCCGCTTCGATCCCGAACCGCAGCCAATGTCGGTGCGCGAGATCGCCGACAACATCGTAGAACTCCTGGCGGCGCGTGCCTTCGCCAAGAACATCGGCCTTGGCTGCCATGTCGAACCCGACGTGCCGCAGATGATATCAGCCGATCCTGGAAGGGTCAGGCAGGTGCTGCTCAACCTCATCGGCAACGCCATCAAGTTCACCGACAGCGGCGGCGTGTTGGTGAGCATCGCTCGTGCCCGCACCGAAACCACCGACCGCATATGCTTCACCGTCACCGACACCGGTCCCGGCCTGCACGAGGACGACCTGGAGCGCATCTTCGAGGAATTCGAACAGGCTGACGGCACGTCGACCCGCGCGCATGGCGGCGCCGGGCTCGGTCTTGCCATCTCCAGGCGCCTGGTGATCGCCATGGGCGGCACGATCTCGGTGTCGAGCCAGCTCGGCCAGGGTTCGGAATTCGTCTTCGAAATCCCTGCAATATCGGCCACCGAGCCGCCGCAGAGCCGCCGGGATGCGCTGTTAGGGCGGCGCGCCGTGATCCTGTCGAAGAACACCATCGAGGCCGACGCCATCGCCCGCACCATCCGCGCCAATGGCGGCAAGGTCGATCTGGCCACCACCGCCGCCCAGGCAGCGTCCTTCGCCGAAGGCTGCGACGCGCTTTTGGTCGATGCGGCCATGGAGGAAGGCGACGGCAGGTTGCTCAAGCGCCTTCGCCAGAGCGGCTTTGCCGATTGCGAGGCGATCACACTGATCGCGCCAACCGACCGCGGCATGCTGGGCGAGTTCCGCGCCAGCGGCTACGCCACCTTTCTGGCAAGGCCGGTGCGTGGCGAAACGTTGCTTCGCGTGCTTTTGACCAGCAGCGTGCCTGCCCTCACCCAGCCGCAGCCGGAAAAGCGCGGCGCACCAACCGCCCGCGCCATTGGCGGCCGGCGGCGGGGCCTGTCCGTGCTGATCGCCGAGGATAACGACATCAACGCCATGCTTGCCCGTGCCACGCTGCTAAAGGCCGGGCATCGCGTGAAACTGGTCGGCAACGGCAAGGCCGCCGTCGAGGCCATCACCGGCACCGACCACAAGTACCGCTTCGACGTGGTGCTGATGGACCTGCACATGCCTGTCATGGACGGGCTGGACGCGATCGCCGCCATCCGCCGGCACGAGGAGGAAACCGCCGTGTCGCCGGTTCCGATCATGGTGCTGTCGGCGGACAGTCAGGAAACGACCCGCCACGCAGTGCTCGCCCATGGCGCCAGCGGCTTCGTCACCAAGCCGCTCGACCCCGACGCGCTTGTCCATGCGGTCGAGGGTCACGTGGCCGCTTGATCCGCCGGCTGTCCTTGCCTGGCTTACCTGCAGAACATAGCCGGTTGAAGGGTTGCCCAGCCGACGAAGTATTGCCGGCAGGGCCGTATCACGGTACTGTCACAATCCTGTTGCACCTACGCCGTATCCCCGTGCCAAGAGGGATGGCTCGAAGGAGAATCACTCGTGCATACAGTTATGCCGGAATGTGACGCTCGGCCGAACGCCAGGGGTGCTTTGCTCACCGGGCGCAACGTCGATGCTGTCATAAAAGGCGAAGCGCTTGGCCGTATCGGCAACCTCGAAGTGCGGCTCGCACGCAACGAGGCCGAGATCGCCGCCGCGCAGGAAGTGCGCTACCGGGTGTTCTATGACGAGCTCGGCGCCAGGAAAACCCTGTTTCAGGTGCAGGACCGCCGCGACGCCGACCATTTTGATCCGCTCTGTGATCATCTGCTCGTCTTCGACACCTCGCTGTCCGGTCCCGAGCATCGCCGCATTGTCGGCACCTACCGCCTGTTGCGGCAGGAGATCGCGGCAGCGGCCGGCGGCTTCTATTCCGAGGGCGAGTTTGAGCTGACCAATCTTATCGCCCGCCATCCCGGCCAGCGTTTCCTCGAGCTCGGCCGCTCCTGCGTCTTGCCGGAATACCGCTCGAAGCGCACCATCGAGGCGCTCTGGCAAGGTATCTGGGCCTATATCAACCATTATGGGATCGGCGTGATGACCGGTTGCGCCTCGTTCCCCGGCACCGTGCCGGCGGCACACGCCGAAGCGCTGACCTATCTCGCCCATCACTGCCGGACGAATTCGGCCTGGGACGTGCGCGCCGTCGCCGGCCGCTACTGTTCCATGGATTTGATGCCGATCGAGGCGGTCAACGCCAAGGCCGCGATCGCGGCGATGCCACCGCTGGTCAAGGGCTATCTGCGCGTCGGCGCGCGCATCGGCGACGGCTGCGTCATCGACCGCGAATTCTCGACGGTCGACGTGTTCGTGGTGATGCCGGTCAAGGAGATCGGCGCCCGCTACGTCAGCTATTATGGCGGGGAAGCCCAGCGCTTCGCCGCATGAGATTCCAATGAGTAGCGAATAGGGAGTAGCGAGTAGCGAGTAGCGGGAGTTCCGCCAATTCGCTGCGGATCGTTGTCCCTATTCGCTACCCACTATTGCTACTCCTTCTCATTCACGGAATATCTTCCGGCCGCCGACCAGGCCTGCTCTTGTAGGACGGAAAAGCCCAGCCGAATTTGAGCGCGCCGCAACGCACGCAGAAAGCAGCCATGAAGCCTGCCAGGCCCGAGGCGAGCGGGGGCAGCCCGGCGAAATCGCCAAGCGTGTAGAGAGCGGCGCCCGCAAGTGCTGCGGTAACGTAGATCTCCGGTCTCAACAGCACTGAAGGCTCCCCGGTCAACAGATCGCGAAGAATGCCGCCAAGGGTGGCGGTGAGCATGCCGGTAACGATCGAAACCGCCGGCGAGCCGGTGATCGCCAGCCCCTTGGCCGCGCCCATCACCGAAAAGGCGGCAAGGCCGATGGCGTCGAGCCAGAGCAGCAATTTGTAGCGGGATTCGACACGGTGTGCGCTGAAGAAGACCAAGACCGCCACCGCCGCACAGATCAGCACGTAGTCGCGGTTTCCGACCCAGAACACCGGCACGTTGAGGATAACGTCGCGAAACGTGCCGCCACCGATGCCGGCGACGCTCGCCAGGAACAGGTAACCGATAATGTCGAGCTGCTTGCGCGAGGCGGCCAGCGCACCGGTCGCCGCGAAGACGGCGACACCGGCATAGTCGAGAAGCTCAATCGGGTTCATGGGGAATTGCTTGGCTGAGGACTATGGCAAGCGCTGCACGGCAAAAGTGACGGCGGACTGATTGATCGTCCCCCGAAATCGGATAGATTTCGAAGGACGATCACACCTCAAGTTTTGATGGCGGTTGCTACCGAATGGGGCACTACTCCTTATTCAGGCATCCTTCTCAGCTTGCTCATTCACCGGCCCTGGCTCGACCGGCGCTTCACCAGCTACATGCTTGGGACCGCCCTTGGCAACGCCGACCATGGCCGGCCGCAGCACCCGCTCGCCGATCGAATAGCCTGGCTGCACGACCTGGACCACCGTGTTGGCCGGCACCTCCGGATTGGGCACCTCGAACATCGCCTGGTGGAAATTCGGGTCGAATTTCTCGCCTTCCGGCTCGAGCTTCTTCACTCCGTGCCGCTCGAGCGCCGATAGCATGGCGCGCTCGGTAAGCTCGACGCCCTCGATCAGTGACTTCAAACCGGCATCACCCGACTCCTTGGACTCAGCCGGGATCGCATCCAGCGCGCGGCGCAGATTGTCGGATACCGACAGCATGTCACGGGCGAAATTGGCAACCGCATAGGCACGTGCATCGTGCACGTCACGGGCGGTACGGCGGCGCAGATTCTCCATCTCGGCTGCGACGCGGAGCGCGCGGTCCTTCAACTCGTCGTTTTCCTTCAGCAGCCGCACAAGCGCTTCATAGTCGCCGTCGGCGCTGCCTTCCGTGCGTTCGGTGGCAGCCCCGGTCGTCTCGGCTTCATCGGGCGCGCGTTCGTCTTTTGCCTGGTCGCTCATCGCCATTTCCCGTCATTTCGAATGATGTGGATTTTGTGCCCGATATCGAGGTTTGGCGGCCAAAAATCAAGGGGGCAAGCGATACTGGAGCGGCCGCTCACGCTTTGACAACGCATCATGAAGACCTTTCGATATTAATTCAAATTTTACTGTAACCGCCAGCTTTGCTTGCCAAGATGCTGCGATGGGGGAACCATTCGTCTGCTGGAAGAGTTTCGAACCCGACACAGGATTTTGAGATGGCGACCCGCAACGACGACGACCGTAAGATTGTCGCCCGCAACAATGACGAAAGACGTGAAAGGCTGGCGGCCGGCATCAGGCGCCAGTTCGGCACGGAGGCAACGATGCACTTTCTGCGCGCGTTGCCGGCGTTCCGGACGGAGAACGACATTCCCGATCGTTTCAAGGAGTTGCTTGACCGCCTGGACGGCATCGAAAGCAGCGTAGCCGCCGGTGGCAGCCGGCGATAGACAACACACACGTCTGTCGCTGCGCGCCATTGGCATGCCTTTTGCTGCAGCTTGCGCGTCGCGCGACAATTACCCGCAGTAACTTTGCGTGATGCCTGGCTTGCGGCGACGAAATGGTCCGTCTATGCTTCCTGATGAACATGATTTCCCCCGAAGCTGTAGCGAACAGCAAGCGTGCCTGGTTGAAGATCCTGGCGCGCTACAAGAAACCTGACAGGCGGCGCAGCGCCGTCGAACTTGCCATCACTCTCATCCCCTTTGCCACGCTGTGGGCACTGTCCTCGGCTGCCTATGCCTATGGCCATTGGTGGGGTCTGATCCTCATCCTTCCGGCCGCCGGCTTTCTGGTGCGAATCTTCATGATCCAGCACGATTGCGGCCACGGTTCCTTCTTCGCCAACCGCACCGCCGACGACTGGATCGGCCGCGGCCTGGGCATCCTGACTTTGACGCCTTACGATTGCTGGCGACGTGCCCACGCAACCCATCATGCCAGCGCCGGCAATCTCGATGAGCGCGGCACGGGCGACATCAAGACGCTGACTGTCGCGGAATATCGGCAAATGTCCTGGCGGGGCCGCCTTGCCTATCGCCTCTACCGCCATCCGCTCGTCATGTTCGGCCTCGGCCCCATTTGGCTTTTCATCTTTGAACAGAGACTGCCGGTCGGCATGATGCGAGGCGGCCTCACACCCTGGGTGTCGTCGATGGCCACCAACGCGGCCATCGCGGTCGCCGCCGCCGCCCTTGTCTGGTTCGTCGGTCTCGAAGCGTTCCTGGTCGTCCATTTGCCGATCGTGGTTCTCGCCGGTTCTGCCGGCATCTGGCTGTTCTATGTCCAGCACCAGTTCGAAGAGACAGAGTGGGCAAAGGACTCCGAATGGGAGTTCCAGCATGCGGCCCTGCACGGCTCGTCCTATTACGACCTGCCGCCGGTACTGAACTGGTTCACCGGCAATATCGGCGTCCATCACGTGCACCACCTCTCCGCCAAGGTGCCGTGCTATCGTCTGCAGGAGGTCCTGAGGGACTATCCGGAACTGCGCGAAATTGGCCGCGTCACGCTTCTCGACAGCCTGCGCTGCGTCAAGCTGGCGCTGTGGGATGAGAGCCGCAGCAAGCTGGTGTCGTTTCGCGAAGCGCGGATGACTGCATAAAGCACATCCCAAAAACGAACGCGCGGCGTTATAAAGCCGCCGCACCACAGGTGCGGCGGCTTTTATAACGTGTGGCTCAAGCCGCCTGGCGTTCGTCGCGCATCAGGATCTCGCCGTGGCGAATCTCGGTGCCGAGCACTTTCAGGCATTCGCGCATGAAGGCGGCCAGCCCCGGCCAGCCCTTGGCCGACACCAGATTGCCGTCGACATGGGCGCCGGTCGGCGCGACATCGATGTAGGTGCCGCCGGCGAGCGTGACTTCCGGCTCGCAATACTGCAGCGCCGCGACCTCCCTGCCACGCAGCACGCCGTCGACCGCCATCAGGATCTGGGCGCCGTGGCAGATGGTGAAGATCGGCTTGCCGGTCTCGTGGAAATGCCGCACCAGCGCCTGCACGCGCTTGTCGATACGGATATATTCCGGCCCGCGCCCGCCTGCCGCATAGACGGCATCGTATTCAGCCGGATTGACCTCGGAAAACGTCTTGTTGAGGATATAGTCGTGGCCAAGCTTTTCCGTATAGGTCTGATGACCCTCGAAGTCGTGCAGCGACGTCTTCAGGATATCGCCCGCCTTCTTGTCGGGACACACGACATGGACCGTGTGGCCGACCGCATGCATGGCCTGTTCAAAGACGAAAATCTCGTATTCCTCGCTGAACTCGCCAACGAGCATCAATATCTTCTTACCAGCCATTCCCGGTTCCTCCCTTGGTGGCGAATTTATTTCGGATCGCGAAATAATAGGCCTTATCTTAAGGTGCGGATGCCGAAAATAAAAGATTGAATCGGCAAAGTGGTCCGACCAGATGCGACCTGCTCCGTCGGGAAGATCAGCCGGCGCGCACCCGCCGCCAGGAATATCTGGGGCCTTTGGCCTCCGGCTTCACGGTCGGCTGGTAGGAGAGCGGCAGACCGCCGGTGCGGCCTTCCTCGAGCCGTTTCAGCAACACTGGATTTGCTACTTCGAACTCGTCGAAGCCGAGGCGCAGCATATGCGGAAGCTGGTCGACCAGAACCTGTCCGGTGGCGCGGACCGCGCCCTCGAAACGATAGCGGCTTCGCAGCAGTTCGCCCTTGGAGAAGGAGCGGCCGTCACTGAAAGCCGGGAAGGCCAGCGCCACCAGCGATATCTGGTCGAGCAGGTCCGCGATCTTTTCGAGCTGATCGCCGGGCTGAAGCAGTACGCCGAGGCGCTCCTTCGCCGACCGGCGCACCGCCGGATCGAGGTCGAGAAACGCCTGCAGCGGCAGGATGAAGCGGCCATTGCCCGACAGTGCGTCGGCGCTCTCGGCATGGCTCCACTCGTCCTCGCTAAAACCTGTCGGGGTCCAGAGGCGGGTGGCGTTTTCCGCTATCGATTCACTCATCGAGAAATTCCCAAGTCCACAAAATTCTAAAGTTCAAAACGCTCGAGGGTGTGTTGAGATTCAGGTAAGGCCGAGCCGAGAATGGTGGCTTCCGAGAACCGGAGCGGAGCGTACTTTGGGTACGTGCCGCCATTCGCAGGCCAGCCTCACCTGAATTATCGACATACCCTAAAGCGATGCGTCGGTCAGCGACTTCTCCAGCCCCGACAAATGGATGCCGCACTCGGTCTTGGCGTGCCCCACCCAGCGGCCGCTGCGTGCATCCTCGCCCGGCTGCACCGGCTGCGTGCACGGGAAGCAGCCTATCGAGAGATAGCCATAGGCGACCAGCGGATTCTCACGCAGCGCATGCGCGCGCATATAGTTAGCCTGGTCTGATGTCGTCCAATGCGCCAGCGGATTGATGCGAATGCGCGAGCCGACCGCCTCGAACACCGGCAGAGATGCCCGCGTGGTCCCCTGAAAACGCTTGCGGCCGGTGAACCAGGCGCGGAACGGCTCGACGCCGCGCGCCAGCGGCTCGACCTTGCGGACCTCGCAGCAGGCGTCGGTGTCGGTTTCGTTCAGATTACCGGCCGGATCGATCCGTTCGAGCGCCGCTTCTTCGGGCGTGATCACCCTGATATCGGTCAGCCCGAAATCGGCAACCAGCGCGTCGCGATAGCCGAGCGTCTCCTCGAAGTGCTTGCCGGTGTCGAGGAAGATGACCGGCAGCGTCCGGTCGATCTTGGCGATCATGTGCAGAAGCACTGCAGAATCCGCCCCGAACGACGAAACTGCGGCGATTTCACCGTGAAAGAATTCCCGGGCCGACCGCTCGATGATCTCCAGCGGCTTCAGATGACCATAGAGCGCATCGAGCCCCGCCGCTTCGGCGGCGATGCCGGCCTCGACGTCGACGATACGATCAAGCGGCCTTGGCTTCGCCAGCATAGAGCGCCTCCTTGAACGGCGCGGGACCGACACGGCGGTAGGCGTCGATGAATTTTTCGTTTCTGTCGAGCCGGAGGCCGAGATAGGTCTCGACGATCTGCTCGATGGCATCGGTGATCTCTGCCGAGCTGAAGCCGCGGCCGATGATCTCGCCGACCGAGGTGTTCTCGTCGGCCGAGCCGCCGAGCGTGACCTGGTAGAGTTCGGCGCCCTTCTTCTCGACGCCGAGGATGCCGATGTGGCCGACATGGTGATGGCCGCAGGCATTGATGCAGCCGGAAATCTTCAGCTTCAATTCGCCGATCTCGCGCTGACGCTCGAGCGAAGCGAAACGACGCGAGATTTCCTGCGCCACCGGAATCGAGCGCGCCGTGGCCAGCGCGCAATAGTCGAGGCCCGGGCACGAGATGATGTCTGATATCAGGTTGGAATTGGCGGTCGCCAGTCCGATGTCGACCAGCGCGTCATAGACCGCCTTGAGGTCGGCCCGCGCGACATGCGGCAGGATCAGGTTCTGCTCATGGCTGACGCGCAGCTCGTCGAAAGCATATTTTTCGGCAAGGTCGGCGACCGCTTCCATCTGGCTGTCGGAGGCATCGCCCGGCGCTTCGCCAATGCCCTTGAGCGAGATGGTCACGGCGGCATAATCGGGGTGACGGTGGGTCACCACGTTCTGGTCGAGCCATTCCGGAAAGCCCTTCGAATCGAGGCGGGCGAGCTTGACGGCCTCGTCGCCTTCCGGCCGTTCGACCAGCGCCGGCGGCGCGAAATAGGCATCGATGGCGCGGATGTCGGCTTCCGGCAGTTTTAGATCCGCATCCTTCAGTTCCAGCCATTCGGCCTCGACCTGGCGGGTGATCTCCTCGACGCCGGTCTCGTGGACGAGGATCTTGATGCGCGCCTTGTATTTGTTGTCGCGGCGGCCGTAGAGGTTGTAAACGCGCAGGATCGCGGTGCAATAGGACAGAAGGTCGGCCTCGGGCAGGAAGTCGCGGATCTTCTTGGCGATCATCGGCGTACGGCCCTGGCCGCCGCCGACATAGACGGCGAAACCGAGTTCGCCGGCAGCGTTCTTCTTCAAATGCAGGCCGATGTCATGCGTCTGGATGGCGGCGCGGTCGCGCTCCGCGCCGGTCACCGCGATCTTGAATTTTCTCGGCAGGAACGAGAATTCCGGATGCACCGACGACCATTGGCGCAGGATTTCCGCATAGGGACGCGGATCGGCCACCTCGTCGGCGGCGGCACCGGCAAAGTGGTCGGCGGTGACGTTGCGGATGCAGTTGCCGCTGGTCTGGATGGCGTGCATCTCGACGATCGCCAGATCGGCCAGGATCGCCGGAATGTCCGACAGCGCCGGCCAGTTGAACTGGATGTTCTGGCGCGTCGTGAAATGGCCGTAGCCCTTGTCGTATTTGCGGGCGATGTGGCCAAGCATGCGCAACTGCTTGCTGTTCAGCGTGCCGTAAGGCACCGCGATGCGCAGCATGTAGGCGTGCAACTGCAGGTAGACGCCATTCATCAGCCGCAGCGGCCGGAACTGATCCTCGGTGATCTCGCCGGCAAGCCGCCGCGCGACCTGATCGCTGAACTCGGCGACGCGGGCCTGGACGAAATCGTGATCGAACTCATCGTAACGGTACATGTCTGGTCTTTCCGGGCGCGTCCGCCCGTTGTCTTCAATGTGGTCGTTTACGCCGCCCGGGCGGCTACCGGGCGGGCCTGCTTGCCCAGGTCGTTGCGGTTGGTCGGGCCGGCGGCGCGGATCTTTTCGCGCAGCCGGACCGGCTCGACGACACCATTGGCGACGGTCACGTCGATCAGATTGACGTCGACCACTTCATTATTGGCAGAGGCCGTGGCGCCGATCGCCTCCAGCCGGTCTTCAGCCGCCTTGTCATAGGCGACATCGGCATTGTCGATGGTCTCGGCCCAGCCGCCATTGGCGTACCAGACGGCTTCGCCGTCGGCGAGGCGGTTTGCAGTCAGGACTTTCATCGTTCAGCTCCTTCGGCGGCTGTTTGGGCCGCGCCTTCATGCCTGTGTGCCGCCAGCGGCTCGGAACGTTCAAAATTGGCGCCGGCAACCGCATCGCCGATGATGGTCATGACCGGACCGGTAAGGTCGGCGCGGGTCTCCAGCGACGGCAGGTCGGCGAGCGTGCCGTGGAAACGGCGGCGGTTGGCAAGGCTGGCATTCTCGACCACGGCGACCGCCGTATCCGGCGACAGGCCGGCCTCGATCAGCCGGCCGGCAACCTCGGCGGCGACCGAGCGGCCCATATAGACGGCGACCGTGGCGCCGGAAATGGCGAGCTTGGCCCAATCGGGCAGCGAATTTCCCTTGAGGTCGTGGCCGGTGGTGAACACCATCGACGACGACACGCCGCGCAGCGTCAGCGGCAGCTCGAAATCGGCGGCGGCGGCGAAGGCCGCGGTGACGCCCGGAACCACCTCATAGGCGATGCCGGCATCGCGCAGCGCTGCCATTTCCTCGCCCGCCCGGCCGAACACCAGCGGATCGCCGGATTTCAGCCGCACGACGCGCTTGCCGTCGCGGCCGAGCTCGATCAGCAGCGCATTGATCTCGGCCTGGCTCTTGGTGTGGCAGCCCTTGCGTTTGCCTACCGGCAGACGCTCGGCGTCGCGACGGCCCATGGCGACGATCGCCTCCGGCACCAGCGCATCATGGACGATGACATCGGCTTCCATCAGCAGCCGGTGGGCGCGCAGCGTCAGCAGGTCTTCGGCGCCGGGACCCGCGCCTACCAGGGCAATGTGACCCGATGCCGGCGCGTTCGAAAGCAACAGGTCGACGGCGGCACCGTGCGCCTGCGAAAGCTGGCCAGCCTCCATGGCGCGGGCCGGCGCGCCGCCGAAAAACTCGCTCCAGAAGCGGCGGCGGGCATTGCCTTTCGGCAGCAATCTCTCAACAGTGCCGCGCAACGAGGCAGCAAGCGAAGCAAGCGGCCCGAGCGACGGCGACAGCATGCGGTCGATGCGGCTGCGCAGCATCTGGGCAAGCACCGGTCCGGCCCCTTCCGTGCCGATGGCAATGGCGACCGGCGCGCGGTTGACCAGCGCCGGGGTGAAGAAATCGCACAGCTCCGGCCGGTCGACGGCATTGACCGGAATGCCCAGCCGGCGCGCATCCTCGGCAACGCGGCGGTCAAGCGCCTCGTTGCCGCTGGCAGCAAACACCATCACCGCGCCTTCGAGATGCGCGGCCTCATAGGCGGCAGCGATGTGGACGGCGCCATTCGCGGCGATGAAGGCCAGCAAATCATGCTCGGGGGCATCGGCTATGATGCGCAAGACGGCGCGCGACTGGCCGATCAGCCGCGCCTTGGCCAGAGCCTCCTCGCCGCCGCCGACGATGGCCACGGCTTCGCCAGCGACCCGCATAAAGACGGGAAAGGCGTTGAGCTTGGCGGGGGCCTGCGGCATAGCGAGCGGAATCCTGAATACGCTGTCGGTTTTACGCGCGGGCGCGAAAAAGCAGAAGGAACGCACTCGCGCATCGCTTCGTGTGAAGCAATCGCTTTTCCGCAAGCACCAGAGGCAGGAGAAAAAAATTCCACACCCAAGAGTGGAGCGGATCCAAGCCGCTGTTGCGAGCCTTGATCTGCGGCCGTTCTAGCGACAAGCGAGATATATTACAAAACACTTTTTTCTAAATTCTACCAATCTAGTAGATTAAAGCCGACATGCTCTGAGCACCGTCATCCCCGCTGGTTGGCTTGCTCGCCGTGCTTGTCGTCACCGGAACATTCCTGCCTCAGCGCGCGTTTGCTCCTCTGCGAATCCGAGCCTGGCTGTCCAGCTGCGGCAATGGCTCCAGAGACGGGCCTGGAAAACCATGAAAAACAGAAAAAGGAGCGCTCCGGTGAACAACCTCAAGCTGAAACGCGGACTGTGGGTCGTGGTCGCCGACGGCGAGAAGGCACTGTTCCTTGAGAACCGCGGCGACACCCAATATCCCGACCTTCAGGTCGTGCAGGAGATGGAACAGGAAAATCCGGCGACGCGAGAGCAAGGTTCGGACCGCCCTGGCCGCTACAGCGACGGCCCATCCGCCCACCGCAGCGCAGTCGAGGACACTGACTGGCATCGCCTCGGCAAGGAGCGTTTCGCCGACGAAGTTGCCGAGCGCCTATACAAGCTCGCGCATCGCGGCGCCTTCAAGGAGATGGTGCTGATCGCACCGCCGCAGGTACTGGGTGACATGCGTCGAAAACTGCACAAGGAAGTTGCCGAGAAAATCACAGCGGAAATTCCCAAGACGCTGACCAACCACACCATCGTCGACATCGAAAACCTGCTGCAGGCCGCCTGATCGGGCATCAGGCGCGCAGGCCATCTCTTTTTAGCAGCAACCATTGCCAGCCCGAGGCGACCCGCCTTCTGCCACCCTTGTCGTCGATCCATGGCATTTTTGCGGGTTGCCTCGCGGCCATCCGGGCCGCCATATTGCAAGGCGGCTGCTTCGGGCGGTGCATATCCGACATCGTAATTTTGAAAGGCGCTTCATAGACAATGCCGCATGACACGCCGCTTATCGCCACCATCGTCGCCGGTTTGGGGCTGGCTTTCGTCTTCGGCGCAATTGCCAATCGCTTCCGCATCCCGCCGCTGGTCGGTTACCTCGTCGCCGGCGTCCTGGTCGGGCCGAACACGCCGGGCTTCGTCGCCGATACCGGCCTCGCCAATGAACTGGCCGAAATCGGCGTGATCCTGTTGATGTTCGGCGTCGGCCTGCATTTCTCGCTGAAGGACTTGTTGTCGGTCCGCGCCATCGCTGTGCCCGGCGCCATCGTGCAGATCGGCTTCGCGACGGCGCTCGGCGCCGGCCTTGCCTGGATGCTGGGCTGGTCGATGGGCGCGGGGCTGGTGTTCGGGCTGGCGCTTTCCGTCGCCTCGACCGTTGTGCTGCTGCGTGCCTTGCAGGAGCGGCGGCTGATCGAGACCGAGCGCGGCCGCATCGCCGTCGGCTGGCTGATTGTCGAGGATCTGGCCATGGTGCTGGCGCTGGTATTGGTGCCGGCGCTGGCCGGCGTACTGGGCGGTCAGGAGCCTGTGGAGGCCCACAGCAGCGGCCTGCTGTCGCTGCCGGCGAGCTACGGCGTTTGGAGTGTCGTCGGCATCACGCTGGCCAAGGTCGCGGCCTTTGTCGTTGTCATGCTGGTGGTCGGCCGCCGGGTCATCCCCTGGGTCCTGCACTACGTCGCCCATACCGGGTCGCGTGAATTGTTCCGGCTGGCGGTCCTGGCCATCGCGCTCGGGGTCGCTTTCGGCGCGGCCAAGCTATTCGGCGTCTCGCTGGCGCTGGGCGCATTCTTTGCCGGCATGATCATGAGCGAATCCGAACTCAGCCATCGGGCGGCCGAGGAATCGCTGCCGCTCCGCGACGCCTTTTCCGTGCTGTTCTTCGTTTCGGTCGGCATGCTGTTCGACCCGTTCAGCCTGGTCAGCAATGGCTGGCCGATCTTGGCTACGCTGGCCATCATCGTCATCGGCAAATCGCTGGCGGCCTTCGTCATCGTCGTCGCCTTCCGTTATCCGATCGCGACCGCCCTGATGATTTCGGCAAGCCTGGCCCAGATCGGCGAATTCTCCTTCATTCTGGCCGAGCTCGGCGTCGGGCTGAAGCTGCTGCCCGAACAAGGACGCGACCTCATCCTCGCCGGTGCCATCCTGTCGATCGTCCTCAACCCGCTGATGTTCCTTGCCGTCGACTGGATGAAACCATGGCTGGAGAGGCGCGCCGGCAAGGCGGCGTCGCTCGACGAGGCAAAGCCGATCGGCCCCGCCACGGAGCCAGGCCAGTTGGCTTCGGTTGCGGCACCGGTGAAAGAGGACGGTCCGCCGCCCAGGACAGCGCTTACGGGCCATTCCATCCTAGTCGGCTATGGCCGCGTCGGCAGCCTCGTCGGCGCGTCATTGAAGGAGGCCGCCCTACCCTTCCTCGTCATCGAGGATGCCAACAAGACGCTGGCGACGCTCAGGGACGACGGCATCGAAACCGTGTCCGGCAATGCCGCGAGCAGCAAGGTATTCTCCGCAGCCAATCCGGAGGGCGCGAGCCGGCTGATCCTCGCCATCCCCAACGCCTTCGAGGCGGGACAGATCGTGCTGCGCGCCCGCGCCGCCAACCCGAAGATCAACGTCATCGCCCGCGCCCACTCCGATGCCGAGGTCGAGCATCTCAAGGGGCTCGGAGCCGACACGGTCATCATGGGCGAGCGCGAGATCGCCCGTGGGATCGTGGAAGAGGTTTTGGCAGCATCGAAAGCGCCTTCAGCAGCCTAAGCCGGCGCCGCCCCTCACCCTTACCCTCTCCCCGGGAAGAACTAGAGAGGGTAAGGGTGAAAAAGCTCACACGTGCTGGCCGCCATTGATGTGGATTTCCGAGCCCGTCACATAGGAAGCCTGCTGCGAGCACAGGAAGAATATGATGTCGGCGACTTCGGCCGTGGTTCCCAGCCGCCGCAGCGGAATCGTCTCGACGATCTTTTCCGTGCCCGGTGACAGGATCGCCGTGTCGATCTCGCCGGGTGCGATGGCGTTGACGCGGATGCCGTGCGGGCCGAAATCATGCGCCATTTCGCGCGTCAGCGAGCCGAGCGCGGCCTTCGACGTCGCATAGGCGGTGCCGGCGAAGGGGTGCACGCGGGTACCGGCGATCGAGGTGACGTTGACGATCGAGCCTTTGGCCGACGCCAATTCCCTGAACAATCCCCGCGCCAGCATGATCGGTGCGAAGAAGTTGACCTGGAACACGTCGCGCCAGACATGCATCGGCGTGTCGATCGAATTCATGCGGCTGTTGCCGTCCTTGAGCTTCGGCGAGATGCCGGCATTGTTGACCAGCGCATGGAGCTGGCCGCCATGCGCCTCCAGCCGATGGCGGATCTCCGAGATAGCGATGCCGACATCCTCCTGGTCGGCGAGATCGACCTTGATATGGTCCTCCGGACCGGCCGGCCACGGGCAGTCGTCGGCAAAGGCCTGGCGCGAGCAGGTGATGACGCGCCAGCCTTCGCGCGAAAAGCGCTTGACCGTGGCGTGGCCGATGCCGCGGCTGGCGCCGGTCAACACGATGGTCTTTCTGGTGTCGGTCTCAGCCATTCGCGATCTCTCTAGGGCGACGTGCGTCCCTTTGGACGCACAAAGTACGCTCTAGCACTTTTAAACCGCAGATGTAGCGGAACACGGCAGCGATGACGAGGGGGTCAGCCGCCGGTGAGGATGTCGATGATCGAGGTCTGCCGCTTCTTGACCGGGCCGCCGACGTCGGCGGGCGGCACCGGGCGCTTGATCGATGCGGTGGTGCCGCCACCGCCCGGCATGCCGAAGCCGCCGGCATCGACCGTTTCGGCGGGACGCACGGCGCGAGGCGGCGACGCTTTTTGAGCGGACGGCGCGGATTGGCTGACCGAAGCGGACGGCACCGGCGCCGGTTGCGCCGTGTTGGGCGGTAATTCGTCCTGCACGATCGTATCGGCAGGCGTCGACCTCCATGTTCCAGGCAGCGGCCGCACCGGCACGCCTTCGTGCGCGGCGACCATGAACTCATGCCAGGCCTGCGCCGGCAGCGCGCCGCCGGTAACCTTCTTCATCGGACCGCCATCGTCATTGCCGAACCAGACTCCGGTGGTGAGATTGGCGGTATAGCCGATGAACCAGGCGTCGCGCGAATTCTGGCTGGTGCCGGTCTTGCCGGCGGCCGGCCAGGCAAAGGCCGCCTTCCTGGCAGTGCCGATTTCAACTGTGCCCATCATCATAGAGTTCATCATGCCGACGATCTCGGGCTTGATGACGCGCGGGGCGCCGCCATTGTTGTCGTAGAGCACCTTGCCGCCGGCTGTCGTCACCCGGCGGATGAAATGGACATCCGGCCGGTAGCCGCCATTGGCGAAGGGGACATAGGCCGACGTCAGTTCCAGCGGTGTCACTTCGGAGGTGCCGAGCGCGATCGAGGTGTTGGCCGTGAGGTCGGACTGGACACCCATGCGATGCGCCGCCTCGACGACCGCGTCAGGCCCGACTTCCATGGTCAACTGGGCGGCCACCGAGTTCAGCGACTTCGCCAGCGCCGTCGCCAGCGTCACCTTGCCGAAATACTTGCCGCCGTAGTTGGTGGGCGTCCATTTGCCAATTTTGATCGGCGCGTCATTGCGCACGCTGTCGGGCGTGCGGCCGGCTTCCAGCGCCGCCATGTAAACAAAGGGCTTGAACGCCGAGCCGGGCTGGCGGCGCGCCTCCGAGGCGCGATCGAACTGGCTCGTCGAATAATCATAGCCGCCGACCATGGCGCGTACCGCGCCGGAATTGTCGATCGACACCAGCACGCCCTGGCTGGCATTGAGCTTTTTGCCGCTGCCGTCGATCAGTCGGCGGATCGATTGTTCGGCGAGCTTCTGCAGCGTCAGGTCGACGGTGGTGTCGACGATGATGTCGCCGCGCACGTCGCCGATCAGGTCGGGCAGTTCTTCCACGATGGCGTCGGCGACGTAGTTTTCCGAGCCCGTCCAGTAGGATGCCACCCGCGACGCCGGCGCGCTCATCGCCGTGGTCAGTTCCTTGGCGCTGATCTTGCCTTCGTCGCGCATGGCGGTGAGAACAAGCTGCGAGCGCCGCTCGGCGGCCTTCGGGTCACGCGCCGGAGACAGTCGCGACGGCGCTTTCAACAGGCCGGCGAGGAGTGCGGCTTCGGGCAGCGTGACGTCGCGCGCGCTCTTGCCGAAATAGCGGCGCGAAGCCGCCTCGACACCATAGGCGCCAGAGCCGAAATAGACCCGGTTGAGATACATCTCGAGGATCTGGTCCTTGGTGTGCTTGTGCTCGAGCCACAGCGCCAGAAGCACTTCCTGCACCTTGCGTTCCAGCGTGCGGTCGGGCGCCAGGAACAGGTTTTTCGCCAATTGCTGGGTCAGTGTCGAGCCGCCCTGCGAAAAACGCCCGCCGACAACGTTGGCCACCATGGCTCTGGACAGACCGATCGGGTCGATGCCCAAATGCGAATAGAAGCGGCGATCTTCGATGGCGATGACGGCCTCGGGAATATAGGTCGACATTTCATGCAGGCCGACGGCTTCGCCGCCGCTCATGCCGCGATTGGCGAGCAGTTTTCCGTCGACCGAGACGATCCTGATATTGGGCGCGCGGTCGGGGATGGCCCAGGTTGTGGCCGCCGGCATTTTCGCGCCGTAATAGACGACGATGCCGGCGGCGGCGATGCCGCCCCAGATGGCCAGCACGAAGCACCAGTAGGCCAGCCGGCCGAGCACGCCGAACAGGCCGCGCCGGCTTTTGCCGCGCCCGCGACGCGACGCTTTTGTCCTGGCCGATTGGCGCTTTGCAGAGGTGTTGCGGTTGCTCGGCACGACGCGATCCTCCTCGCTCACCGAAAAACCGGCCGAGGATTTCGCCCGCGGCGGTCCCTCGAAGCTCGGTTCGATGCGGCTGTCTCTGCGGTTCGCCATGCGCTGTGCTGTCTGTCCCGATGCCTGTCGCATCGGCCTGAAAATCGGAATCGATTTTCGGAAAAAGCCGATGCGAAGCTTCAAAGTCTTAGAGCGTGCGTCCGAACGGACGCACGTCGCTCCATGGCGTTCCGGGTGAAGAGTAGATGCGGCGATTTAAGGGCGGGTTAAATGGTTCAAAGTTAATTCAATGCGTTACGGCACGTCACCGCTCCGTTCCCTGCTCCTGGCGGTCGGCAACAATGGCGTCTATCGCGAGACGGCGGGCGTTCTCGCATTTCGGCATCAACTGCCCAGCCGCAGTCGTTCGGCGCGGACCGCCCATAGCAAGGTTGCCGCAATCTATGCTCGTCATTAGAGCGCGATCGGTAAAGTGCGTTCGATCGCGCTCTAAACCATTGAATCTACGCATGACCTTGTCACCAAAGTCACGCGCACTGGGGGATCATGCGTTAGCCAATCGCAGCACGAACGGAAAGCGCTGCCCAGGATGATTGCATCGTCTCGCCCACATGGCAGTAGCAGACAATTTCGTGGAGCTCATTGTCGGTCAATTCGAAGAAACGCTTTGCTTCGCCATAAGTATCGTCTTTCAGCCCCTCATCGCGCAGGATCGAATCCTCGAAGGCAACCGATATTGGCGAGCCTTCGCTACGCATAATTTCGCGCTCGGGTGACGAACGATATTCGGTCCCGATAAGTGCGGTGAGGAGTCGGTTGGGCTGCCGTTCAAGAAGTTTTGACCAACGTTCGAGACGCTGGGTTCGGTCCATTGCAGGAGGCGTTGGGTCTCTGTGTACCTTTGCCACCGTATGCAGTTGGTCCAGTGTTTGGTGCCTCATGGCAACCTCCTAATAGTAGGCGGGTTGGCCCCAAACTCCCTGTACCAAGATCATACCGCGAATGTGTCGATACGTCACTCTCATTCCATATCCAGCTTGGCTTCTCTTTGGGTGCATCGAAGGATGGAGCGGCCCCTGCCTTATCGTCAATTTTCGGCCTGATGGGGGTCATCGGCTCCTTTGGCGCGCCAACCCACACCCGCTCAATTCCGCTGGATCGATATTCCCTTGTCGTCGATCTTGAGTTCCACGCCCTCCGGCCTGGTTTGCTCGCGATAGACATAGATGCCGAGCGCGATGACCACGACGACGAGCGCGCCGATGACGAGATAGAGCATGTTCTGTTTCATGGCGCGCCCTTGATGTGCTTCGCAGGATCAGGCCTGCTTCACCAGCTTGATCAGCACGAGCAGGATCACCGCGCCGATCGTGGCGTGGATAATGGAGGCAAATATGCCACCGCCTATGGCGAATCCCAGCCTTGGGAAGAGCAAGCCGGCTATCAAGGCGCCGACGATGCCGACGACGATATTGCCGATCAGGCCGAGGCCGAAACCCTTGACGATCAAGCCGGCGAGCCAGCCGGCAATGGCGCCGATGATGATGAAGACAAGCAGGCTCTCAGTACCCATTGCAGATCCCTCCCGCGCGAATGGTCGCGGAGCAGAAAGCTCCGAATCGACCTCCGATTGCAACAGGTCCAACCTATTGGAAAGAAACCGGCGCCGCCAGCGGCGTCATTCGCCGTCGTCATCCCCGGATGAAGGCCGCCAGCTGATCGGCTCGATCTTTCTTTGCGTATGACCGTCCGTATAGGCCCACCAGCCGGTGTCGTTCTCGTCCCAGTCGCCGCCGGCCGCTTTCAGCCGGTCGAGCGACCTGTACTGCGCGATGGATTCGTTCATCACCCCGTCGCTGTCCTTCCAGTAGACGGTGACCTTGGAGCCATCCCTGGGTGCTGTTTCGATTGGTTTTCTGGCAGCCATTTCATCCCCTCTATCGATCGAAAGAACGTCGAGGCGAACACCTGGTTCCACTTAGCTGTGGGCGAAGATGTCTGCCTCATCCCAGCCCATCAGGTCGAGTTTCGCACGCGTCGGCAGGAAGCGGAAGCAGGCCTCGGCCTCCTTGCTCCGGTTGTCGCGCGCCAGCCGCATCGTCAGCACATCGCGCAGCTGGTGCAGGTAAAGCACGTCGGAGGCTGCGTATTCGAGTTGTTCGGGCGACAGCGTCTCCGCCGCCCAGTCCGACGATTGCTGCGCCTTCGACAGGCTGACGCCGAGAAGCTCAAAACAAATGTCCTTCAGCCCGTGCCGGTCGGTGTAGGTTCGGGTCAGCCGCGAGGCGATCTTGGTGCAAAACACCGGCTCTGGCATGACGCCGAAGGCGTTGTAGAGGACGGCGAGATCGAAACGGCCGAAATGGAACAGCTTGGTTATGCTGCGGTTCCTGAGCAGGCTGACGAGGTTTGGCGCCTTCTTCTGGCCGGGCGCGATCTGGATGACGTCGGCGGAACCGTCGCCCGGCGAGATCTGCACCACGCAAAGCCGGTCGCGATGCGGATTGAGCCCCAGCGTCTCCGTGTCGATGGCGACCGCCCCGACGTCGTAGTGCAAGAGCCCGGGCAGGTCGTTCTTGTGGAAGCGGATATCGCTCATCGTCTTCTCCGGTCGCGGCCCATTCGTGCGTCCAACTGGGCGCGCGTCGCTCTATCCCGTCCTCGCCGCGATCCGATGAAAAATCAACAGAAAGTTGCAGTCTGGCCCTCTCAGCGTGTCAGCGCGTCGAGAATGCGCGCCCACGAGCGCTGGCCCTTGTGGAAGGAACTCATCTCGTATTTCTCGTTCGGCGAATGGATGCGGTCATCGTCGAGCCCGAAACCGACAAGCAAGGATTCGATGCCGAGATAAGTCTGGAAATCGCCGACCACCGGGATCGAGCCGCCGCTTCCCGTGGTCACCGCCGGCTTCGGCCACTCGTCGGACAGCGCGTCCTTCGCCTTGGCGAGAAATGGCGAGTCGTAGGAAAGCTGGATCGCCGGCGAGCCGCCATGCGGGTGGAAATCGACTGAGCAGTCGGCCGGGATGCGCTCCCTGACGAAGGCCTGGAAAGCGGCGCGGATCTTTTCCGGGTTCTGCTTGTGGACGAGGCGGAAAGACACTTTTGCCGAGGCTTCCGCCGCGATCACCGTCTTGAACCCTTTGCCGGTATAGCCACCTATAATGCCGTTGAACTCGGCAGTCGGCCGCGCCCAGGTGAGTTCGAGCACCGAGCGGCCGTGTTCGCCGGGAGGGATCGACAGGCCGACGGGCCCAAGGAACGTCTCAGCGGTCTCGCCGAGCGCCTCCCACGACTTCAGGATCTGCGAAGGCGTCTCCTCGACACCGTCATAGAAACCGGGAATGGTGACGCGGCCGTCCTTGTCGTGGATGTCGGCCAGGATCTTGGCCAGGATGCGAATCGGATTGGCGGCAGCACCGCCGTAGAGACCGGAATGCAGGTCGCGGTCGGCGGCTTTCACCGTGATCTCCTCGCCCACCAACCCGCGCAGCGCGACGCAGATGGACGGTGTTTCGCGGTCCCACATGCCGGTGTCGCAGACAAGCGCGAAGTCGGCCTTGAGTTCGGCCGCATTTGCCTCGAGGAACGGCTTCAGCGATGGCGAGCCGGACTCCTCCTCGCCCTCGAACAGAATTGTGATGCGGCACGGCAGCCCGCCATGCACCTGCTTCCAGGCGCGGCAAGCCTCGACGAAGGTCATCAACTGCCCCTTGTCGTCGGCCGAACCACGTCCCGCGATCACCTGGCGGCCGGGCTCGATCTGCTTTACCGAAGGCGCGAACGGATCGCTTTCCCAAAGCTCGATCGGGTCGACCGGCTGCACGTCGTAATGGCCATAGAACAGGACATGCGGCGCGCCCGCCGGCCCGTCATGGTGCGCCACCACCATCGGATGGCCTGGCGTGTCACGCACGCTGGCGTCGAAGCCGATCAGTCTGAGCTCGGCCACCAGCCATTCTGCCGCCTTGCGGCAGTCTGCGGCATAGGATGGATCGGTGGAGATCGACTTGATCCTGAGCAGGCCAAACAGGCGCTCCAGGCTCTCGTCGAGATTTTTGTCGAGGCGGTCGAGGACGGGAGAAATTCTGGACATTTTTATAAAGCCTTTCGATTCTGAGCGGCAACCCTAAAGCTGCGCGGCAGAAACGAAAAGCCGGCGGTCGTTGGACCACGGGCACCGAAAGGCAAAAAAATGCCGCCGTGGTGGAGGGGGAACCACGGCGGCCTTTACTCGAAACGATGCGGCAGCCCGGAGAGGGGGGATAGGCTGCCGCAAGTGTCCGGGATAGGCGGGGGACGGGCCTTGCTCCGGACCTCGGCGAAAAATGCCGATGGCATTTATCTGTGTCTCCGAACGTGGCGATTCAAGGGCACGAAGATTACACTTTCGTAACATAGCCGTGATCGGATCGACGTGTCAGGGATGTTGCCGGAACCGGTGGTTGAGGCCGCCTTTGGCATGGACCACGACGCCGCGCCGCGCTATCCCTTCGTCCCATGAAAAAAGGCGATCATCTCTTCCTTGTCGACGGCTCCGGCTACATCTTCCGTGCCTATCACGCGCTACCGCCACTGACCCGCAAATCCGATGGGCTGCCGACCAGTGCCGTGCTCGGCTTCTGCAACATGGTGTGGAAGCTGACGCAGGACGCCCGCAACACCGATGTCGGCATCGTGCCGACGCATTTCGCCGTCATCTTCGACTATTCGTCGAAAACCTTCCGCAACGATCTCTACCCCGAATACAAGGCCAACCGCTCGGCACCGCCGGAAGATCTGATCCCGCAGTTCGGCCTGATCCGCCAGGCGACCAGGGCCTTCAACCTGCCCTGCCTCGAGACGGAAGGCTACGAGGCCGACGACCTGATCGCCACCTATTGCCGGCTTGCCTGCGAAGCCGGCGCCGACACCACCATCATCTCCTCCGACAAGGATCTGATGCAGCTGGTCGGCCCTTCGGTCGCCATGTACGACCCGATGAAGGACCGCCAGATCGGCGTTCCCGAGGTAATCGAGAAATGGGGCGTGCCGCCGGAAAAAATGATCGACCTGCAGGCGCTGACCGGCGATTCGGTCGATAATGTGCCGGGCGTGCCCGGCATCGGGCCGAAGACGGCGGCGCAATTGCTGGAACAGTTCGGCGATCTTGATACGCTGCTCGCCCGTGCCACCGAGATCAAGCAGGACAAGCGCCGCGAATCGATCATCGCCAATGCCGACAAGGCGCGCATCTCGCGTGAACTGGTGACGCTGAAGAACGACGTGCCGGGGATCAGCGGGCTCGATGATTTCGTGTTGCACCCGCCCGACGGACCAAGGCTGATCGGCTTCCTCAAGACGATGGAATTCTCCTCGCTGACCCGCCGCGTGGCGGAAGCGACCGGAACAGAAGCGGCTGACGTCAAACCCGTTCCCATCATTATCGAGCGCGCCGACACCGCGCATGGACCCGATATGGGGTTTGGCGTGCCGGGCGCCGCCGAAAGCGCGGCAGGCGCAGTGACAGACGAAGCCGGGGAAGCGGTGCCGGCCACCATCAAGGTGGAACCCAAGCAAGGCGACACCCCATCGCTTCTCTCGGCGCTTCGCTTCGAGGACGCCACCGCCAGCAAGATCGACACCAGCGCCTACGTCTCCATCCGCGACACTGAAGTGTTGAAGGCATGGGTGGCCGTGGCGATGGAGGCCGGCATCGTCGGCTTCGACACGGAGACCAATTCAGCCGATCCGATGCAGGCCGAGTTGATCGGCCTGTCCATAGCCACTGCACCCGGTCGCGCCGCCTATGTGCCGCTCGCCCACAAACGCGGCAATGGCGACCTGCTCGGCGGCGGAGTGGTCGAAAACCAGATTCCGATCCGTGAGGCGCTTGCCATCCTGAAGCCGTTGCTGGAGGACAGGTCGGTTCTCAAGATCGTTCAGGAGTTGAAATACGACATCGTCGTCATGAGCCGCCACGGCATCGATATCGCCCCCTTCGACGACACCATGCTGATTTCCTACGTGCTCGACGCAGGCACGTCCGGCGGCCACAGCATGGCGGCTCTGTCGGAAAAGTGGCTCGGCCACTCGACCATTGCCCTTAAGGAACTGGCCGGCTCTGGACGAAGCTTCGTCGGCTTCGACCAGGTCGACATCGACAAGGCAACCGTCTATGCCGCGGAGCACGCCGATGTGACGCTCAGGCTCTGGCGGGTGCTGAAGCCGCGGCTTGCCGCCAAGGGCCTCGTCTCGGTCTACGAGCGGCTGGAACGGCCGCTGGTGCCTGTTCTGGCAAGAATGGAGCAGCGCGGCATCTCCGTCGACCGGCAGATCCTGTCGCGGCTCTCAGGCGAGCTGGCACAGGGCGCCGCCCGGCTGGAGGACGAGATCTACCAGCTCGTCGGCGAGCGCATCAATATCGGCTCGCCAAAACAGCTCGGCGACATCCTGTTCGGCAGGATGGGCCTGCCCGGTGGCTCCAAGACCAAGACCGGCCAATGGTCGACCTCGGCGCAGCTCCTGGAAGACCTCGCCGCCGAGGGCCACGAACTGCCGCGCAAGATCGTCGACTGGCGCCAGCTGACCAAATTGAAATCGACCTATACCGATGCGCTGCCCGGTTTCGTCCATCCCGATACGAAGCGCGTCCACACCTCATACGCGCTTGCCGCGACGACGACGGGCCGGCTGTCGTCCTCCGATCCCAATTTGCAGAACATTCCGGTACGCACCGTCGAGGGGCGAAAGATCAGGACGGCGTTCATCGCCGACAGAGGCAACAAGCTGGTTTCGGCCGACTACAGCCAGATCGAGCTGCGCGTGCTCGCCCATGTCGCCGAGATCCCGCAGCTCAAGCAGGCGTTTGCCGACGGCGCCGACATCCACGCCATCACCGCCTCGGAGATGTTCAACGTGCCGGTCGAGGGCATGCCCTCGGAGGTACGCCGCCGCGCCAAGGCGATCAATTTTGGCATCATCTACGGCATTTCCGCCTTTGGCCTGGCCAACCAGCTGTCGATCCCGCGCGAAGAGGCCGGCGCCTACATCAAGAAATACTTCGAACGCTTCCCCGGCATCCGCGATTATATCGACGCGACCAAGGCCTATGCCCGCGAATACGGGTATGTCGAAACGATCTTCGGCCGCCGCATCCACTACCCGGAGATACGGTCGTCAAACCCGTCGGTCCGTGCCTTCAACGAGCGCGCCTCGATCAACGCCCGGCTGCAGGGCACCGCGGCCGACATCATCCGCCGCGCCATGATCCGCATGGACGAAGCGCTGGAAAAGGCGAAGCTGTCCGCCCGCATGCTGCTGCAAGTGCATGACGAACTGGTCTTCGAGACGGCCGAAGCGGAGGTCGAGGCGACGATCCCCGTCGTGCGTCATGTGATGGAGAACGCCGCGATGCCGGCCGTGTCGATGTCGGTGCCGCTGCACGTCGACGCCCGCGCCGCCGACAATTGGGAAGAGGCGCATTAGGGCCTCATGCGGATGTCCGCGGCCGACCAGTTGCAATCTGTAGCGATCCTTCGCGCCCCCCTCTGTCCTGCCGGACATCTCCCCCACGAGGGGGGAGATTGGCAGCTTCGGCGCTGCAACCATCTTGCTCCGTTGGAGATTGGCGAAAGCCGGGATAACGGCCGATCTCCCCCCGTGTGGGGGAGATGTCCAGCAGGACAGAGGGGGGCGCTGTCCCTCCGGCTTCCACCGCTAGGTCACGGCACAACCGGCCCTTAAGCCGCCTCGGCCAGGCATTTGGCACACGTCCCGCGAAATTCGATCACCGCCTTCTTGGCGGCGAAGCCGGTCGAGCGCACCCATTCGTCGAGCCGGTGTCCGACATCGTGGTCGGAAAATTCGGTCACCTGCCCGCATGTGTCGCAGATGGCAAAGGCGGTCATCGAATGGCTGTGGTCGTGCGGCTCGGCGCAGGCGACAAAGGAATTGAGGCTTTCGAGCCGGTGCACGAAGCCGGACTTCACCAGCGTGTCGAGCGCCCGATAGACCTGCAGCGGTGCGCGAAAACCCCGATCGCGAAGCTGGTCGAGCAATGTATAGGCGCTGAGCGGCCCGCTGGCGGCCTCGAGTTTCTCGAGCACGCACAGCTGGTTCTTCGTCAGCACATCCCTTGCCGCCATGATCCTGTTTCCAACCCGTTTGCGCCGGTTGCTCGTCATTTTCCGCATGCAAGCGGCTTCAATTCTCTCCAGATAGCGACGAACCGGCCTTTTTGCTACTGTTTCTGTGTCGGCATGGCCCAGAAGCCGACCAACTCCGAGGCATTGGCGCGCGCGTCCATGAAACCAGCGGGAGCAGTTTCCGCACACCTGTTTGGCTATGCGTTGCCAATCACTTGCTAGGCAATCGCTTCAGACCAATTTTCGATGTCAACCTGAAGTGATTGCCCTCAGTCACTTCCGTGGCGGACCCTTCCGCTCAGCGGAGGCGGCCCACAGATTGATGTCGGCCTCGCGCGCGTAGGTATCGATTTCGGCGAGTTCGGCATCGCTGAAATCGAGCGCCTTCAGCGCGCCGACGCAATCCTGGACCTGTTCCGGCCGGCTGGCGCCGATCAGCGCCGAGGTCACCCGGCCCTTGCGCAGCACCCAGGCCAGCGCCATCTGCGCCAGCGTCTGGCCGCGTCGGCCGGCGATGGCGTTCAGCGCCTTGATGTTGACGATGGTCTTGTCGTTGATGAAGGCCGGCCGCAGCGACTTGCCCTGGCTGGCGCGGCTGCCCTCAGGGATGCCGCCGAGATATTTGTCGGTCAGCATGCCTTGCGCCAGCGGCGTGAACACGATTGAGCCGACGCCGAGCCCCTCCAGCGTGTCAAGCAGACCATCGTCCTCGACCCAGCGGTTGAGCATCGAATAGCTCGGCTGATGGATGATGCAGGGCGTGCCGAGCTGCTTCAATATGTCGGCGGCCTCGCGCGTGCGTTGCGAATTGTAGGAGGAGATGCCGGCATAAAGCGCCTTGCCCGAGCGCACCGCGTGATCGAGCGCGCCCATCGTTTCTTCCAGCGGCGTTTCTGGATCGAAACGGTGCGAATAGAAGATGTCGACATAGTCGAGGCCCATCCGCTTCAGGCTCTGGTCGAGGCTGGCCAGCACATATTTGCGCCCGCCCCACTCGCCATAGGGTCCGGCCCACATCTCATACCCGGCCTTGGTCGAGATGATCAGCTCGTCACGAAAAGAGGAGAAATCCGTCCGCAGGATTTCGCCGAAAGCCGTCTCCGCCGAACCGGGCGGCGGGCCGTAATTGTTGGCGAGGTCGAAATGCGTGATGCCGAGATCGAAGGCCTTGCGCGCGATCGCCTGCTTGGTCCGGTGCGGCGTGTCGTCACCGAAATTGTGCCAGAGCCCGAGCGAGATCGCTGGCAATTTCAGGCCGGATCGCCCGCAGCGATTGTAGACCATGTTCTCGTAACGGTTTTCGGCGGGCACATAGGGCATGGAATATCCTCAAATCAAAAGCGAGCCCGGCAGTTGCCACCGCGAAAAAAGGGTGAGTCGGCTCTGCCTCTCACCCTTAGCCTCTCGCCGTTCCTATGGGGAGAGGGATCGCTGAAGCGCTTGCGTTACTTCTTCTTCGCCAAGAGCCCATTCTTCTTCGCCAACAGCCCTTCCGCATCCTTGACGCCCAGTGCCGCAGGCCGTTCGCAGGTGGTCTGCATGGCAACGAACTTTCCGCTCGCGCCCGACCGCAACATGCCGGTCATCACATCGACGGCATGCAGCGCCAGTTCCATCGAGCAGCGATGCGGCCGTCCTTCCGTGATCGCCAGCGCCATGTCGGCGAGACCGGCGGTGCGGTAGTTGGCCATCATGCCGTGCGAATGCATCTGGTTGGCCACGCCGAATGGATGCTTCCACTTTGGCAGCTTCTTGATCGGCTTGGCGGCATCGGTGAAGCGAACGTCGCCGCCGAAGAAATTCGGATCCGGCAAAAACACCGTGCCCAATTCGCCGTAGAGTTCCATCGGCGCATGGCCATGGCTCCACACGTCCCAGCTGGTATTGAGCGTCACCACGGCGCCATTCTCGAACTCCATCACGCCGTGGATCGTCGTCGGCGTTGCGACCAGGACTTTTTCGCCGGCGCGAGGCTTGGACGAGATCGTACGCTCCGTCTTCGGGATCGAAGCGAAGGCTGCCACCTGCTTCACCGGCCCGATCAGCTGAATCAGGTTGGTGATGTAATAGGGTCCGATATCGAGCACCGGCCCAGCGCCAGGCTGGAAGAAGAAGTCCGGATTGGGGTGCCAATGCTCCATCCCATGGTTCATCACATGGCATGTGCCGCTGGTGATCTTGCCGAGCCTGCCAGTGTCGATCAGGTTGCGGGCAAGCTGGTGCGCGCCACCGAGGAAAGTGTCCGGCGCCGAGCCGATGCGCAGTCCGTCTTTCTCCGCCAGTTTCTTCAGGTCCAGCCCTTCCTTGACCGACAGCACGAACGGCTTTTCCGAATAGACGTGCTTGCCGGCATCGAGGATCTGTTTCGACACCTCATAGTGTACCGCCGGAACGGTGAGGTTGACGATGATGTCGATGTCGTCGGCCTTGAGCAGCCCTTCGACTGTCTCGGCGCGCAGCTTGAACTCCTTCGCCCGCGCCTTGGCTGCATCCATGTTGATATCCGCGCAGGCGCGCATCTCGATGCCGCGAAACAGAGGCGCAAACGAGAAATACGCCTTCGAAATGTTGCCGCAGCCGACGACGCCGACCCCAAGTTTTTTTGCCATGCTGGTTTGCTCCTAATAGGTCTTGGCGGCTGCGATCGAGCGGCGGGCGAAGCGCTCGATGTCGTTGGGGTTGTCGTGTTCCATGACGTAGTATTTGGCGGCGCTTTTGGCGCGCAGCGCCTGGATCAGACCGGCCCAGTCGATCGTGCCGTGGCCGACATCCGACCAGCCGTCCTCGTCGAGGCCCTCGCCGGGCTTGGCGATGTCCTTGACATGGACGGCGGCGATGCGTTTGCCATGCTTCTCGATCCAGGGCAGCGGATCGTCGCCGCCGCGCACCACCCAGGCGACGTCCATCTCCCAGCCGATGTCGGGCGCTGCCGCCAGAATATGGTCCTGCGGCACCGAACCGTCGGCAAGCTTCTTGAACTCGAAATCATGGTTGTGCCAGGCAAAGCCGTAGCCGGCCTTTTCAGCCGTCTCGCCGACCTTGGCCAGGCGTGCGCCGAAGCTGCGCCAGCCGGCCGTGTCGGTCGGCCTGCTCTCGGCGACCAGATAGGGGCAGATGAGCAGCGTGATGCCGAGCGCGTCGGCGATTTTGCGCACGCCGTCGAAATCGTTCTCGAGCGCATCGATCGAGAAATGGCCGGTCGGCATGGCGAGGCCGTTCCTGTCGAGTTCGGCACGAAAAGCCTTGGGATCGTTATAGACGCCGCCGAACCCTTCGACTTGCGCGTAGCCGAGCTCGCCCAGCATCTTGAGCACCCCTGCCCAAGGCTGGAAATTGCGGGCGCTGTAAAGTTGGAATGACCAATTCATCGTCTCTGTCCGTTCTCTGGGGGATGGATGTGCTTGAGGGTGAAATTCCCGGGGTATTACAGGCGGGTGTTACAGGCGGGTGCCGGTGGCAGCGTCGAACAGTGAAGCGCGCATCGGGTCAAAACCGATGCTCACGGTGTCGGCGTTGTTTGGCGTGCGCTCAGATGTCACCCGCACGGTGAAATTCTGATTTGCGAGCTTCAGCCAGACCAGCGTGTCGGAGCCCATGGGTTCGACGACCACGACATTTGCCGTGGCTGTGAACGGCCATCCGGAGCCGCTGTTGAACGCGACATGCTCGGGCCGGATACCGAACACCGCCGCTCCCCGCACGGGCTCCTTTTCGAAAGCGTAGGTGGCAAGCGGGATCCGCACCTCCTCGGCGACGAAGTGCCAGTTGCCATCGTCCTTCTCCAGCCTGCCGTCGAGGAAATTCATCGCAGGCGAGCCGAGGAAGCCGGCGACGAAACGGTTGACCGGGCGGTTGTAGATGGTCTGCGGGGCGTCGAGCTGCTGGATGACGCCGCCCTTCATCACCGCGATGCGGTCGGCCAGCGTCATCGCCTCGATCTGGTCGTGGGTGACATAGATCATGGTGTTCTGCAGCTTGCTGTGCAGCAGTTTGATTTCGACACGCAGCTCGGCGCGCAGCTTGGCGTCGAGATTGGAAAGCGGCTCGTCGAACAGGAAGACGTCGACGTCGCGCACCAGCGCCCGCCCGATCGCCACACGCTGGCGCTGGCCGCCCGAAAGCGCCGACGGCTTGCGTTGCAGCAATGGCTCGATCTGCAGGATCTCGGCGGCCCGTGCGATGCGCTTGGCGATCTCGTCCCTGGGAATGCCGGCGACGCGCAGCCCGAAGGACAGGTTCTTCTCCACCGTCATCTGCGGGTAAAGCGCATAGGACTGGAACACCATGCCGATGCCACGGTCCTTGGGCTCCTCCCAGGTGACGTTCTTGCCCTTGATGAAGATGCGGCCGTCCGAAACGTCGAGCAGACCGGCGATGCAGTTGAGCAGGGTCGACTTGCCGCAGCCGGACGGCCCGAGCAGCACGATGAACTCGCCCTCGGCGACGTCGATGTTGAGGGTTTCCAGCACCGAGATTGCGCCGAAATTTAGCGACAGGTCCTGGATTGAGACGCTGGGATTTTCGAGTCTTGTCATCATCATCCTTTCACCGCGCCGGCGGCGATGCCACGCACGAAAAGCTTGCCGGAAACGAAGTAGACGACGAGCGGTACCAGGCCGGTCAGGATGGTGGCGGCCATGTTGACGTTGTATTCCTTCACGCCTTGCACCGAGTTGACGATGTTGTTGAGCTGCACCGTCATCGGATAAGTGTCGGGGCGGGTATAGACGACGCCGAACAGGAAGTCGTTCCAGATGCCGGTCACCTGCAGGATGATGGCGACGACGAAGATCGGCAGCGACATCGGCAGCATGATGCGGAAATAGATGCCCCAGAAGCCGGCGCCGTCGACGCGCGCCGCCCGGAACAGTTCCTCCGGCATGGAAGTGAAATAGTTGCGGAACAACAGCGTCAGGATCGGCATGCCGAAAATGGAATGGACGATCACCAGGCCGCTCAGGCTGCCATAGAGGCCGATCTCGCGCAGGATGATGACGATCGGATAGATCATCACCTGATAGGGGATGAAGGCGCCGACGATGAGGATGACGAAGAACGTATCGGCTCCCTTGAAGCGCCAGTTGGCAAGCGCGTAGCCGTTCACCGAAGCGATCGCGATCGACAGGACGACCGACGGGACGGTGATGCGCACCGAATTCCAGAAGCCGCGCGACAGCCCGTCGCAGTTGAGGCCGGTGCAGGCGCTGGACCAGGCCTTCACCCAAGGCTCGAAGGTGATCTCGAGCGGCGGCGAAAAGATGTTGCCGAGACGTATCTCCGGCATGCCCTTGAGCGAAGTCACCACCATCACATAGAGCGGCAGCAGATAATACAGCGCCACCACGATCAGCGTGCCGTAAAGGAAGATGTTGCGGCGCGAGAACACATGCCGCGGCTTCGGCCCTCGCGGCCCGGATGCCTCAAGCCCGATAGAGCCCGTACCGGCAGGCGGGGGAACGGCGAGGTCAGCCACGCTTCTTGCCTCCGAATTCGAGATAGGCCCAGGGAACGATGACGACCACCACCGACAGCAGCATCATGGTCGAGGCGGCGAAGCCCTGGCCGAGGTTCTGGGCGAAGAACATGTAGTCATAGACATATTTGGCCGGCACTTCGGAGGCGATGCCGGGACCGCCGCTGGTCTGGGCGACAACCAGGTCATAGACCTTGACGATGCCGGCGGCGATGATGACCAGCGCGGTGATGAAGACCGGTCGCATCATCGGGATGATGATGAACAGATAGGTCTTCAGGGTGGGTATCCCATCCACCCGCGCGGCCTTCCAGATATCCTCGTCGATGCCGCGCAGGCCCGCCAGCATCAGGCACATGATCAGCCCGGTGCCTTGCCAGAGCGCGGCGATCAAGATGCCGTAGATGACGATGTTGGAATTGTAGAGCGGATCGAAGCTGAAGCTTTCCCAGCCGAGGCCGCGCACCACCCCCTGGATTCCGAACTCCGGGTTGAGCAGCCACTGCCAGACCAGACCGGTGACGATGAAGGAGAGCGCGAAGGGATAGAGGAAGATGGTGCGGAACGTGTCCTCGAAGCGGATCTTCTGGTCGAGCAGCGCCGCCATTATGAAGCCGATGACCAGAGAGAACACCAGCGACAGCACGCCGTAGACCAGGAGGTTCTCGATCGAGACCAGCCAGCGCGGCGTCGACCACAGCCGATAATACTGGTCGAGCCCGACGAAGTTCAGCCGCGGCAGCAGTTTTGAATTGGTGAAGGAATAGAGCACCGTCCACGCGCTGCCGCCGACGAAGATCACCAGTGCGGTGAGGACCATCGGAACAGAGGCGACCTTGGCGTTAAGGTTGCGGAAGAGTTGGTTTGGGCGTTCGCTCTTGCTCATCTGCAAAGCCGGGATGGATCGGGTAAGGCCGAAGGGTCAGGGCCAAGGTTCAAGGCTTGACCCGGAGCTCCCGGCCCCGCGGCGGGCCGGGAGCGAGCGGTTCGTCAGTCGTCAGTCCGCTGAGGCGACGATGTCGGCGAAGCGCTTTTGCGCCTCTTCCACGGTCATGTCCGGCTTGGCGAAGAACTCGGAGAAAAGGTCCTCCTTCTGCTTTTGGGTGTCCTGCGACAGCAGTTGGTCCGTCCAGGGCATGACGCTGCCCTTGGCCAGGATGTCGAGCCCTTTCTTCATGCAGTCGTTCGCCGCCTTGAGGTCGATATCGCCGCGCACCGGCAGCGAGCCCTTCTTGAGATTGAAGGCGACCTGCGTCTTGGGATCGAGCAGCGTTTCGGCCAGCGCTTCCTGCGCCTTGGACTTTTCCGCGTCCTGCAGCAGCGGGAAGTAGAAGGCGTCGCCGCCGGTGGCGATGACCTCGTTCAGGCCAAGGCCGGGAAGGCACGTATAGTCCTTGCCGGCGGTCTGCCCGGCAACCTGGAACTCGCCCTGCGCCCAATCGCCCATGATCTGGCCGCCGGCCTTGCCGGAGATGACGAGATTGGTGGCCTGGTTCCAGTCCTGCACATTGGTGTTCTTCGCCATCTTGCGGGCATCGTCCGCGGCCTTGAACACCTTGGCGACTTCGGGCCCGGCGGCGAATTCGGCATCCTTGTCGCGATAGACCTTCAAGAAAGCGTCCGTGCCGCCGACCGCCGTAAGCAGCACGTCGAAGGCGCCCGAGGATTGCCAGGGCTGCCCGCCGACCGCCAGCGGTATGATGCCTGCCTTCTCCAGCGCGGGGGCGGCCGCGACATATTCATTCCAATTCTTCGGCACCGGCACACCAGCCTTTTCGAAAGCTGCGTTCGACAGCCACAGCCACTGCCAGGAGTGAATGTTGACCGGCACGCAATAGATCTTGCCGTCGAGGGTACAGCCGTCGAGCAGGCTCTTCGGCTGGACGATTTCCGCCCACTTGTCCCTGGTGGCGAGCTCGGTCAAATCGCGCATCAGACCGGCCTGCACCAATTCTTCCGCTTGCCTTCCGTGGTTGAACTGGGTGGCGCCCATAGGGTCGCCGCCAGTGATGCGGCTGATCATGATCGGCCGCGCCGTGCCGCCGGAGCCGGCGATGGCGCCGTCGACCCAATGATTGCCTGTCGCGTCGAACGCCTTGGCGAATTCGGCGACCGCCGCCGCCTCGCCGCCTGAAGTCCACCAATGGGTCACTTCCAGATCCGACGCTGCCGCCGGGCCGGCGAATGGCAGCGCGGTTGTCACTGCCAACGCAGCGGTCATGAAATGGTATCGCATTTCGGCTCCTCCCAGAATCTGAAACGTTACAGATTTTCGATACGGCAATTG
This sequence comes from Mesorhizobium sp. WSM4846, assembly GCF_055811415.1. Lineage (NCBI taxonomy): Bacteria > Pseudomonadati > Pseudomonadota > Alphaproteobacteria > Hyphomicrobiales > Phyllobacteriaceae > Mesorhizobium > Mesorhizobium sp. WSM4846. Next base: position 120,603 of record NZ_JBVVPZ010000008.1, read on the forward strand.
TTGGAAGCGCGCAACCCCCGAACAGGAGCAGCTCGGCATTTTTCGAGCCGCGAACAAACCCGTCGCGCAATGTCCGCCTACTGCACGGCAGCAAGCCGGGCTGCACTGCAAAATGATGCTGCAATGCGTGAAATGACGGCAAACCCTTGCTCGCGGGCAAGTCCTTGCCGACGCACACCGACTTTGCGTCGAATGGAGCGCCGCTCATTCCAGGTTAGCTTTTATTGGCCGCTGCGCGATGGCAAGTGACAATCTGTAACGTTTCAGTATATAGGGTGTTCATCACCGATTGCCGACCTGCACGGCAACTGCTATGCGCCTGACGGGCGGGACGAATGGACAGAGATCAGACGGAAAAGGACGACGAGGCCTCGGCACTGGGCAGGCCGACATTGAAGACGCTTGCCTTCATGACCGGGCTGGGCGTCACCACCGTGTCGCGGGCGCTGAAGGACGCGCCCGAGATCGGCGCCGAGACCAGGCGACGCGTCCAGCTCGTCGCCAAGCAGATCGGTTACCGTCCCAACCGCGCCGGGGTGCGGCTGCGGACCGGCAAGACCAACGTCATCAGCCTCGTGCTCAACACCGAGCGCGAGATCATGAGCTTTGTCTCGGACATCATCTACGGCGTCTCGGAAGTCATCGCCGACACACCGTATCACCTGATCGTCACGCCCTATTCACGCTCGCAGGATCCCCTGGATCCGATACGTTATCTCGTGGAGACCGGCTCCGCCGACGGCATCATCATTTCGCGCACCCAGCCGAACGATCCCAGGGCCCGTTACATGCTCGAGCGTGGCATCCCCTTTGCCACGCATGGCCGCACCGACATGGGGCTGATCCACCCCTATCATGACTTCGACAACTACGCGTTCGCCACCGAGGCTGTCCGCCACCTGGCCGGCATCGGCCGCCGCAGGCTGGCTCTGCTGGCGCCGCCAGTCGAGCTGACCTACCACAGTCATACGCTGAACGGCTTCACCGATGCGCTCAGCGAGGTCGGTTCCAGCGAGATCCCGTTCAACACCGTTTCGGTCGACCACTCGATCGAGCAGATCAGGATGAGGACCGCGCAGCTGATGCGCCGCGACGTCAGGCCTGACGGTTTCGTCAGCAGTGCCGCTGCGGCGACACTCGCCATCGTCGCCGGCATCGAGGACGCCGGGCTCAAGCTCGGCCGCGACGTCGACGTGGTGTCCAAGCAGTCGTCCGACCTGCTGCACCTGTTTCGCAGGGAATTGCTGGTGGTCAACGAGAACTTCCGGCTGGCCGGCGCCGAGCTCGCCCGCTCAGTGCTGGGCTGGATCGGCGGCGCGGCACCTGGCTCTCTGCAGAGCCTGAGCATGCCTTGCGAGGTTGTGGCCTATCGCCGTCCCGACTAGAGCGGATACGTTCAAATTGAACTGGGCATCTCCATCTATTTGTCTTAGCCGCATTTCTGCGACGCCAAGTGATTCCACTGGCTGCAAAATGCGCGCTGCTGACTGGCAGCCTTGGGCCGGAGAACGAACCCGGCAGCTGCGGAACCTGGACATTCAAAAGCGGACAGGGGTGACGGCGACTGCCGTAAAATGGGCATCGAAGATAGGTGGATGCACGGAGATAGTAATGATGGCGCCACTCCAATCAGTTTCCCAATGCTAGCCTTACGGCTGAGATCTGAAGCGGTTCATCTCGGCCCCTAATCACATGAAATCCGAGGTTCTCCGCGACGACATGTGGAGGGAGAACACGGATACCGGCGAGAATATCTGCGGAGACCAAAATGGGTTCACCGAGAGCCTTGGATAGCGACTCCAGACGGCCAGTGGTGTTTATGACATCGCCGAAATACGCGATCTTGTGTCGCTCAAGGCCAATCTCAGCGGTAACGACCGGGCCGCAATGCAGGACGGCGCGAAACTCCGGCACCTGCCCGAAACGCGCTTGCCACGCCGCCGCCTGATCCCTTAAGACCGCCGCGAAGTCGAAGACGCAACGAAGACACGCGGCGTCCCGCATGCCGCGATCCATGGGCCAGGTGACCAGCGCCATATCCCCGATGTAGTCGTCAATAGAGCCTTGGGAGCGACGAACAGGCGACGCAAGTGCGTTGAATATCTGTCCGAGGTAGGCCTGGGTCTCCAGATCTCCGTACCGATCCGCGAAGTGCGTGGAGCCACTGACATCGAGGAACAGAAAGATCCGCTCTTCCTTGATGGGACGGTGATAACGACCGAGAAGCAGGCTGGTGAACAGGCTTGGCCCGATAAGGTCACGTAGTCGCAACACGAATGCGACGAGGGTGGAGACGCCGAGTGAATACAGAAGACCGGACTCCGACATCACCATGGCTTCGCGAGCGGTGCTCATATAGCCGAGGAGATGGTGAAGCGCTGTGCCGGCGGCGGCGTTGCCGATCAAGATCATCAATACGTAGGTTGCGATCGTAGCCACGACGAAGACCGGCGTTGCCGCTTGCCGGATCACATTGCGCCATCGGCGCAAGATAACGCCGCGCTCATACAACAGAATAGGAGTTCCGATGAACACGCCCCTGACTGCGGCGTGCAGGGCCTCGACGTCGAACATCAGCGCGTAGGCCAAGCCCGCTACTGCCCCCACAATGGGTGCGAGGAGCCACTGCAAAGGGCGACGAAAGCGGTCCCGGCCAGTGTTCATTTCGTATCCTGCTCGATGAGATCGGGCCCCCGGCCTGTTGCCCGGCGCGGTTGTGACTTCATCAGTTTCGCCCTGGGCACCCTCGATCATGTATCGCAGTATGGCGATTGCTCAGGCTAGACTCGCCACCTGAATTATGGCGTCTGCAAATGCCTTCGGTGCTTCCTGAGGAAGATTATGCCCTATGCCACCGGTTATGAGCCGGTGCTCGTATTTGCCGGAGAACATCTTGGCGTAGGCGCTGGGGTCGGGATGCGGCGCGCCGTTGGCGTCGCCCTCCAGAGTGATCGTCGGCACGGCGATGACCGGAGCTTTCGCAAGTCGCAGCTCCAGTTCGTCATATTGTGGCTCGCCTTCCGCCAACCCGAGCCGCCAGCGGTAGTTGTGTACTACGATGTCGACATGATCCGGATTGTCGAAGGCGGTAGCGCTGCGCTCGAAGGTTGCGTTGTCGAAATTCCACTGCGGAGAAGCGAGCTGCCAGATCAGCTTGGCAAAATCCCGCGTGTATTTTCCGTAGCCAACGCGGCCCCGCTCAGTGGCGAAGTAATATTGATACCACCATTGGAGCTCGGCTTTCGGCGGCAGCGCCATCTTGTTGGCCTCCTGGCTGCCGATCAGATAACCGCTGACCGAAACCTGGGCCTTGCAGCGTTCCGGCCACAATGCCGCGACGATGTTGGCCGTGCGTGCGCCCCAGTCGCAACCGCCGACGATCGCCTTATCGATCTGCAGTGCATCCATCAGCGCAATGACATCAATCGCGACCACCGCCTGCTGGCCATTGCGTGGCGTTTTGTTGGAGAGGAACCGCGTGGTGCCATAGCCGCGTAGATATGGAACGACGACCCGAAAGCCTTTCGACGCCAAGATCGCCGCAACGTCGACATAGGTGTGGATGTCGTACGGCCATCCATGCAGGAGGATGACGACCGACCCTTTGCCAGGACCCACATCGGCATATCCAATGTCGAGGTCGCCAGCTTGAACCTGCTTCAACGGACCGAACGACGTGTTTGCTTGCGGTTCGATTGTGCCGGCGTCCGGTTTCGTAATGCTGGACTGCGCATTTGCCGAGCCCGTCATGGCAAACTGAGCGGCCGCGACGGTGGTGACGGCCACGCCCAAAAAGTGACGTCGATGGAGGTCGATCTGTTCGGTCATAGTGGTTTGTATCCGTTGATAAGGCATGGTGCCTGGTGGAGGATTATTTTCGGTCGACTATCACATCGGACACGTCGACCGTGATAGGTGCGAATTCTTGCTTTGCGACCCCCTCGGCGTCATGCAGGAGCACACGCCGCCGTGTCGGGAATACGAACCCGTCAAAGGTTTTGTGGTCATGAGCGTAGTGTGCGACCAGCGGGTTTCCAGTCACGTCGGGCGAATAGTGCGCCGCTGCATAAACGCATCGTCATAATAAAAGACCTGATCGGCGTTATGGTTGGCGATGGTCTTAGGGAACGTGACGGCCAGCCGTCGCCACGTTTGCGCGCCCTCTCTCCAGGCGGCGATTTCTCGTGCTTCGACACCGGGTAGTGTGAAGACGAACGGCGCCGTGAGGTAGTTCCATACGGCGGCGCTCGTGAAGTACGCCACCTGGATCGCATCCCAAGGTGTGCTGCCATCCAGAAAGGGCAGCGGAAATGAGCCACGTGGATTGAAACGTTCCTCGATGATGCGGCCGTCACGCGTAGCGATAGCGACCCGCTCGGGAGCGACATCCAGCACAGACATACGGTCTGGTGCTGTGAAGGGCGAAAAAACGATGTGCTCGCGATGTGGATCGAGCGTGACGGTCTGCTTGGAATAGATGTCCGGCCAGCCCCTTGCAGCCCAAAATACGCCCCCAAGCGACATTTGCGCAGTGATGCTTGTAACGTTACCCCAGTTCTGCAAACCGCCATGCGCCTCTAGAACCGTCGTCAAAAGCTTGTCCATTTGATTCTCCGCTGGCGCGTTACCAGGCTGTCCCACTGAGTTTCGCTTGGTTAGGCGGCCGCGGCGATGCCGTACCGCGCCGGCGAGCCGTTGAGCGAAAGATTTGGGATGAGTTTCTGCCGCGCCGCTTCATAGGCGTGCCAGTCGGCGACGTCGGGAAGCGAGGGAATAGTCACCAATTCGCCCTGGTCGAGGCCGGCAAGGGCCGCGTCGACGAGGTCATCGGACTGCATGATCGCCTTGCTCGGCAGATCGTCGAGTGAACCTCCTGATACGTCCCAGAAATTGGTGGCGATGGCGCCGGGCAGAACCGCCTGGATGCGCAGCTTCTTGTCCGCAAGCTCCTTGTGGAGCGACAGGCTGAAAGCGAGCACAAAGGCTTTCGTCGCGCCATAGACACCGTTGAGGATTTCCAGCGCGATGGCGACCGCTGACGAGATGTTGATGATTGTGCCGCCGCCTCGCGCCACAAAGGCCGGAGCCGCTGCATAAGTCAGGCGGGTCAACGCCGTGATGTTGAGCCCGATCATCGCTTGCATCTTGTCGATGTCGGATTCCAGGAGCGGCGCGACAGCGCCGATTCCAGCGTTATTGACCAACAGCGTGATGGCGGGATCGGCGCCGAGCAAGGTCTCGATCCGGCCCAGATCCGCCTTGTCGTTGAGGTCAGCCGCAACGGTGCTGACGTTGCAATTCGTTGAGCCGGCGATGCGCTTGGCCACTTCGTCCAGCCTCTCCTGGCTGCGCGCCACGAGAATGAGGTCATAGCCGCGGCGCGCGAGCCGGTCGGCGTAGATCGCTCCAATCCCGGCGGAGGCGCCGGTCACCATCGCGATGCCCATTTTGGAATACGTCATGATTGTTCTCCCATTCGATTGCGCTGGCAACTGCGCGTGAAACCGTCAGCCGCAAACCTGGCTTGGATCGCCGGCTAAGTTTGGCGGCGGGACGGTGACCCGTCCCGCTCACCCAATTTTCGGTTGCTGCTTAAAGCGGCAGCGGCTTGCCCGCCTGCTCCGCCACCATGTACTTGGCGTACCAGTCGGGCCAATTCTCATCGCGCTGGCCGCCGTTGCGCTTCTCGTGCTCGCCATGGGCTAACCCCGCGCGCCACATTGCGGCCGCAAGATCCGCTACCGAGGCATAGTCCGTCGTATTGGAATCGACCCGGCCAGGGAGCCGGGTGGTGACCTCCTGCAGTAGCCACTCGTTGCCGTCTGGATCCTTGAAGGTTGCGTAAGAGGAATAGCTCTGCCGCTCCGGATGCCTGCCGCTGAGCGCTGGTTTGCCCGGACCGGCGCGGTGGAACACTTCGCTCACCTCGACGCCGTGGCCAATGAGTTCGGCGCGCGCGGCGTCAATGTCCGACACGACGAGGAAAAGCCCGCTTGCGGAGCCGGGCGCGGCCGACGTGATACCGGTGCCGAAATGGATCGAGGCCGGCGAGCCCGGAGGCGTGAACTGCATCGCCCGGAACGTGTCGCCGACGACGAAGTCGCCGTCGAGCCTCCAACCCAGGCCTTCGTAAAACTGCTTGGAGCGTGCTGCGTCCGAAACTGGGATAACCACGGCCTCGAGCTTCATGTCGAGCGTCCGCGTTCCGGAAGTTTCGATCGGTTTTTCGCTATGCGTCTGAGTGGTGCTGCTCATGTCGATCTCCTTGGGTTTAACCTGTTGAGCGTTGAACGCGTCCGGGCTGGGGCCTGGTACGCGTCTCAGAAATCTTGTCGGAGCGGTCGGAACGCCGCACGCAACTCGGCGGAAAACAGTTCGGGCTGCTCCCAGGCGGCGAAGTGCCCGCCCTTGTCGACTTCATGAAAGTAAATCAGGTTTGGATAGGCGCGCCGGGCCCACGTCTCCGGGGCCAGATAAGTTTCCTCCGGAAAGACCGTGATGGCCACCGGCAGCGCGATCTCGAGGGTCCGCTCGACGGCCGCAAAAACAACGCTGCGTCCACCGTACTCCCAGTACAGCCGCCCTGCTGAGGTCGCGCTGTTGCCCAGCCAGTACTGAGTAATGTCGTCCAGCACCTCGTCCGGGGACTTTTCGGGATCGCTGTTGTCGTATGTCCAGCGTGAGAAGCCCGGATGTCCGAGCATCCATGCCGCGAGGCCTGTGGGAGAGTCATTGATGGCGTAGCCGATCGTCTGCGGCCGGGTGCCCATCATCGTAGCGTAGGATCTGTTCCCCATCTTGGCTGCGGCGCTGAGCGCGTCAAACGCTGCGCGTTCCTTATCCGTGAGTCCCGTTGGCGCTGGCCCGCCGACGGCGAGCACCGCGGCAATCTCGGGCGGCACCACCGCCGGCAAGTTAATATGAATGCCGAGCAGACCTGTCGGCGCCTGGCGCGCCATCGCGCTGGAGACGGGGGAGCCCCAGTCGCCACCCTGTGCGACGTAGCGGGTGTAACCCAGGCGTTTCATCAGCTCCGCCCAGGTTTGCGCGATGCGATCAGGTCCCCAACCCGTCTCTGTCGGTTTGCCGGAGAAGCCATATCCCGGCATCGAAGGCAGGACGAGATCGAACGCGTCCTCCGCTCGTCCGCCATGAGCTGTGGGATCCGTCAGCGGGCCCACGGTCTTGAGCAGTTCGAACACCGACCCGGGCCAGCCATGCGTCATGATCAGCGGCAAAGCATTGGGATGCTTCGAGCGGACGTGAATGAAGTGAATGTCCACGCCGTCGATCGTTGTCATGAATTGAGGCAGGGTGTTGAGCTTGGCCTCGGCCTTTCGCCAGTCGTAGTCAGTGCCCCAATACTTGACGAGCGGCTTCAGCTTCGCCAGCTGTATGCCCTGCGACTGGTCATCGACCGTCTCGCGATCCGGCCACCGTGTTTCGGCGATGCGCCGACGAAGATCTTCGAGCGCCGCTTGCGGGATGCTGACGGTGAAGGGCCGGATCGAGCGATCTTCGGCCGCACTGGCGTTGGCCAAGGCGGAAAAGATGCAAAGCCCGAATGCCAGCACGGTCGCCAACTTGTGGAGCTTCATGGCTGAATCTCCTTGCCCGGCGAGTGGAACGTCACCGTTTGCTTGGTGAAGACGTTACCTTCGGCGTCCACCACCTCGACCAGGACCTTGTGCTGACCGCGCGGCATGCCCACCAGGATGATGGTGTCGCTCTGACCGTAGTCCGCCCACGCCCAGGGCAGGTCGTCGACGGTGAGGTGCAGATGCCCGACCCGCGGAGACACGTTGCGCGCGGCCGGCCCACCGACAGGCAGGATGCGCAGGTTCTCCACCCGGTACGGGATGAACACCACGCCCCCGGCCAACGGACCCGGAAGCGGCGGCTCCACGATCAGCTTTGGCGCGGGCTCGTTGTCGATGGGCACGACCGTGCTCTGGGCGAACGCACCCGTGGCGAACACGGTGCAAGCCGCGAGTGCGGTGAGCGTCTGGATGAGAAGGTTCATTGCATTCTCTCCTTTTGGAGATGCGCTGGGGGTTAATCGCCAGGCGGATGGTGACGCGCACGTCCGGCGCGCCATTCCCGCTCAACACTTCACGCCGTCCGCAACGTCTTGAACGATGCGCGCACGTCGTCGGTGAAGTACTTCGGCTGTTCCCATGCCGCGAAGTGGCAGCCCTTGGGCGGGTGACCGTAATGCAGGAGCTTCGGGAACGCGCGCTCGGTCCAACTCTTCGGCGCCGTGTAGATCTCGCTGGGGTTCGCGCTCACGCCGACGGGAATGGTGATGCCTTTGGCGTCGAAGAAGCCCGCCTTCGCCGTTTGCCGGTGTTCCCAATAGAGCCGGGCCGACGAGATGGCCGTGTTGGTCAGCCAATAGAGCGTGATGTTGTCGAGGATGTCGTCGCGGGTAAGGCCCTCCGGCTCCCCATCGAAGGAGCGGGCTATCAGTGCATAACTGTCCGCATCGTGATCGAGAATCCATGACGCCAGGCCGGCCGGTGAATCGACGAGCCCGTAAAGCGTCTGCGGACGAAGCGCCATCTCGTTGGCATAGCCCAGGCCGAACTTGTAGAAGAAGGCGACCTGCTCGTAGGCGCGCTTTTCGTCGGGCCCGAGATCGGCGGGAGGCGGACTGCCGGCCGCAAGCGCCTTCACAATCTCGGGCGGAATGGTCGCTGGCATATTGGTGTGGATGGCGATCAGCTCGGGAGGCGCCATCAGAGCCATCTGTTCGGTGATGAGAGCGCCCCAGTCGCCGCCCTGTGCAACAAACCGGTTATAGCCCAGGCGCTTCATCAGCACGGTCCACGCTTTCGCGATGCGCACCGGATCCCAACCGGGTTTGGTCGGTTTGGCGGAAAAGCCGTAGCCCGGCATCGACGGGATCACCACGTCGAACGCGTCGGCCGCGGTTCCGTCATGCGCCGTGGGGTTCGTGAGCGGATCGATGACCTTCAGCAGCTCGATGACCGAACCGGGCCAGCCGTGCGTGATGATGACCGGCAGCGCACCCTGATGGCTTGATTTCACGTGGATGAAGTGGATGTCCAGCCCGTCGATCTCGGTGACGAAATGCGGCAGCGACTTCAGCTGCGCCTCGCACTTGCTCCAATCATATTCCGTTCCCCAGTATCGGATGAGCTTCTGCATCGTCGCGAGTTGCACGCCTTGTGTGTCGCCTGCCGCCAACGTCGCCGAAGTCCGCCGAGAAGCTGCTTCGGACACCAACTCGTGATCGGGCCAGCGCGTGGCAGCGATGCGACGGCGTAGCTCGTCGATCTCCTCCTGCGGGAAGCTCACGGTGAAGGGGCGGATTAAACCGGCATCGGCCGCGGCCGCCGGCTGAGACGAGGTGAAGTTGAACGCGGCAGCACCTGCCGAAGTGGCAAGCAATGCGGTGGCCGATGTGGCAAGAAAGTCGCGCCGATTTGGCGCCGGTTTTGCCGTGGACATGATCAGTCTCCTTCGTTGCGCGATGCCATTAGAGTGGTTGAACACTTTAGTTGTGCTCTCACGCCAGTGCGCGCTCCATCGGACGTAGGTTGGTCGTGACCGCGTGTTCGTTTATGGCGGTCATACCTAGGTTTATAGGCCCCGACGGGCCCGAGCGTCACTCGGTTGAACGTATGCGCTTCGACGATTGGACTTTGCGGTCTGCTGAGCCTGATCGCGCCCAGCGATCGGCGACGCTAGTCGCTCTCACCGGCATTGTTTCTCAATGCAACGTCGAGGCAGCGAGACAGCGTGTCGCCGTCAAAAGGCTTGCTCAAAAAGCAGACGGCGCCTCGAACCAACGCTTGAGCATGCGCCTTTTCATCGGGAAAGGCCGTGATGAAAATGATGGGCGTGTGATGTCCACGTATGCGCAAGATATCGTGCAACTCGATTCCGCTCATCTCCGGCATCTGGATGTCTGAAATCAGACACGAGGTTTGAGCCAGTTGTTCCGAATGCAAGAACGCGCGTGCGGATGGGAAAGCGTGGGCGACAAACCCAAGCGACCGTACAAGACTCGTAGTTCCGCTTCGAATGGATTCGTCATCGTCGACGATTGAAATAACGGGAGTGTCTGGCAAGCGATTGGCCCATCAATGCGCACCGACAATGGTACAAGTCGGCTGTGTTCGAAAGTCATACATAGATATGAGGCTACGAGGACATTTCCCGGCCGATACCGAGTGCTTCGGCCATTTTGACCAGGTCCGCGAGCGATTTCGCACGCATCTTCTTCATCGCGTGGCCGCGATGAATCTTAACCGTAATCTCGCTGAGGCCGATGTGAGCGGCGATCTGTTTGTTCATTAAGCCGGTAGCGACGAGCGCCATCACCTCCTGTTCGCGCGACGTCAGGCTGTCGAACAGGCCCTTTAAGTCGAGCCGTGCGCGATCGGCATCCAGCCTGGCCCGGTCGCGGGTGATCGCGGCGGTGACGGCATCCAACATATCCTGGTCGCGAAACGGCTTGGTGATGAAGTCGACGGCGCCGGCTTTCATAGCCCGTACGGACATGGGGATATCGCCGTGTGCAGTGATGAAGATGATGGGAATATGGACATCGGCCTTAGTCAACTCGGCATGAAGCTCGAAGCCGCTCAACCCCGGTAGCCGAACATCGAGAACCAGGCAGCTCGGGATCGAAGGCAGCTTGCTTTGCATGAGTTCGTTCGCCGAATGGAATAGTTCGGCGCGCAAACCGACCGAGCGGAATAACAGGCCGAGCGAGTCGCGGATTCCGACGTCGTCATCGATCACATAGACAGCAGGCTCGACCTCTGTCGTCGGCTGCAAACTGTTCGGTGCGACTTTGATCACAGACGGATCCTTGTCATGCGGAGACAGATCGAGTTGCGCTAAAATGAAATATGGCACCCCGGGGCGTGTTCGGGGCCGCCCACAACCGCCCATCGTGGGCTTCGACGATCGATCTGCAGATCGACAGGCCCATCCCCATGCCGTCGGGCTTTGTCGTGAAGAGCGGGTTGAATATTCGATTCACGTCTTGCGGACCAATTCCTGTTCCAGTGTCCGCAACCGAAACCGTTACGTGGCCATCGTCATGCAACTTGGATTTCACGGACAGCACCCGCGCCCCGCCGACCGCGGCCATGGAATCGATGGCGTTCGTGATCAGGTTTACAAGCAACTGCTGTAGCTGGATTCGATCGCCTGTTACCCGCGGCAGGCGTTCATCCAGCTCGGCTTCGACCATTATCCGGTGTTTCGCCAGACCCTCTCGCACCAGGGCGAGTGTTTCCCCGATAAGGCTGTTGAGGTCGAGCGGAGCTCGCTTGCGGTCTTCTTTCTTGAAGATCGTTCTAATTCCGTCGATCACCGCTGCCGCGCGATGACCACCGGCGATAATCTGCTTGAATGCCTCCTTTGCTTCCTCCAGATCGGGCATCGAGCGACTGAGAAACCGCAGGCCCGCATCGGCGCTTGTTATAATGCCAGATAGAGGTTGTTTGACTTCATGCGCAACCGTGGCTGCGACTGCGTCGCCGGTTACCAGTCGCGCCTCGCGCTCGTGACGCTGGCCACGGACCGCTCCGAGAAGCCGCGTATAAAGGGTCGTTATCTCGTGAAGCAGAACCATAAGGACGAGACCGCTGGACAGAACTCCGAAGATGCGGACGGTATACCAGCCAAGGCTGAAGCGGGCCGGATCGGGGTAATAGCTTAAAGGCATCTCTATCGTGAATAAGATCATGACGACCATCAACCAAAGATCGAGCATTGAGTGTCGCCGGATCCAGAGCACGACGATGGCGACGATACTCAACAACGCGACGGGCGCACCCACATAGGGCCACACCGGGCTAAGGCGAGTGGAATCGAGGGTCACGCGCGGTAACGACGCTTCGCCCGCTATGAAAAAAAGAGACGCTAACGAGACCACAGCTGCAGTCAGGGCGACACTGACAGCGATCTGCCCCCGCACGGTACCCTGTCGAAATCGTTTGCTGGGGTTCGAGCCCTTTGAGAGGGCATAGCCTATGACAAATAGGGGAAAGCCAGCGTGCTGGAAAAAGTAGATCCATGACGTACTCTGCATGCCGCCCACCAGGCCGCCCTTTGGCGTGAACAGACCTGGAAATGCCAGAACAAACGGGATCAGCATGAGCGCTGTAAAGAGATATCCGCTTGCAATCAGGAGCGTGGCACGTGAGCGCAGGATGGAAAACTGAGTGTACAGGAGGATTGCGGTGATCGAATCGTTCACGAACATCGCTGTCGCATAGGCAGGGACGAAGGCGTCGACCCGGCTCAGATGGATGCCCGAGAGCGGACTAACAGTGATCAACACGTAGACGGCCAACAGGCCAAGCACAAAAACGAGAGCGAGCTGCTTCTGCGCCTGACTTGGCGGCAAGCTCGAGAGGACGAAAAAATCGTCCTCTGGGACTGTCACGACTGTCCTCTCCATAAGATACTCATCGCAGCGGCTGCAGCGCGCGGCACGAAAGTCATGGCGCTCGAAAATGATAAAGCTATTTTGCCTGAACTCATCGTCATTCTACCACCCGGGCTGCCAAGTAACAACGAACCAGGAGGCGCGTCAGCGAGATCGCACTTTCCTGCCAATGACCCGATCTCGAACGTGGATCTTCCCCGATCGGCGATTGGGCCGTGGCCCATCAAAACCGAGCAGCGGCGGATTGGGCTGCCCTGCTGCTTGTTCGGCTTGTGCCCGGATCGACTCGAGTCCGTAGGCTCGGGCGCACAAAGATTCGTCAGCGCGTGCCAATGACCGCAATGGGTCCGGCTCCGGCTGCTCGGTGTTGGGCTGGAACGGCGGCGCAACACCTGGCTCCTTGCAGAGCCTGAGCAAGCGGACCGGGGGTTCTGGCCTATCGCGCTCCTGACTGATCTTTTTGTTCAAGCATCGGATTTTTTCCCAAACCAGAAGTCACAGATGCGTGCCTGGCGGCCGCTCTGCTCCGGGTTCTCTGGAGACCGACACGAATGCATCGTCCCGTCAACATACGTTGACACGAGACGATTTCGTCAACTAATGTTGACGCATGATCGATGTCCGCCAACTGCCCACACCTGACCAGCCGGAGGAAGCATTGGCTGCGGTCGTTGCGCTTCGGCGAGCGGCTGACCTATTGGAGCGTAGAGCGGTCAGGGCGGCCCTGAAGCAAGGTTGGTCCTGGGCGAAGATTGCCCAGGCACTCGGCATCTCCAAACAGGCAGCCCATAAGCGGCTGTCCGACATCAACGCCCAGGACAATCCGCCATAGGAGACGATCATGCTCAGCGGCATCAAAACCCGTCTATCGAACGTCCGCACCATCAAGACACTGTGCGAAAGTGCCGAAAACTACGCTTTAAATGACCAGCAGCGACAGGCCGGCGCCGAACATTTCCTGCTGGCGGCCATCGATCTTCCCGACAATACCGCCCGTCTCGCATTCCGCGAAATTGGGGCGGATGCCGCTGGCTTCCGCGACGTGGTCGGCGCTCAATATTGGGAAGCCCTGCGCTCCGTTGGGGTGAACGCCGGCGAACAAATATCCCGGGGTTTGACCCCAGAACCGCTTCAGGGAGCGCCAGGCCTCTATGACGCAGCCCCGTCGGGAGCTGAGGTGATGAAGGAATTGGCGGCCAACCGAAACGATCACCGTCCACTGCTGGGTGCGCATGTCGTGGCTATAGTCGCCGCAATGGAGCAGGGCGCGTCGCGGCACGTGCGTTGCGCTGCATGGGAGTTGATCCCGGTGCGCTGATGGCGGCGGCGAACGAGTTCTCGCGCGCCAGCTGACGGAAGGTGGTGTAGGTTGGTTTGTCAGTGGCGGACGGAGTGTTCGAACGCATGCGCCGAAATATTCGGCTGAACTTCGGCAACACAACTATGTCTGCTTTTGGAAGGCGATCGACAGCTCGAACGACGCCCATTGCGGCGCAAAGCGGAACGGCGCTTAAGCCGTGTTTCGGGCTTTTGATCCGAGTTCCCGTGCTAGCTCAACGAATGCTCTGTGCGCCGCGGATGGATTCCGTCGTCCCGGGTAATAGATGCAGAGTTCGTCGGAAGGCGGCAGCCATTCCTTCAGAACGCTGATCAACCGCCCTGCCTCAATATCCTCGCGCACGTCACGTTCCATTACGTAGCCCAGCGCCACACCTTCGAGCACTGTGCCGCGGGACAGGCTTGCCTCATCCAAAGTCATCGGTCCGTTCACATCGATCAATAGCGGTTCCCCATCCTTCTCGAAGCGCCAGCGAAAGAGCGCGCCATTCGGCAGCCGGATACGGAGACACCGATGTTGAAGCAGGTCAGTCGGCGTGGAAGGCGTACCATAGCTTTTGAAATAGTCGGGCGAGCCTATGACCACATTTCTCTGCGGCCGACCCAGCGAGATCGCAATCATGTCACTCGGCACGAGGGTGGCGCGACGTACGCCCAGGTCGAAGCCTTCCGCGACGATGTCCAAGAGCCGTCCCTCGGTGACCAGATCGATATGGACCTGCGGGTAACGCCTGATGAACTCCAGAAGCAGGGGTGAAAGGATTTCTCGCGCGGCAGTGGCATAGGAATTGATGCGGAGCGTTCCCGTGGGGTTTGCCTGCTTTGAGCGCGCTGCATCCATGGCACCGTGGATGTCCTGCAACGCAGGACCGACGTTCTCGACGAACAAGCGACCGGCATCCGACAGGGATACGCTGCGGGTGGTTCGGTTGAACAAGCGAACGCCAAGGTGGGCCTCCAGCTTGCCGACGGCATTGCTAAGGGCAGTCGTCGACATTCCCAGTTCAAGCGCCGCGCCGCGGAAAGAGGATTTGCGAGAAACGGCTACGACAGCTTCCAGATCTTGAAGGCCAGGCCTCGCCATTATCCCACTTTCCGCAATTCGACATCCATATTTATCCCAATTATCCGAACATCGGAATACGCCTACTTGTGGAGCGAACAATCCCCAAGAGGAGATGAGAGATGCAACTGCCTCAGGCGATCCAGGCTTATTTCGAAGCGGATCGGAAGAACAACTGCGAGGCTCTGCTGGCCTGCTTCGCGCCGAGCGCCGCTATCCATGACGAGGGCCGCTCCCACTCCGGGCACTATGCCATCGGCAGCTGGTGGGAATACTCGAAAGCCAGGTATCGGCACGTCGCCGAGCCGCTCGAGGCCCTTACCGACGAGCATGGAACGAAGGTGATCGCCAAGGTCACCGGTGAATTTCCCGGCAGCCCTGCAAATCTCACCTACGTTTTCCGTCTGATGGGCGACAAGATCGCAGCCTTGGAGATCGGTGCATGAGCGACTTCCTGAATCTCTCAGGCAAGCGCGCCCTGATCACCTCCGGCACAAGGGGAGCCGGGGCGGCAACCGTCGACCTGTTTCGCAAACTCGGCGCGCGGGTGCTGACGACGGCCCGCTCGTTCCCCGCAAGTTCTTCGGCGGACCTCTTCGTGGCTGCCGACCTCACCACCAGCGAAGGCTGCTTTACGGTCGCCAAGGCAGTCAGGGGGCAGTTGGGCGGCGTCGATCTCATCGTTCACATGCTCGGCGGTTCTTCCTCGCCGGCCGGCGGCTTCTCGGCGCTTGGCGAAAGTGATTGGCACAAGGAACTCGATCTCAACCTGTTTCCCGCCGTGCGGCTCGACCGAGAACTGATACCGGGAATGATCGCGCAGGGCAGCGGCGTGGTGATCCACGTCTCTTCCATCCAGAGGCTGCTCCCCCTGCCGGAAGCCACGACCGCATACGCCGCGGCGAAGGCGGCGCTGTCGACCTACAGCAAAAGCCTCTCCAAGGAGGTGTCGCCGAAAGGCGTGCGTGTCGTTCGCGTGTCTCCGGGCTGGATAGAAACCGAGGCTTCCGTCAAGCTCGCCCGACGTCTCGCCGATGAGGCAGGCACCGACGTTGAAGGCGGCAAGAAGATTATAATGGACTCCCTCGGTGGAATCCCCCTCGGTCGCCCGTCAAGCCCGGCCGAGATCGCCAATCTAGTTGCCTTTCTGTCTTCCGATCGTGCCTCTTCGATCACGGGTGCGGAGTACGTAATCGACGGAGGAACCGTGCCTACAGTGTAAAAAAAAGCCTCCCATGCTTGCCGGCTTAGGCCGTGCTCCTCCAGACGCCCGTATGTTCATAGATCGCGTCACGCAGCTCCCTGACGTCACGATTGATCTGGTTGAGATGCGCTGGGCTTTGTCCTGAGGAGGAAAGCAGAGCGTCAGCAAGGCAGCCTGCACGAAATCTGAGTTCGCGTCCCTTATCAGTCAGCGCAACCACGACCTGCCTCTCGTTCGCGGGATTCCGTGTCCGGCGCAGAAGTCCTGCCACTTCGAGCCGTTTGAGCAAGGGCGTCAGAGTGCTCGACTCAAGCGCGAGCCTTTCGGCGATGCTGCCAACGGTCAGCTTGTCCTCGCGCCAGAGGACATTGAGTACGAGGTATTGGGGATAGGTCAGGCCCAAATCGTCCAGCAGTGGCTTGTACACTCTCTGGATGGCCATGCCGGCAGAGTAGATCGCGTAACAGAGCTGATCGTCGAGCGGCAATGGGTTGTTGGGTTTTTTCGCCGGCATGGGTGGCTCTCCTTGTACCCGATATAGCCTACCCGATCCCAAAAAAGAATATCGCGATAAAAATTATGCTGGACATATCGCGGCTGGAGCCGTAGAGAAAGATATCGCGATAATTGTTATCGGACAAACAAGAGGAGATCAGCATGACTTCCAGGACGACCAACCTTCTGGCCGCAACTGCCGCCGTCGCAGGACTTGCCGCAGCCACGGCCACTCACTCTGCCGAGATAATTCCCGACAACCAGACCGTCCGGAACGTGGTGCTGGTGCACGGCGCGTTCGCTGATGGATCGGGTTGGCGCGGCGTCTATGACGAACTGACCGCCCGCGGCTATCGTGTGTCGATCGTCCAGAACCCGCTTACCTCGCTTGCGGACGACGTTGCCGCAACCAAACGCATTCTTGACCGTCAGGATGGACCTGCGGTCCTTGTGGGGCATTCCTGGGGCGGCACGGTGATAACGGAAGCAGGTACCCATTCAAACGTGACAGGCCTGGTTTACGTATCGGCGTTGTCGCCAGATGCCGGAGAGACGACTGCGCAGCAGTACGAGGGTTACCAGACCCCGCCTGAATTTGTCATCGAAACTACCGCGGACGGCTTCGGCTTCGTTTCTCCCGACAGGTTCAAGATCGGCTTCGCCAACGACACGACGGACGCGGATGCCGCTTTCATGCGGGACTCTCAGGTGCCGATAAACATGTCCGCCTTCGCAAGCAAGCTTGAGCATGCCGCATGGCGAAGCAAGCCGAGCTGGGCAGTGATTGCAACCGACGACAAGGCCTTCGATCAGCGTATGTTGCAAGCGATGGCGAAGCGCATCGGGGCGACAATCACGGAGGTCGCGGCAAGCCATGCGGTCTTTATGACGCAGCCAAAGGTCGTCGCTGACGTGATCGACGAAGCTGCCCGCAAGGGATCTGTCGAGGCGCAATAGTTCGGCCACGCGCCGTGTGCGGACATTTCGAGCTTTAAGCTGTCATAAACGAAAATACGGCCGCCGGATGGCTCATCCGGCGGTTTTGTTTCGAGAGTGTTTCTCTCCGACTCCGCAGACCACTGCCGGTTGTCTCCTTGAAGGCAATCCGGCAGTGGACTGCGCTGGCACTTCTTCGCTACGACCAAGGCGGTCGAGGAATGTCCAGGTTCAGGCTCGGCCGGGACGTCGACGCGGTGTCCAAGCAGTCGTCCGACCTGCTGCACCTGTTCCGCAGGGAATTGCTGGCCGTCAACGAGAACTTCCGGCTGGCCGGCGCGGAGCTCGCCCGCTCGGTGCTGGGCTGGATCGGCGGCGCGGCACCCGGCTCCTTGCAGAGCCTGAGCAAGCCGACCGGGGCTATGGCCTATCGCCGTCCCGACTAGAGCGGATGCGGTCAAATTGAGCTGGGCCATCCCGCTCCATCTATTTGTCTTAGCCGCATTTCTGCGACGCCGAGTGATTCCACTTGGCTGCAAAATGCGCGCTGCTGACTGGCAGCCTTGGGGCCGTGAGCCGTCTGTCTGCAATCACGGTGAGTTCAGCGGTTAGCCGCCGTTCGGCTGACGTGCCCAGCCCGACGTTTGGCCCGATCTCCTGACGGCTCCCTGTCAGGAGGGCCGTGCTAAACTTCTGCCACGATTGCTGAAGAACAAAAGGTCTTTGACTATGACGACATCGCCGTTTCTCGCCGCTCTCGGATCCAAGGCTCCGCCAGCCGACGGGGCGAAAGACATGCACCTGTACGGGTGGCTGATCGGAAGCTGGGAAATGGACACCATACGTCATCTCGATGACGGCACGACCGAGGAATCAAACGGAGAAATCCATTTCGGCTGGGTGCTGGAAGGTCGCGCCATTCAGGATATCTGGATCAGGCCCAGACGCCCTGCGCCGTCCACCATGTATGGCACGACCTTGCGTATCTTCAATCCCGACATCGGGGGCTGGCACATCATCTGGAACGACCCGCTCAACCAGGACTACTCGCGCCAGATTGGACGAGCCGAGGGTAAGGACATTGTCCAGATCGGCGAGGATTCGCGGGGCCTCAGAGCGCGGTGGCGTTTCACCGAGATCGCGGCCGACAGCTTCCATTGGATCGGCGAGGAAAGATCGTCCGGCAACGATCCGTGGCAAATCACCTACGAGCATTTTGCCCGCAGAGAACGGATCCTTGATACCTTGGGCCGGTCCAGCAGAAACTGGCCCTTCCCTTTCCATCTAAGTGAAACCGCTTTCGGCTCTTCTGGACGGGGCCGGATGCGGACCGGCCGCTGGGAGCAGATCATCCAGCAAGCTGCCGCCCAACGGGCGCCTGATGACCGACACCCGCGAGCTTGCCTGTCAGATCCACCCGGAAAGCGCCAGGTTTGGAGGCTGCCTCGCCTCCAAAGTCACTACACCCGCCTAAGACGTGCAATTAAGATGAGTCAGTAGCAGGCCTTGCTAGCCGCTTCCCCGATGAGGTTCGGAACACCGCGCTCCTTGGCGGTCGAAACCGGCCGGATCGAGGCGCCCATGGGGCTCGTAGCCGTCTGCGGGTTTTTGAAATACGGGCTTTACACTATCGCGCATCATTTGGCCGTCCGATCGCAATCAAGGAAAGGGTTACGACAATGAACAACAAGCACTTTTTGCGTGGCATGGCCACGGTGAACTTCTGGGCCGACGACGTGGCCGCGGCGCGCGACTGGTACGCGGAGCTGTTCGGCGTCGAGGCGTACTTCCAGCGGCCCGATGCGGAAAACCCCGCTTATGTCGAGTTCCGAATCGGCGACGACGAGGACGAGTTCGGCATCATCGACCGCCGCTACTCACCAGCAACGATGCAGCCCGGTCCGGGCGGCGCCACACTGCTGTGGCACGTCGACGACATCGAGGCGGCGTTCGCTCGGCTCAAGGCCATGGGCGCCACGGAGTACGATCCGATCACCAAGCGCGAGAGCGACTTCGTCACCGCCTCGGTGGTTGATCAGTTCGGCAACGTATTGGGTATCATGTACAATCCGCACTACGTCGAGATGCTCGAGTTGCGGACAGCGTAGGCAGACGAGGCCGCATTCCCATGGGAGAGATTTGCCCCCTAGGTGCAACGGGATACCAGGTTATCGATCGCATTGCGGCTTGGCCGGAAGGAGGGCGGTAGGCTGAAAGTATTCAACGCAGACAAGGCCGGTGCGGCCGGAGTCATGCTCGCGACGCTTGTTGGCGTGGCTGCGATGAGTCAGGTGTTTCGTACTATTGCGGCCATCGTCGCCCCCGGACTGCAACGTTAATTCGGACTCTCGACCGAAGAACTCGGCATCTACGCCGGCGCCTTCCATCTGTCCTTTGCCCTCGCCCAGATCCCGATGGGCCTAGCGCTTGACCTTTATGGCGTGAGAAAGACCGTTGGTTCGGCTTTCCTCCTTGCAGTAGCGGGAGCGCTCCTGTCGTTCATTGCAACCGGCTTCCCGGTTTTGATGCTGGGGCAGTTGCTCATTGGCATCGGCTGCGCACCAGCCTTTGTGGGATCGCTGTTCTTTGTAAGCAAACATTTTTCTGAAAAGAGTTTTGCCCGAGTATCGGGCTTGGTTCTCAGCTTCAGCGGCCTTGGGTTACTGGCCACTGGCACGCCGCTGGCATGGGTAGTCGAACATTGGGGCTGGCGCAGCGCTTTTGTGGTGACAGGCGTCGTTGCGGCGGCAAACTTGGTCTGCATCCTGGTCCTCGTTCGGGATGATCACGGCAAGAACTCAGGCGACATCGCAGGCGCAATTCGAGAGACGCTTGCAATCTTGAAAGAACGGCAGACCAAGGGCATCGTTGCGCTCGCGCTCGTTGGCTATCCGTCCTACATCGCGCTGAGGGGCCTGTGGGCGACACCCTTGTTCATGGAGCGACACGGCTTCACACTGACGGGCGTCGGGAATGTGCTTCTCGCCTCGTCGGTCGCGACCTTGGTTGGCCCACCGCTATTCGGTCTGGTGCGGGCGAAAGGACGCTCACGGCGATACCTGATCTGCGCGAGCATGGCCACTTCCGCCGGGATTTTCCTTATCCTTGCAATCTCCGCCAACTGGATCGTCGATGCTACGATGTGCGTTGCGCTTGGGGCGCTCACCGGCTTCACGATCCTGCAGTTCGCAGACACTAAGAGTGCATATGATCCTCAGGTCGTCGGCCGGGCATTCGGAATTGTGAACACAGCTGCATTCCTCGGCGTTGCCATCTTGCAGGGCGCAACTGGATGGGTGGCGTCCACCGCGAGCACGTTTAGCGTCAATCAATTCGCTGCTGTCTTCGCGTTCATCGCCTCGGCGTGCCTGCTGGCCATGGTCGCCTTCTTCATGCTTCCCTGGCCAGAATGGGAGGTCGGCAGCAAAACTGATGTTTAGGTATCAACGCCTTGCTAAGTGGATGGTAAGCCAATCCTGATAGTGTTGAATGGGAGGCCGGGCGTGCTTAGTCTAGTCGACAGCTTGGGGGCCGCAAGCGGACTGGCAGCTTCTAGCCTCGCAAGCAAGATACCGGACGTTTTTCAGCACAGCAGCGGCATAAGGGTTAAATCGAACGGCTGTCATATGCCCAATGCAGCAGAGCCTGGCGCTGACGCGGCCGGCACCAGCAGTCCCCAGGCTCGCAGGCTCGGCGAAGCTGCGCGATATGGCGGCGAATAGCTTTCCAACGGGCGATCTGTCGCTCGTCCTCGCCGGGCATGCGACGACCTTGGTGGTAGCGGCAGTACCACTGGAACCAGCCACGCGGATCGTCGGAATGTATCCATCCCTTGGCTCGCCAGACGATGAGCGGTTGGCTGGCGTCGACACCGAACCAATTAAGTGACGGATCTTTTCGCAGCGACGACAGCCGGGCCTCTGCAAACCAGCTGTTGGGGAATTCGTCGCGACAATCGGTCATGTACTTGCCGCCGAACACGCCGAGCGAGAGCATCTCAGAGGGTGTCAAGTCTGGCCGGAAATCGGGATGAAAGTCACGGCCTATTGGCGCAACGAGAGCGTACCGGTAGCCTTGCTGCATTCGATCGTTCACGACGACCCACCGGGGTCTCATCGTGCGCCCTGCGACAGTGGTTTCGAGCGGTTGCGCCGCCAGATGGACAAGTTAAGTGCCGCCGCGAAACTCACCCACGCCAGGTAAGGAAAAAGCAGCAAGGCAGCAGCCGCATTCACGGGGTGAAACATTATAATCGTCGCCAGGATCGCAGCCCAAAGCACCATGATCTCCACCACGGCCAGCCCGGGTCGGTGAAGTCCAAAAAAGATCGGCGTCCACGCAGCATTCAGCAGAAGTTGGACTGCATAGACACTGAGAGGCAGTGCTGCGCCGGCAATGCCTGCTTCTAGCCATACGAGCCAGCCCGACAGTCCGATCGATGCATAGAGAACCGTCCAGACCGGGGCGAACAGCCAATCGGGCGGGCGCCATCTTGGCTTGTCGAGCTGCTTGTACCAGTCGCCTGGCCTAAAGATCACGCCGGTAGCCGCCGCAGCGAAGCTCGCGACCTCGAAGGCGACCAGCACGAGGAGGGAATGCATGTCCATCCGGCAAAAGATGGAGGGAACCGCCGACGAGGCAAGCGGGTCCCTCCGAAGGCCCTATCGGTTCTGGCCAGCAGCGAACTCGCCGGAGCCCATCGCAGAAAGCAGGGGGGTGATCTGCCAGGCCGCCGATAGCCCTACCAGGATGTAAACGATCCGGGCGAACCCCGAGCCAGCCCCGAAGATGGCGGCCACGAGGTCAAAGCTAAATAGCCCGACCAGCCCCCAGTTCAGCCCGCCTACGATTACGAGGATGAGCGTAAAAATGTTGATGAACTTCATGGTTCTTCTCCAGGTCGAGGGATGAGAGGTCAGCCTTCCGGCGGCATGATCACCTTGTCGATGACATGGATGACCCCGTTCGAGGCAGCAAGATCGGCAGCAGTGACGGCGGCATCGTTGACCTTGACGGTGGAGCCCTCGACTTCGATGTCTATCATTTTGCCATTTACCGACTTCGCTTCATCGATACCCGCCACGTCCGCAGCCATCACCTTCCCCGCGACCACATGGTAGCTGAGGATCTCAGTGAGCTTTTGCTTATTCTCCGCCTTCAGCAGGTTTTCGACGGTACCGGCCGGCAACTGGGCGAAGGCTTCATCGGTCGGAGCAAAGACCGTGAACGGACCCGTCCCTTTGAGAGTGGCGACCAGGCCTGCCGCTTCGAGCGCGGCACCCAGCGTCTTGAATTGACCCGCTTCCATGGCGGTGTCGACGACATCCTTCTCCGCGGCGAACGCGCTGACGCTGCTGCCGAGCGTGACCGCCGCAGCAAACAGAATGCTTTTCAACTTCATGGCATATCTCCCCTTTATGACCGGTGCGGGATGCACGTCATGGCTTTCATCTGGAGCAAATTCGTTGTCTTACCACTCAAATTTTCGTGAACGGAAATTGAATTATCTTGTGAAGAGAATACCGTTGTCATAGTTTCCCGAAACGAAAAGGAGTTTTGCCACGTGCTCTCCGACACGCTTTCTAACGAACTCCAGCGCTACGCGATCGGCCCTCGTATCAAGGCACTGCGTCTGAGAAAGAAGCTGGGGCTCGTGCAGTTGGCCGGGCATACAGGGCTCTCGCCTGCGATGCTGTCGAAGATCGAGCGCGGGCAGATGTTTCCAACGCTGCCCACGCTGCTTCGGATCGCCATGGTTTTCGGCGTCGGCCTCGATCACTTCTTCAATGCCGACAAGGAGGAGCCGCTCATCGCGATCGTCCGAAAGCAGCAGCGTCTCAAACTTCCAAGCCCGCCGGGCGAAAAGCACCCGGCCTATCTATTCGAAAGCCTGGACTATCCCGCTTCTGACCGCCGCATGGAGGCGTTCTACGCCGAGTTCCCGGTCGATTCGCCGCCCTCAGAGCCGCATCAACATGGCAGCGCTGAGTTCATCTACGTGCTCAGCGGTCGGCTTATAGTCAATGTGGATGGCAAGGATGCCGCGCTGGACACGGGGGACACTGTATATTTCGACTCTAGAGTTCCGCACAGTTACCGCGGTGAAGGCACGGAAATTTCAACCGCTATTGTTGTGACTTCTTCATAGGCCGCCGTTGACTGAACACTCCTGAAACTCATCCCTATGCATTGCCAGCGTTGGTGGAGGAAGTCGGCTTTCAGGTGGGGAGCCGCGGGTAGCCAACGGCCGAGATGGGCGCATTGCTGCTCGAGAGCAAAGTGGGGCCGCCAACCGACACTCCGCTCTTGATCTTCAAGTATGAAAAGTAGCCGTTGAGGCGAGCGGGCCGCTCAGCGACTCGTACACTATGTCGGCGGCCGGATCGGTAGCCAGGATCGCAATGCGGCTCCGTTCGGCTGCCGCATCGCGTGTTGAACATCTTTGGTGCCGCTACGAGCGGCTGGGCCGCGTGGAGGCGAACCGCGACTTCGTCCGCCGCAATAGTCCGTCCGACCGGCCGTGAGAACGGCATATCGGGCGTACGGAACTATTGAAAATGCCGGCCGTTAGGGTGTTCACCAATGCGAAGGGGGCCAACGTGGAAACTGACGACGCTTCACCGATAGTCACAGGAGTGGAAGGCCTCGATTATGTCCTTCGAGGTGGGTACGCCAAGTTCCGATCTCATCTCGTCGAAGGCAGACCCGGCTCGGGAAAGACCACACTCGGGCTGCAGTTTTTGCTCAATGGCGCGCAGAACAAGGAGAGATGCCTCTACATCACACTATCCGAAAGTAAGCGCGAGCTGCTTTCGGTCGCGAGCCGACATGGCTTGAGTCTCGATGGCATAGAGATCCTAGAGCTTGTCCCTCCAGAGCTTAGCCTCGATCCATCCCAGCTCCAGACATTGGTTCATTCTTCCGAACTCGAGCTTGGTGAGACCGTGCAATCAGCGCTGGCTGAAATCGAGCGCCTCAAGCCAGACCGTGTCGTGTTCGATTCGCTATCCGAAATCCGTCTCTTGTCACAAGGCTCGTTGCGCTATCGGCGGCAAGTACTGGCACTTAAGAGCTTCTTCCTGCTCAGCAACGCAACTGTCCTATTGCTCGATGACCTGACCGCAGAACATGACGATCTAAATTTGCACTCGATCAGTCACGGCGTCATTAGGTTGGAACAGCTGTCGCCGGTGTACGGCGGAGAGCGACGGCGGCTGCGCGTCATCAAGATGCGTGGGGTACAAATCCGCGGTGGCTACCACGATTTCGTCATTCGGCCGGGCGGCCTGACCGTGTTTCCCAGGCTTGTCGCTTCCGAGCATGAGATGGTCGAGTATGGCCCGCCTGCCTCAAGCGAAACTTCAATTGACAACTTGGCTGGCGGAGGCTTGGAACGCGGCACCAGCACCCTACTTATGGGTCCCTCCGGGGTGGGAAAATCAACCATTGCCAGCGCTTATTGCCATGCTGCGCTCCTCCGAGGCGAGAGCGTCCTGGTGCTCTTATTCGACGAGACAAAACGAATCTTCATGGCGCGCGCTTCAGGCCTCGGCATGAATCTGGAGGCGTTTGCCGAAGAGAGCAGATTGTTGCTGGAACAGATCGACCCGGCGGAGCTTTCGCCTGGTGAGCTGTCGTCGCGCATTCAGTCCGCCGTCGAACGGTCAAATGCAAGGATCGTCGTCGTCGATAGCCTCACCGGCTACCTTAACACCATGTCTGGAGAGCAGCATCTCGTGCTTCAAATGCACGAGATCCTTACCTATCTCAATCACAAGGGAGTGGTTACAATTCTGGTTTTGGCCAATCATGGATTGATTGGCCAAGTGGCAGCTCCTGTGGAAATGACGTATCTCTGCGATTCCGTCATGCTTTTGCGCTTCTTCGAGAGTGGCGGTCGCTTGAGGCGCGCTATTTCGGTTGTAAAAAGGCGCGTAGGCCCGCACGAAGACACCATTCGTGAGTTCAAAATCACCGCCGCTGGATTGGCTGTAAGTGAGCCACTGGAGGATTTCCGAGGCATCCTTACGGGCGTGCCTTCATTCGAGGGCAAGAAGGCCGACCTTCTCGAAGGTGAGCCGTCCTGATGACACTGGACCTGGAAGTTCTTGTGCTTGCGCCGATAGGGCGTGATTGCAAGGTTGCAAGTTCGATCCTAGCTGCCAGTCGGATCAGTTCATGCATCTGCTCGAGTCTCGACGAAGCAATGCCGCTTCTGGACCGCGCACATTGCCTTGTTGTTGCCGAGGAGGCACTGATCAACGCCGATCGCAGTCTGTTTGCTGCTTGGCTCGAGAATCAGCCGGCGTGGTCAGATTTTCCAATCGTGCTTCTGACAATGCGTGGCACCGAGTTCGACAAGCGTCTTGCGTTTCTCGATCGTCATCTGATCGTGCTTGAACGGCCGTTTCTGGCCTCGAGTTTCGCCAACTCTGTGCGATCTGCTCTGCGCGCCCGCGCCCGCCAGATCGAGGTCAAGTCCTATATCGAACAGAAGCAGGAAGTGACGCAGCGGCAGAACCTGCTGATCCGGGAACTGCATCATCGCGTTAAGAACACGCTGGCCAATGTTAGGGCCATGATGGGCGCAACAGCCATATCAACCGATAGCGTTGAGGAGTTCGTGCGTAATTTCTCGGCCAGGATCGTCTCACTGGCTGAAACGCATTCGATTTTGACGGACGACTACTGGCAGACCGCCTCTTTGAACAAACTTCTTGAGGGGGAACTCCGACATTACGAGACAGACGACAGCCCACGTATTCGGCTTGAAGGACCGAACGTCGCGCTCATTGCCGACATTGCCGTACCGGTCGGCATGGCCCTCCATGAGCTTGCCTCCAATTCGGCGAAATTCGGGGCGTTGTCTCGGCCTGAAGGTCAGCTTGCCGTCTGTTGGTCAGTCGGCAGTTCTGGTGCTGGGCAGACGCTCAGCCTCGCCTGGCAGGAGCGCAACGGACCCCCGGTTCAAACGCCGAAGCGGCGGGGTTTTGGCACCGCGCTTCTAGAAAAGGTGGTCCCCGTGCAGTGTGATGCCAAGGTTGAACTCGACTATCAACATGACGGCCTGCGCTTCACCTTGGTCCTACCGCTGCGCGAGACAAGGCTCGTGCCTTCCTACTCGTGAACCTCACCGCGGCTTCAAATTTGGCGATGGCCGGTTGAGCCCATGACTGGTACTGTGCCTTTCAGGGAAAAGAACGGGCCCCGAGATGACATCGGATTCAGAGAAGGCCGTTGAGCAGTTGCTCGATACACCCGATCTTGCCACCGCGCTGGAAAGCGATCAGTTCAAAAAATTCCTCGACCAGGTGCCAATCGCGATTGCTGTTTCGGACTTGAGCGCGAAAGAGCGCGTGGTCTATGCCAATCCGGAATTCGAAAAACTGTCCGGTCTAAAGGCGGCCGCGCTTACCCGGCAGAATTGGGCAGCACTCCCTGGTATTGGCCTCCATCAGCACAAGGACCGGCCACTTGGCGAAGCCGTGGTTGAGGAGACCGATTTCGTCGGCACCTTCCGGCTGGAGCGCGAAGCGGACAGGGCCGTAATAGCTGACGTTTATTCAAACATCATCGTGGACGACAATGGCATGCGGTGCTTCCGGTTGGTGGCTCTGGTCGACGTGTCAGCCCATGGTGAAAATGACGACGGGCGCCCGGTGGAGGAACTCGTTCGCGAGAAGGACACGCTGCTGCGCGAACTCCAGCATCGGGTGAAAAACAACCTCCAGATGATCACGGCGTTGATCCGTCTCGAAACCCGCAACGCCACGGAGCCCGATCAGAAGCGGTTTGAGAGGCTCGCCGGGCGTGTCGACGCTCTGGCGATCCTCTACCAGACGCTATCGGCCGACGAACAGAAGGATGAAGTCGACCTTGGCGTCTATCTCAGCCAGATCGCGTCCGCGGTGATGACTTCGCATGCCGTAGAGGGTATTCGCCTCGACATGAAAGTGGACACATATCCGGTGTCGATCAACGTTGCTATGCCGGCGGGACTGGTCGTGAACGAACTGCTGACCAACTCACTAAAACATGCTTTCCAGGGGCGCGAAGGCGGCACGATAACGCTGCACAGCATCGTCGATGGCGACGGCTGCCGGGTCATCGTTGCTGACGATGGTATCGGCCTGCCGGAGGGCGAGTCATGGCCCAAGACCGGCAAGCTTGGCGCGCTGATCGCCCGCTCGTTAGCCGAGAATGCCAAGGCGCAGTTCGACGTAAAGTCGAGTGCTGGCGAAGGGACTGCGGTCACTATCATCTTTAGGCGATCCGAGGCAGAAAGCTCCGCTCTGAAATCCATCTGAAGTGCTGCTGCTCGACAGTTGTTACGCTGCAGGGCTAGTTCGGCTCGACCTACGGGATCAAGGCGCTTAGCCGCAGCGCGCGTGAAGCTTCCTGCCTCTGCGACGGCAATGAAGGCTGCGACATCGCTGAAATCGCGTTTCTCATTTATCAATTCATTCTAACTTCATTCGGATTATATAGCGGCCAATTAACGCCTGTCTCCTCCGTTATTTCTACGATCTCAATGACGGAAAGGGCCAAGAAAAATCAGTGACATGAACACATGGACGCTTGAGACGTCGGCTTTCAGGAAAAGCAAGGTTCATCTCAACAGTCCGAGATTGGGCGCTAAGCTGCCGCTCCGCTGCCCCACGGGCCATGGAAAGCGCCCGGCCCATCGATGCGTTCGAAGCCGTGCGCGCCGAAGAAATCGCGTTGCGCCTGGATCAGGTTCGAGGTGCCGCGGCCCTGGCGGTAGCTGTCAAAATAGGCCAGCGCCGACGACAGCGCCGGCACCGGCGAGCCGGCCTCCGACGCCCTTGCCACGATGCGCCGCAGCGACGGATGCGCCTCCTGCATCATCGCGATGAAGGCCGGTGCCATCAAAAGATTGGTGGCCGCCCCGCCGGTGCCGAAGGCTTCCGCCATCGTGTCCAGCAATTGCGAGCGGATGATGCAGCCTGCCCGCCAGATCTTGGCGATGGTCGGCATCGGCAGGTTCCAGTTGAATTCCTTCGACGCGCCGCTCATCACCGCGAAGCCTTGCGCATAGGCTGATATCTTGCCGGCGAACAGCGCCAGTTCGAGATCGCCAAGAAGCGCGTCCTTGTCTCCGGAAATCCTGGTCACGCCGCCTTTGCCATAGGCCTTTTCGGCGGCCAGCCGCTCGTCCTTGATCGACGACAGCACGCGCGCCGCCACCGCGGCCTCGATCGCGGTGGCCGGAATGCCGAGCTGCTGCGCCTCGATCACCGACCATTTGCCGGTGCCCTTCTGGCCGGCGCGGTCGAGGATGATATCGACCACCGGCTTGCCTGCCTTCGGATCGTCGGCGGCCAGCACCTTGGCGGTGATCTCGATCAGGTAGGAGTTGAGCCGGCCCTTGTTCCAGCCGGCAAACACCTGTGCGATCTCCTTCGGCCCCATGCTTAAGCCGTCGCGCAAAATGCCGTAGATCTCGGCGATCATCTGCATGTCGGCATATTCGATGCCGTTATGGATGGTCTTGACGAAATGCCCGGCGCCATCGGTGCCAAGCCATGCCGCACAGGGCTCATCCCTGAACTTGGCCGAAATGGCGGTCAGCACCTTTTCGACGCGTTTCCAGGACTGTTCCGTGCCGCCGACCATGATCGACGGTCCATGGCGCGCCCCCTCCTCGCCACCGGACACGCCCATGCCGATGAAGGTGAGACCCGAATCGGAAAGCTCGGAGAAGCGCCGCATCGTGTCGCGGAAATTGGCATTGCCAGCATCGATGACGATGTCGTTGGCCGACAACACGCCGCGCAGTGCCGCGATCTGCTCGTCCACCGGCTTGCCGGCCAGCACCATGATGACGATCGGCCGCGGCGGCCGGATGGCGGCGGCGAGTTCCTCCAGGCTGTAGCATGGCACCACCATATCCCTGAGCGCCCCGGCATTCTCGACAAAGGCGTCGGTGCGTGCCGCGGTGCGATTGAAAACGGCTATGCGGTGCCCCTTCTCGGCGATGTTGAGCGCCAGGTTGGAACCCATCGTACCAAGCCCGATCAGGCCGATTTCGGCTTTTTCCATCGTTTCTTCCCTGCTTTCGGATCTTTTGTTGAGGCGCGATTTGTAGCGGTGCCCATTCTTCTTGGGATGCCATTCTTGTCGAGATGCCAATCTTGCCGAAATGATTGACGGGCCTTCAGGGCCGCGTCAACCGCACTCGCCGAATTGTGTTGCAGCTTGTCCTCAAGGCCTGATGTCGATCGGCGCCTCTATCTTCACGATTTCGAAATCCGAGACGAGAATATCGAGCCGCGCTGTCCATCGGCCGGGAACCGGGACGACGAGACCGTCGACACGCCAGCTGCCGTCGCCTGGCTTTGTCGCCGCGCGCTTGATCGGCTCGATCCCGGCATCGGGTTTTGACAGCACCAGCGTCACTTGTTCAGCATCGAGCGGGCCGAAATCCCCGGTCATGATGACGATCGAGGCGGCAACCGGCCCAACATGGCCGGGTGTGATGCTGAGGTCGGCCATCGCCTTCGGCGTGTGGATATGCACCGAAGCCGGCTGCGCCGCTGCGATCGCCAGGGCGCGTGGCGGCGGCGTGAAGCGCCAGCCGGCGGCGACGCCGAATATCGCCAGAATGATCAGCATCTCAATGCCGATCGAGCGGACCAGCCTCTTCTGTACTTCCGTCTCTCCCGCTTCCGCGGGACCGGTCAGCTTCCAGCGGTTGATGGCGGCCAGAATGAACAGAAACAACAGCAGCGCCAGCTTGACCAGCAGCAGCCGGCCATAGGCGGTCTCGAGCAAAGCTGCGGGCGCCTGTACCTGGATGACAGCCAGCACCAAGCCGGTGGCCGCAAGCACGGCCACGACAGGCAGGATCGCCTGGGAAAACCTATGCAGGAAAGGCGCGGCCTCGGCCGGCTTCCGCCTGATAGTGAGACCGAGCGGCGCCAGCGCCCCGGCCCAGAACGCGACGCCGGCGCCGTGCAGAAACACCATCGGCCTTGTCAGCCATTGCGGTTCGGCAGCACTTGCATGTCCGCTGGCGCCAAGGGCGGCGCCGACACCGGCCAGGCCGGCAAAGGCAAACAGTTTTGCGCCGCCGCGCGGCCCGACCAGCGACAGCAGGCCAAGCCCGAGCGCCACCAGCGCGACCAGCACTGTCCAGCCGAAGCTGGTGGCGAGCCCGGCCTGCCAGACGCCTGGCTGCGCCAGCCGGACGAACGGTGCGCCGAGCGCGTCCAGTCCCTGCAAGCCGAGCGATAACGGCGCCGCGACGAGGCCGCACAGGATCGCGGCGATGACGAAGCGCCGGCCGGAACGCCCGCCCTTCGCCAGCCAGGCGATGGCAAAGGCGCCGCTGACGCCGAGAAACAGGCCGAAATAGAGAAAGACCTTGCCGATCCAGATTGCCGACCTCAGACCCCGGTCGACAGCTTCGGCGACGGCCGGCGCCGCACTCGGCGCGCCGATCGAAAACAGCACCGAGCCGCCGACCGGATGGCCATCGGCGGAGATCACCCGCCAGCTCAGCACATGCGTGCCGGATCCGAGCCGTTTCGGATTGTCGATGTCGAGCGTCTGGCCATTGAGCCGAAAGGACGTCAGCGGAACCGGCGTTCCATCGGGCCGCACCAAGGTCAGCATCAGCGGTGACACCGGCTCGCTGAAGGTCAGCGCGAACTGCGCGGGGCTCTGCGCCAGCACGGCGCCGTCCGTCGGCTCGGTTGTGACCAGCGCCGCGTGGGCGAAGGCCTGACCTGGCGCGGCAATGGCGGCAAGCAGCACGATCGCAGCCAGCAGGCAGATCGCAAATCGGCCGGTTGTGCAGACCGTTCGCAGCAGGGATGCAGCACTCATGTCACGGCACAAAACAGCGGCGCACTCTTTCGAACAAGGCGCGCCGCCAAATAATCATTGCTTCGGCGCAAGCTTGAGGCCGGGCGCCGGATATTCCAGCGCGTCCTCATCCTGGCCGGCCGCTGGTATCTCGATCCAGCGTTCGGCGGCGCCGTCGCATTCCTGCACCACCGGGAAGTAGAGCGTTTGGCCGGCCGGCAGATCCGCCGCCAGTGTGCCGCGGAAGACGAATTCGTCGTAGAATTCGTCCGGCAGGCTGCCGCCGCTCCAGTTGACTTCCTTGACGCCGCTGGACACCTCTTGACCATGGAGCTCATAGGATTTCTCGTATCTGCCGTTCTTGACCTGCAGCGTCCAGCCGGCCTTCGGCATCGGCTTCACTGAAATCACTCCCTCCGGGATCTGCACGCGCACGGCGGTCGTCGCCTTGCCTTCACAGCCATGCGGCACGTGCAGGACGGCCTTGTAGGTCGAACCGACCGTCGCCTCCTGCGCTTCCAGCGTAATGTGGGCAAAGGCAGCACTTGTCCCCAGGACGAAAAACGCGCCGGCCGACAGAAGATAACTGTTCATGATGGTTCCTCGAGTTTGAATTGTGCGGATCTGGCCGGATCAATTGGCATGGTCGTGCATGCCGCCCGTTTCGCCCATGCCTTCCACCGCGAACTCGACGGCGACCGTGCCAGCCTTTTCGAAGGTCAGCGCAGCGGAAAACGTCTCGCCTTGTTTGGGCTGACGCTTGAGGCCGATAAACATCAAGTGATAACCGCCGGGAGCCAGCGCGACCTCGCCGCCGGCCGGGATTTCGAGGCCGCCGCTGACCGGCCGCATGGTCATGACGCCGTCCTTGACACCCATTTCGTGCAGCTCGGTCCTGTCCGACACGTCAGAGGAGATCGACAGCAGCCGATCCGGCGAACTGCCGGTGTTGGTGACGGTGAAGTAGCCGCCGGCCACTTTGGCGCCGGGTGGCGTGGCGCGCGACCAGGGATGCACGATCTCGAGGTCGCCAACCCTGAACTCGTGCGCGAAAACGGCCTGGGCGCTGATAAACAGCAGGGCGAGGAGGAGTACGGCGACGCCGAGTCGCTCCTCGAAGCTGCGCAGGAAGCGGCTGTTGCGGCCGAGCCGCGCGCGAAAAGTGTGAGACATGATAGCTCCAGGAACTGAGAAATCGCGCCGTCGGCCGGTCGCGAACAGTTTCGATGTTGAACGCATTCGCCCGCGAAAAATTCCGCAAGGCGAACTGGGACGGATTAGGCCGTCACCGGAGGCGCGCGCGGATTCGACGGAGAGCGGTCGCGGGCAAAGTCGAGATGCCTGAACGCCGGCAGCACAAACGCAACGGTTTCGACGGAAAAATTGCCGGACACGGTGGCGGCAGCGGGCGGCGGCGCATAGACAGCCGAAGCCATGCCGCAGCCAGGCATGCAGCAAGCCGGCATGTGCTGCTGGTGCGGTTCGCCGCCGGGAAGCTGGGCCGCGCTCTGCTGGGTGCAGATGACATTGCCGAAAGCATCGCGTTGCGAAGCATCCGGGCCGATGCCGAAGGCGAATGCGCCAAGCACCGACTGGAGCATGAGCAAATAGGCGGCGGCGAATGTCGCCGGCATGCTCCATCGTCTCCGCCGGATGTTCAAACGCCTGCCTCCTCACGCAGCAACGGCAAGATATCTAGCACGCGGCCGGCGCTCGGAAAATCGCCAAATCACCACTGCGGCAACGCGGCGCTTTAATGCATGTCGCGCAAAAGTGTGCAGCGGTTTTGCGATAACGACATGCATAAAACAACAACCTAAAGCTCGCTACGCTTGCTGGCCTTCTGGAATCGACGTCAGCAGCGTGTGCCGCGCGGACTTCAGATGCTTGCGGCAGGCGGAGTCTACCTTGCCGAGATCGCGCGATTTGAGCGCCGCGATATAGGCTAGGTGTTCCGCGACTGCCACTTCGTTGCGCTCGCGCTCCTGCGCCTTGTTCCACTGATAGTGGTAGTGGAAGATCATGGCGATGACGTCGTAGAAATCGACGATGAAGCGATTGTGCGACGCGCGGTGGATCAGTCGGTGAAAGCGCTCGTCGAGTTCCGAGAATTCGTTGAAACGCGTGGCGATCTGGCGCGCCAGCAGGCGATGCTCGTCCTCCAGCAGGTCGAGGTCGGCCCACACCGGGCTGTCTTCCGGCAGGGCGGCGAAGGCGGCGGCCGAGCGCAGTTCGAACATCTCGCGGATTTCGGTCAGTTCCAGCGCGAAAGCGCGGGTAAAGCCTTTCAGCACCCAATGGCTGTTGCGGCGCTTCTCGATCAGCCCGAAGCGGGAAAAGCGGATCAGGAACTCGCGCACGCTGGTGGTGCCAACGCCGATCTCGCGCGCCAGCTCGAGTTCGTTGATCTGCATGCCGGGCTCAGCACCGCCGGCAAGCAGCCGCCGCATGAAGGAGCGCTCGATGATCTGCGAGAGCGTGTCGGTTTCTTCCTCGGGAAAAAAGTCGTCCGGCCGCGGCACGCGCAAAACCGTCTTGCTGCGCTTGTTCCAGGCGATCAGCCCGGTCTCTTCCATGCGCGCAAGGATGGTGCGGATGGTCGTGCGGCTGACGCCAAGCAGGGTGCCCAGCTCGGGCTCCGACGGCAGGCTTTTCGTTTCGTCGAGCAGCCGCAGACCGCGATTGTAGGCGTCCTTATAGACGTTGTTGCTCTTCGACATCCCCTGCCCCGTTGCGCGCCGGCGCTTGCGGCGGCCGGCTTGAAGCGCGATATGCAGATGCTCTGGCGCAGGCTCCCAGGAAGCGGAATCGCTTTTCGGAAGTCAGGCCTGGTTCCAGTGTGCGGTCCTCTGCGCATCCACAAGAACGCGCGGCTTCGTGAAAAAACAATTGACGCAAAACTGTTTTTTCACGATAAAAGACATTAACCGTTAACAGGCGCGTGTCAATCGCTTGCCGATCCCAGGAACACCCAGGAAACTGCCCGTGAACACCGCAAACAGCATTCTTCTGTCCCCCGCCGACAATGTCGCGGTCGCCAACGGCCGCATCGAGATCGGTGCGGTGCTGCCGGGCGGCGCCGTTGCCACGGCGCTGATCGAACCCGGCCACAAGGTGGCGATCAAGCCGATTGCCGTCGGCGAGGCCGTGGTCAAATACGCCCAGGCGATCGGCCGCGCCACTGAAGCCATTACGCCCGGCGAGCATGTCCATTCGCACAATCTGGTCTTCGAATCCGGGCGTTTGCCGGTGGTGCCGCCGAGCGAGGCCGTGCACGCCACAGAGGCCGATCGCGCCCGCACCTTCATGGGCTACCGCCGCGCCGACGGCCGTGCCGGCACGCGCAACTTCGTCGGCATTCTCGCCAGCGTCAATTGCTCGGCCACCGTTTGCCACGCCATCGCCGACGAGGCGAACCGGACGCTGCTGCCCAGATATCCGGGGATCGACGGCTTCGTTCCCATCGTTCACGGCCAGGGCTGCGGCATGAGCGCCACCGGCGACGGCATGATGGTGCTGCACCGCACGCTGGCCGGCTATGCCCGTCACCCGAATTTTGGCGGTGTGCTGATGGTCGGTCTCGGCTGCGAGGTCAACCAGCTCACCCTCTATGGCCAGAAGGGCGTCGCCGCGGGAAAGCGCCATTTCAACATCCAGGAAGCCGGCGGCTCGCGCAAATCTGTCGAGAAGGCGTTGGTCGTGCTGGCCGAGATATCAGAGGAGGTCGGCAAGCTCGAGCGTGAGCCGATTCCGGTCAGCGAGATCGTCGTCGGCCTGCAATGCGGCGGCTCCGACGGCATGTCCGGCATCACCGCCAATCCGGCGCTGGGCGCCGCCGTCGACATCCTGGCCGGCGTCGGCGGCATCGGCATCCTTTCCGAGACGACGGAAATCTACGGCGCCGAGCATCTTCTGGCCTATCGCGCGGCGACCCCGGAGATCGCCGCCAAGCTCGATGGCTATGTAAAATGGTGGGAAGACCATGTTGCCAAGCATGGCGCCTCCATCGACAACAATCCGTCACCAGGCAACAAGCGCGGCGGCCTGACCACCATTTTGGAGAAGTCGCTTGGCGCCGTCGCCAAGGGCGGCCAAACGCCGCTCAACGGCGTCTTCGGCTATGCCGAGAAGGTCAGCGGCCGCGGCTTGGTGTTCATGGACACGCCCGGCTACGACCCGGTTTCCGCCACCGGCCAGGTGGCTGGCGGCGCCAACGTCATCGTCTTCACCACCGGCCGCGGTTCCTGCTTCGGCTGCCGGCCGACACCGTCGATCAAGGTCGCCAGCAACTCGACCATGTACCACACGATGGAAGAGGACATGGACGTGAATTGCGGCGTTATCGCCTCGGGCGAAAAGACCATTGCCGGCATGGGCCGCGAGATTTTCGAGTTGATCGTCGAGACGGCTTCTGGCCGCAGGACCAAGAGCGAGGAGTTCGGCTACGGCGACAACGAGTTCGTGCCCTGGCACCTCGGCGCGACCCTCTAGCCCGACCGCTAACCGACAACGACAACGGACAGACCGGAACAACGGCCGGTGGGAGGTTTTGCATGAGGAAACGCCGTGTCGGCAGCACCGGGCTGGAAATAACCGAGGTCAGCTTCGGCGGCGCGGCGGTCGGCGGGCTCTACCGAGCCTGTCCACGCGAGACGGCGATGCAGACGCTGCAGGTCGCCTGGGATGCCGGCCTGCGCTATTTCGATACCGCGCCCTTCTACGGCTTCGGCCTCTCGGAACGCCGCTTCGGCGATTTCCTGCGCGACAAGCCGAGGGACTCCTACGTGCTGTCGACCAAAGTCGGGCGCCTGTTGCGGCCGGTGCCGGAAGACCGGATTCCGGACCATTCCTATGTCGACCCGCTGCCCTTTGCGCCCGACTACGACTATTCCTATGACGGCATCATGCGCTCGGTCGAGTTCAGCTATGCGCGGCTTGGCCTCAATCGAATCGACATCCTGTTCGTCCACGACATCGGCGTCTATACGCATGGCGTCGAGAAAACGAAGCTGCATTTCCGCCAGTTTATGGATGGCGGGCTAAAGGCGCTGGAAGAGCTGAAGTCGTCCAGGGTCATTTCCGCCTACGGCCTTGGCGTCAACGAGGTGCAGATCTGTCTCGATGTGCTGCGCCAGGCGCCGCTCGACTGCATCCTGCTCGCCAGCCGCTATTCGCTGCTCGACCGCACCGCCGAAGCCGAATTGCTGCCGCTTTGCCGGCAACGGCAGACCTCGCTGATCATCGGTGGCGTCTTCAACTCGGGCATTTTGGCGACCGGCCCGGTGCCGGGCGCGCATTTCGACTACCTGCCGGCCACCCAGGACATTCTCGACCGCATCGGCGCCATGGAAAAAATCGCTGCCGAGGGCGGCTACCCGCTTGCCGCGGCGGCGTTCCAGTTCCCGCTGCACCAGCCTGTGGTGGCTTCTGTGCTGACGGGCACCGCCAAACCGGCCAATCTGGAACGAAATCTGCAACTGCTCGACATCCAGGTGCCTGAAACAGAGTTCGCCAAATATGATCCCTACACGGTCGTTCAGAAGCTCGGCTGATGCGCTGCGGCCTTCGCCGGTTGAACGGCGGACGATGCGATCAGGAGGCGCCCCACCTTACCCCTCAAATAAGAATGAATATTCCATCTTGACTAGCAGATGGAATTAATATTCCATACCTTTTCGGAGAGGGTTTGGCAATAAGGATCGGCACTCCCTTCCGGTCGAGGCATACGCAGCACGATACGAAACACCGCTTGCGTCGACCGGACCGATGCACTATCAAAATGCGGTAAATGTTTTTTATTGATAAAGTTCCGTTTGGCCAGCGCCTATCCAAACCGAGCTTCCGCTACGTTCACCAGGCGACCTAGGGAGGAAGTCTAATGAAATTCGTGACCAGCATTCTCAATCGCCGCGCATTCGTGGCGCTCGCCGCCGCCTCGATGCTTGCCGGCGCGATGCATTCGGCGCCGGCTTCGGCGGCGGACGTAACCATTCCGATCATCGTCAAGGACACCACCTCTTTCTACTGGCAGATCGTGCTGGCCGGCGCCCGCAAGGCCGGCAAAGACCTCGGCGTCAACGTGCCGGAACTCGGCGCCCAGGCGGAGACCGACGTCAACGGCCAGATCTCAATCCTTGAAAACGCCGTCGCCGGCAACCCGGCTGCCGTGGTCATCGCACCAACCGAGGCCAAGGCGCTCGGCAAGCCGATCGACGAGGCAGCCACCAACGTCAAGATCATCGGCATCGACTCCGGCGCCGACTCCAAGGCCTTCACCTCGTTCCTGACCACGGACAATATCCAGGGCGGCCGCGTCGCCGCTGACGGGCTGGCGGCCGCGATCGGCGAAGCCAATGGCGGCAAAATCGAGGGCGACGTCGCCCTGATCACCGCGCTTCCGGGTGCCGGCTCGCTCGAGCAGCGCGCCGAGGGTTTCAAGGAACAGCTTGCCGCCAAATATCCCGGCCTCAAGCTCATTGCCGACAAATACGCCGATGGCCAGGCCACCACCGGCCTCAACATCGCGACCGACCTGATCACCGCCAACCCGAACCTCAAGGGCATCTTCGCCTCCAACCTGATCATGGCGCAGGGCGTCGGTCAGGCGATTGCCGAGAACAGCCTTGCCGGCAAGGTCGGGCTGATCGGTTTCGACAGCGACGAGAAGCTGGTCAAGTTCCTCAATGACGGCGTCATTTCCGGCCTCGTCGTCCAGGATCCGTACCGGATGGGCTATGACGGCATCAAGACGGCGCTCGCTGCCTCGAAGGGCGAGAAGGTCGAGGCCAATGTCGACACCGGCGCCAACCTCGTCACCAAGGCCAACATGAAAGATCCGAAGATCGACGCGCTGCTCAATCCGAAGCTCGACTGAGCACCGGCATTGGCACGCCGTTTCCGGGGCTTTTTTGCCCCGGAAACGGACTACACGTGCCACTCGTGAGGCCAATCTGGGAGGCCAATCTGGGAGGATTGTCATGACGTCGACGGCGCAGGAACTGCATCCCGCCCCAACGCTGGAACCGGGCAGGACGATCCTCGAACTCAAGGGCTTGGAGAAGCGATATCCTGGCACGCACGCGCTGAAGCCGGTTGACCTCGCCTTCAAGGCCAGCGAAATCCACGCCATTGTCGGCGAGAACGGTGCCGGCAAATCCACCCTGATCAAGCTTTTGACCGGCGTCATGCCGCGCACCTCCGGCGACGTCATCTGGGAGGGCAAGCCGGCAGCGCTCGCGACGCCGCATGAGGCGATGGCGCTCGGCATCAATGCCGTGCACCAGGAGGTCGTTCTGTGCCGCCATCTCACTGTCGCGGCCAACATGTTCCTCGGCGAGGAGGATTCCCGCTTCGGCATACTGCAGCAGCGGGCCATGGTCAGGGAAGCGCAGAAGATCATCGACGATCTCGGGTTCGATCTGCCGGCCCATGTCGTGCTGGGTGACCTGACCATAGGCCAGCAGCAGCTGATCGCCGCCGCCCGCGCCACCGTGCGCGGCACCAAGTTCCTGATCTTCGACGAGCCGACCGCCTATCTCACCCGCAAGGAAGCCGACCAGCTGTTCACGCTGATCCGCCGGCTGAAGGGCGAAGGCGTCACCATCATCTACATCAGCCACCGCATGGAAGAGGTGTTCGAGCTCGCCGACCGCGTCTCGGTGCTACGC
Organism: Mesorhizobium sp. WSM4846; assembly: GCF_055811415.1. Classification (NCBI taxonomy): domain Bacteria; kingdom Pseudomonadati; phylum Pseudomonadota; class Alphaproteobacteria; order Hyphomicrobiales; family Phyllobacteriaceae; genus Mesorhizobium; species Mesorhizobium sp. WSM4846. The sequence goes on from NZ_JBVVPZ010000008.1 coordinate 159,569, forward strand.
GACGGCACGCTTGTCGGCACCAGGAACATCGCCGAGACCAACGAAGCCGAGCTGGTCAAGATGATGATCAACCGCTCGATCGAGCAAGTCTATCACAAGGAGCATTTTACCCCGGGCGCGACGCTGCTCGAAGCCCGAAATCTTTCCGGCAAGGGCTTCGAAAATGTCTCGATGACGGTCCGTGCCGGCGAAATCGTCGGGCTCTACGGCCTGATCGGCGCCGGGCGCAGCGAGTTCGTCACCACGCTCTACGGCCGTCACCGCAAGTCGGCCGGCCAGATCCTCTGGGAGGGCAAGGAGGTTCAGGTCAACTCCGAGCATGACGCCATCAGGCTCGGCATGGCGCTGGCGCCGGAAAGCCGCCGCGACCAGGGCCTCTGCCTCAACCTGCCGGTCGGCCTCAATCTCAATCTGCCAATCTACAAGCGCATCTCCAGCAATCTGCTGATCTCCAGCGCACAGGAGAAGACCGAGGCGGATCACCAGATCGCCAATCTCAGGATCAAGACGCCGACGCGCAACGCCCTCGCCTCCAGCCTGTCCGGCGGCAACCAGCAGAAGATCGTCATCGGCAAATGGCTGGCGCACGGCGCCAAGCTGTTCATCTTCGACGAGCCGACAGTTGGCGTCGATGTCGGCACCAAGGCAGAGATCTACCGCCTGTTCGGCGAACTGTTGTCCAAGGGCGCCGGCATCATCCTCATCTCGTCCTACCTGCCCGAGGTCTATGAACTGGCCGACACGCTGCATGTGTTCCGGCGCGGCAAACTGGTGGCCACTCATGGTTTCCACACTGCCGACCATGAGGAGATCCTCACCCAGGCGCTGGCCGAGAAACAAGAAAAACCGGGAGGACAGATATGAGCACCGAGGCGATCCCGGCCGAAAGGCCGAAACGCAACTACAACGCGCTGTTCGGGCTGACGCTGCTGGCGCTGCTGGTGCTGTTGTGGGTCATCCTGTCGGTGGCGACGCCGAGCTTCGCCTCCGCCAACAACATCTCGAACCTGCTGCGGCAAGGTTCGATGATCGCCATCCTGGCAGTCGGCCAGACCTTCGTCATCATCACCGGCGGTATCGACCTTTCCGTCGGCGCCGTCGTCGGCTTCGCCACCGTCATCGTGGCGATGCTGATCAATGCCGGCGTGCCGATTTACCTCGCCATCCTGATCACCTTGCTGGTCGGCGTCGCCATCGGCCTGTTCCACGGCTTCGGCATCGTCAAGATGGGCCTGCCGCCCTTCATCATCACGCTGGCGACGCTGACCTCGCTGCGCGGCATCGGCCTTTTGATGACCAACGGCAACTCGATCTCGATCAACAACGACGCCTTCCAGCTGTTTTCACGCAGCTCGTTTCTCGGCGTCCCCAATCTGTTCTGGATGGTGATCCTGGTTGGTATCCCCGCCTACATCTTCCTGCATCACAGCCGCTGGGGCCGGTATCTGTTCTCGGTCGGCTCCAACGCCGAGGCATCGCGTCTGTCCGGTGTCAACGTCCAGCGCACCATCTACATGGCCTATACGCTATCGGGCCTCTGTGCGGCTTTTGTCGGCGTGCTGCTTGCCTCACGCATCGGCATCGGCAATCCGACACAGGCCGAGGGCTGGGAGTTGCAGGCGATCGCCTCGTCGGTGATCGGCGGCACCTCGCTGTTCGGCGCCGTCGGCTCGGTGCACGGACCGCTGCTTGGCGCCTTCATCCTCGCCACCATCAACAACGGCGCCAATCTGTTGAACGTCAATGCCTTCTGGCAGCGCATCATTACCGGCGTGCTGATCATCGTCATCGTCTATTTCGACGGCCTGCGCCGCCGCGGCAAGTAGACCATCTTAACAACCGCCGGCCCCGCGATCGGGCCGGCGGTGCCATGAACCGACTGGATCAAAGCATGAAAGCCGTCATCTGCCGTTCGCCCGGCGATCTTGTTGTGGAAGACCGCCCGGCGCCGAGCTCACCACCGCCGGGCTGGGCGCTGGTCGCGGTCAGTCATGTCGGAATCTGCGGCACCGACTATCACATCTTCGAGGGCAAGCATCCGTTCCTCGCCTATCCCCGCATCATGGGTCACGAGGTCTCCGGCACCGTGATCGAGGCCGGCGAAGGCGTCGACCTGCCGGTGGGCGAGCCGGTGATCATCAATCCTTATCTCGCTTGCGGCAAATGCATCGCCTGCCGGCAAGGCAAGCCGAATTGCTGCGTCAGGATCGAAGTGCTTGGCGTCCACCGCGACGGCGCCATGTGCGAACGGATCCTAGTGCCGGCGCAAAATCTCTATCCGGCCAACGGCCTGTCGCTGGCCGATGCCGCCGCCGTCGAATTCCTGGCGATCGGGGCGCACGCCGTGCGGCGCTCGCTGGCCGATCCCGGCGCGCGCACGCTGGTCATCGGCGCCGGGCCGATCGGCCTCGGCACAGCGCTGTTCGCCCATATCGCTGGTCTCGACGTGACGCTGCTCGACATGAGCGCGGAAAGGCTTGGCTTCGCCGCAAGCGAACTCGGCTTCGCCACCCTCGACGGCTCGCGGCAGTCTGCGACCGATCTGGTGCGCGAGGCGACCAACGGCGAAGGTTTTGACGTGATTTTCGATGCCACCGGCAACACCCAGTCCGTCCAGACGGCCTTCGCCCATGTCGCGCATGGCGGGACGCTGGTCCTGGTCAGCGTCGTCAAGGACGACATCGTCTTTTCCGATCCCGAATTCCACAAGCGCGAGATGACGCTGATCGGCAGCCGCAACGCTCTGCGCGCTGACTTCGACCATGTCGCTGCCTCGATCCGCGATGGTGCTGTGCCGCTGGCAAAGCTCATAACCCATCGCACGACGCTTTCGGATACACCGCGCGACCTTGCCTGCTGGGCGCATGAAAAATCCGGCCTGATCAAGGCCGTCATCCAGGTCGGATGAAACCGGACCTAAAGCGCCGATATCTTGAGCTCGACCCGCTCGGCCGGAAACCGCGTTTCGGCGAACTGGATCGGCTGGCCGTCCGGCGTGACGTTGACGGCGACCGTGACCAGCACGATGGCGCCGGGCTGCAGATTAAGATCGGCAAGGTCGGCGGCGTCGGCGTGGCGGGCCGACAGCACCGTCGATTGCCTGAGATAGTCACCGATGCCGAAACGCTGGAATGAGGCGGTCACCGATCCGGTTTCGGCCATGGCGGCATCGATGCCGGCGAAGCGTCCGGCGTCGAACCAGCCGGTGGCACGCGAGACCGGTTGCCCATCGGCTTCGCCGCGTGTCTCGAGGCGTATTACAGTCGAACCCCTGGCAAGCCCCAGCCCTTCGGCGACGCGCCGGCTGGCCGGCTCGACCGCCGATTCGAGCAGCACGCTGCGGCGCTCCGACGCCTGCCCTTGCAAGCCCTCCGAAAAACGGGTGCGGGCGCCGATCGGATAGGACAGGCGCTTGCGCGACAGGACGAAGGTGCCGCGCCCCTGTTCGGCCCTGAGCACGCCATCCTGCACCAGTGCGGCGATGGCGCTGCGCACCGTATGGCGGTTGACGCTATAGCGCTCGGCCAGTGCAACTTCCGGTGGCAATGCAGCATTCTCGGCAAAGTCGCCGACGGCGATCGAATGCAGGATCTGGTCGGCGATCTGCCGCCACAGCGAGACGCCGCTGCGCCGCTCCAGGCTGCTGGCCAACTGCTGACCGATCATCTCTGTGCCCCGATCTTTTCGCCCCTGTCATCCATCCGTCATGGACACGCATTAGAAAATAGATATAATTTGTATAATTGTCTATATCAATGGACAAATTTCGATGCAAGGGAATGTCAACCATGCGAGGAAAGGAAGCGCGCGATCAGCAGCTTGAGCGCAAGGCCGTCATGGCGACGCTGGCGCAATCGACCGGCGACGATATCGTCCGCCTCTGGAACGAATCCGGCCTGCCTTCGGAAGCAGAACTCCTGCGCGGTCCCGAAACCGGCCTGGTCACCGTGCGTGGCCGCATCGGCGGCGGCGGCGCGCCATTCAACGTCGGCGAGGCGACGGTCACCCGCGCGACGGTGCGGCTTGCCTCGGGAGAAGTCGGCCACTGCTACGCGCTCGGCCGTGACAAGCAGAAAGCAAAACTGGCGGCGATCGCCGACGCGCTCTGGCAGGATCCCACCCGCCGCGACGAGGTCGAGAGCAAACTCGTTGCGCCGCTGCAGGCCGCACTGGCCAGCGGACGTGAGCGGCGGCGCGCCGAGACGGCGGCAACGAAGGTCGATTTCTTCACCATGGTGCGCGGAGAAGACTGATGGAAATCGCAACCCAGGCGATCGAGGGCGGCTTTGCCGATCCGGTGTTCGACGCCCAGACGGTGTTCCGCGCCGTGATGGACGCAATGGCGCGGCCGGGCACCCTGCAGCCTCTGCCGATCTTTGCCCGCCCGCCGGCGCCGCTGTCGGCCACCGCGGGCGCCATCGCGCTGGCGCTGTGCGACAACGACACGCCGCTCTGGCTCGACCTCGTTTTGCAGGCCCCAGCAGCGGTGAAATCCTGGCTCGGCTTCCACACCGGCGCGCCACTGGCCCACACGCCAGCCGATGCGCATTTCGCGCTGATCGCCACGCCGGCCGAGATGATGGCGCTCGACGGCTTTTCACAAGGCACCCAGGACTATCCCGACCGCTCGACGACGCTGATCCTGCAGGTCAGCGATCTCGTCTCAGGCACCCCTCTGCTGCTCGAAGGTCCTGGCATCGAAACAACCGGAACAATCGCGCCGGCGCAGATGCCGCGCCACTTCGTCGAACAATGGAACCAGAACAATCAGCGTTTCCCGCGTGGCGTCGACATTATCCTCGCCACCCCGGAAGGCGTTGCCTGCCTGCCGCGCACGACGCGCATCAAGACGATGGAGGCGTGATATGTATGTCGCGGTAAAAGGCGGTGAAGCCGCCATTGCCAACGCCCACGCCCTGCTCGCCGACCGCCGCCGCGGCGACCGTTCCGTGCCGGCGCTTCGCCTCGACCAGATCGTCGAGCAGCTGGCGCTCGGCGTCGACCGGGTGATGAGCGAAGGTTCGCTCTACGACCGTGAATTGGCGGCGCTGGCCATGGTTCAGGCGCGCGGCGACATGATCGAGGCGATCTTCCTGGTTCGCGCCTATCGCACTACGCTGCCGCGCTTCGGCTACACCAGGGCGATCGACACCGGCGCGATGCTGGTCGAGCGGCGCGTGTCGGCGACCTACAAGGATCTGCCTGGCGGCCAGCTGCTCGGCCCGACCTTCGACTACACCCACAGGTTGCTCGACCCCGAGCTTGCCGCCGGCGGCGAGGTCGCCGAGCCGCTGCAGCGCGCCAGCGACGCGGACGCCATGCCGCGTGTCTCCGCCATCCTCGCCCGCGAAGGCCTAATCGAGCCCGACGGCGACATGCCGCAGGACCATATCCCGGGCGACATCACCCGCGAGCCGCTGGAATTTCCGATGGCGCGCGACATCCGCCTGCAGGCGCTGTCACGCGGCGACGAGGGTTTTTTGCTGGCGCTCGGCTATTCCACCCAGCGCGGCTATGCCCGCAACCATCCGTTCGTCGGTGAGGTTCGCATCGGCGAGGTCGAGCTGGAACTCGACGTGCCGGAGCTGCCATTCGCCGTACGGCTCGGTTCTGCGCGTGTCACCGAGTGCCAGATGGTCAACCAGTTCAAAGGCTCCGCCAAGGCGCCGCCGCAATTCACCCGCGGCTACGGCCTCGTCTTCGGCCAGAGCGAGCGCAAGGCGATGGCCATGGCGCTCTGCGACCGCGCGCTTCGTGCAACCGAATTCGGCGAAGATGTCGTCGCCGCTGCCCAGGACGAGGAATTCGTCATCTCGCATTCCGACAATGTCCAGGCGACCGGCTTCGTCGAGCATCTGAAGCTGCCGCACTATGTCGACTTCCAGGCCGAGCTCGACCTGGTGCGCCGCATGCGCGCCGAGCACGACGCCCGCGAGAATGCCGGCAAGGTCGAAGAAAAGAGGGAGGCCGCGGAATGACCGCACAACCGACCGATATCGCAACCTACAACTTCGCTTATCTAGACGAGCAGACCAAGCGGATGATCCGCCGCGCGATCCTCAAGGGTATCGCCATTCCCGGCTACCAGGTGCCGTTCGCCTCACGCGAAATGCCGATGCCCTATGGCTGGGGCACCGGCGGCGTCCAGGTTACCGCCTCGATCATCGGCCCGGACGATGTGCTGAAGGTCATCGACCAGGGCGCCGACGACACCACCAATGCGGTCTCGATCCGCGCCTTCTTCAAGAAGGTCGCAAATGTCGCCGTCACCACCGACACGGCGAAGGCGACCATCATCCAGACCCGCCACCGCATCCCCGAGCACCCGCTGACCGCAGGCCAGGTGCTGGTCTATCAGGTGCCGATTCCCGAGCCGCTGCGCTTCCTCGAGCCGCGCGAGACGGAAACGCGCAAAATGCATGCGCTGGAGGAATACGGCCTCATGCATGTAAAACTCTACGAAGACATCGCCAGACACGGTCGCATCGCCACCACCTACGCCTATCCGGTCAAGGTCGAGGGTCGCTATGTGATGGACCCGTCGCCGACGCCGAAGTTCGATAACCCGAAAATGCACCGTTCGCCGGCTCTGCAACTGTTTGGTGCCGGGCGCGAAAAGCGCATCTATGCGCTGCCGCCTTTCACCGATGTAGTCAGCCTCGACTTCGAGGACCATCCGTTCGAGGTGCAGACCTTCGACCAGCCCTGCGCTCTGTGCGCGGCCGAAAACGTCTATCTCGACGAGGTCATCCTCGACGACCATGGCGGCCACATGTTCGTCTGCTCCGATACCGACCATTGCGAGAAGCGGCGCGAGCAAGGCCATCGCGGCCACCTTGCGCCCGAGACCCCTCCTGCCCTGGAAAAAAGGGAGCCGGCGCAATGACCGACGAACCGCTGCTGCGCGTTTCCGCGCTGTCCAAGTTCTACGGCTCGCGCATTGGTTGCGAGAACGTCAGCTTTGACCTGTGGCCGGGCGAGGTGCTGGCAGTGGTCGGCGAATCCGGATCCGGCAAGACGACGCTGCTCAACTGCCTGTCGACCAGATTGCTGCCGAGTTCCGGCACCGCCAGCTACCGCATGCGCGACGGCCAGTTTCGCGAGCTATACCGCATGAGCGAGGCCGAGCGCCGCTTCCTGATGCGCACCGACTGGGGTTTTGTCCACCAGAACCCCGCCGACGGGCTGCGCATGACGGTGTCGGCCGGCGCCAATGTCGGCGAGCGGCTGATGGCGGTCGGCGACCGCCACTATGGCAAAATCCGCGCTACCGCCGTCGACTGGCTGTCGCGCGTCGAGATCGACGAGGACCGTATCGACGACGAACCGCGCGCCTTTTCCGGCGGCATGCGCCAGCGCCTGCAGATCGCCCGCAACCTCGTCACCGGGCCGCGGCTGGTGTTCATGGACGAGCCGACCGGCGGCCTCGACGTTTCCGTGCAGGCGCGCCTGCTCGACCTGTTGCGCGGCCTGGTCACCGATCTCGGCCTGGCGGCGATCGTCGTCACCCACGACCTTGCTGTGGCGCGTCTGCTGTCGCAACGCATGATGGTGATGAAGGACGGCCGCGTCGTCGAAAGCGGCCTCACCGACCGCGTGCTTGACGATCCCCGCGCGCCCTACACCCAGCTTCTCGTTTCTTCCATTCTGCAGGTGTGATCATGGCAACCCCGCTCGTCGTCTCCGATGTCGCCAAGAGCTTCACCATGCATCTGCGTGACGGCATCAAACTGCCGGTCGTCGCCGGCGTGTCGTTCTCGATCAGGAGCGGCGAATGCGCCGTGCTCGGCGGCCCCTCCGGAGCCGGCAAGAGCTCGATCCTGAAGATGCTCTACGGCAACTATGCCGTCGATGCAGGCCAAATCATCGTCCACCACGAGGACGGGCTCATCGATCTGGCGACGGCCAGCCCACGCACCGTGCTTGCCGTGCGCCGGCTCACGATCGGCTATGTCAGCCAGTTCCTGCGCACAGTGCCGCGCGTCTCGGCGCTGGATGTCGTCGCCGAACCGCTGGTCGAGCGCGGCGAGGACCGCGAGGTCGCGCGCGGCAAGGCGCGCGCCTTGCTGGCGCAGCTCAACCTGCCGGAAAAGCTCTGGATGCTGCCGCCGGCGACCTTTTCCGGCGGCGAGCAGCAGCGCATCAACATCGCGCGCGGCTTCATCACCGAGCACCCGATCCTGCTGCTCGACGAGCCGACAGCCTCGCTCGACGCCAGCAACCGCGACGTGGCGATTGCGCTGATCGCGGCCAAGAAGGCGGCCGGCGTCGCCCTGCTTGGCATCTTCCACGACCACGACGTGCGCGAGGCAGTGGCCGACCGCACCATCGACGTGACCGCTTTTGCCGCCGGGAAAATCACCGCATGACCAGAAAACTGTCGGAAACGCCGCTTGTCCACGAGACAGCGGAAGTCGACAACTCGACGCTCGGCCGCTGGACCGAGATCGCCGAGCGCTGCCGGCTTTCGGAAAGCACACTCGGCGACTATTCCTACATGATGCAGGACTGCAGCGCCTGGTGCGCGACGATCGGCAAATTCGCCAACATCGCCGCCAGCGTGCGCATCAACGCCACCAACCACCCGACCTGGCGGCCGACGCTGCACCATTTCACCTATCGCGCCTCTGACTATTGGGACGACGCCGAGCACGAGAGCGAATTCTTTGCGCAGCGCCGCGCCAAACGGGCCACACCATCGGCCACGACACCTGGCTTGGCCACGGCTCGACCATCCTGCCCGGCGTCAGCGTCGGCGATGGTGCGACGGTCGGCGCCGGCGCCGTGGTGTCGAAGGACGTCGCGCCCTACACCATCGTCGGCGGCGTGCCGGCCAAACCGATCCGCGAACGCTTCGACCGCCGCACGGCGGAACGCTATCAGGCACTTGCCTGGTGGGATTGGGACCACGCCCGCCTGCGCGCCGCACTCGACGATTTTCGCGCGCTTTCGGCGGAAGCATTTCTGGAAAAATACGGCAGTTGGTGAATGGTCAATAGTGAATGGCGGCAGGGAAGCCGTTCTTATCACCATTCACCATTCACCATTCACCATTCACCATTCACCATTCACCATTCACCATTCACCATTCACCATTCACTTGATCGAACTGCGGCCGCTGGCTCGCCCTTTCCAGCCTGTGGACGGTAACAAAACTGACATCAATCCGACACCGCGATTTCACGCGGCTGCGCTAGCCAAGGTTAACAGACCTTCGAAACGCGACTGGACTGGAACTTGCCTATGTCAGCAACCTCAGCCACGCTCGAAATCCGCGGCGTCACCCGTCGGTTTGGCAGGAACACCGCCGTCAGCAATGTCGACATCTCGATCCCTCACGGCCAGATGGTCGGCATCATCGGCCGCTCGGGCGCCGGCAAGTCGACGCTTTTGCGCATGATCAACCGCCTCATCGATCCGAGCCAAGGGTCGATTTTCTTTGACGGCGCCGAAGTCTCCAGCCTGCGCGGCTCGCTGCTCAGGCGCTGGCAGCGCGACTGCGCCATGATCTTTCAGCAATTCAACCTGGTGCCGCGCCTCGACGTGCTGACCAATGTACTGCTCGGCCGGCTCAATCACCGCTCGACAATTGTCAATCTGCTCGGTGTCTTCTCCCGCGAGGAACGGGCCGAGGCGATCGCGGCGCTCGAACGCCTCGACATCGCCCGCACGGCGCTGCAGCCGGCCGGCACCTTGTCCGGCGGCCAGCAGCAGCGCGTGGCGATTGCCCGCGCCATGATGCAGCAGCCGAAAGTCATCCTCGCCGACGAGCCGATCGCCTCGCTCGACCCGCTCAACGCCAAGGTGGTGATGGATTCGCTGCAGGACATCAATCTGCGCGAGGGCCTCACCGTCGTCACCAATCTGCACACGCTGGATATCGCGCGCACCTATTGCAACCGCATCATCGGCATGGCCGCCGGCAAGGTGGTGTTCGACGGCCCGCCCGAAGAGCTCAATCGGGAGGCCGTGCGCATGGTCTATGGCGCTGACAGCAATGGCGGCGAAATCTCCGAGGCGATCACTTCGACCAGCGTCACCATCAAGCAAAAAATCGTCGCATCCGCCGGACCCCTCGAGCCCGCATTTCCCGGCTACTAGGTCCACGATCCGGCAAGGGATACCGGTATACGAGTATACGAAAAGCAGACGACGAAAGAGCGCCCTGGACCGTCAGTCCGCATCAAGGGCGGGCATAAAAAAGCGCCGTCAAAATTCGAACGCTGCCGGCGCGATGCCGGAACCAACAGGAGAGACGCGAAATGTTTAGAAAAATACTTTTCGGTGCCGTTTCCATCCTCGCCATGGCGATGGGCGCAGTCCAGGCACAGGACCTGAAGGAATTCCGCGTCGGCATTCTGGGCGGCGAGAACGAAGCCGACCGCCTGCGCAACTACCAGTGCTTCGCCGACCACATCAAGCAAGTCCTCGGCGTCGAAAAAGTTTCGCTGTTCCCGGCCGCCGACTACGACGGCGTCATCCAGGGCCTGCTCGGCGGCACGCTCGACTTTGCCGAGCTCGGCGCTTCCGCCTACGCCAAGGTCTATCTCGAAAACAAGGACGCGGTTCAACCGATCCTGACGACGATCCAGACCGACGGCTCGACCGGCTACCGTGCGGTCATGGTCGCCCGAGCTGATTCCGGCATCAAGACGCTCGCCGACATGAAGGGCAAGAAACTCGGTTTCGCCGATCCCGATTCGACTTCTGGTTACCTGATCCCGGTCACGTCACTGCCCAAGGACATCGGCATGGATGTGAAGAGCTACTTCGCGTCGACCGGTTTCGGCGGCGGCCATGAACAGCTTGTCCTTGAAGTCCTGAAGGGCACGTTCGATGCCGGCACCACCTGGGCCTCCGGCGTCGGCGACTTCAACGACGGCTACAGCTCGGGCAATCTGCGCAAGATGGTCGACAAGGGCGTCCTCAAGATGGATGACCTCGTCGAACTGTGGCAGTCGCCCCTGATCCCGAACGGCCCGCTGGTATTGCGTACGTCGATCGACGCCGGCACCAGGCAGAAGATCACCGATTTCCTGACCAAGCTTCCGGAAACCGATCCGGCCTGTTTCTCGGCAATTCAAGGCGGCGATTACAAGGGCTATTCGCCGGTTACCCCGGAATTCTACCAGCCGATCATCGACGCCCGTAAGGCGAAGATCGGCTCGTAGAAACAAACTGCCACAACGCCGCCGGGGCCATGTGCCGCCGGCGGCGTTGCCGCATCAGGGGCCGGGAAAAACATCGATGAGTGCGACCGAAATTTACCGCGCGCCCGCGCTTTCACCGGAGGGAGCCACCGTCGAGCGGCACTGGCGCGATCTTGCCGCCCGCCGGCGCCTTTACACGATCGGCGGCCTGGTTTTCCTGTTTCTTGCACTCTCCGGCTCGCTCTGGTTCGCCAACGAAACCAACGCCGGAAAGTTCTTCGACCGCCTTCCCTACGTCGCCGACTTTTTCGCCGAGTTGAAGCCGCGCGACTGGTTCGACCCGGCGCGTGCGCTGTTCGACCTGCCGTCCCCCTATGACGACGGCAGCCTCAAGTTCGACTACCCGGAAGGCCGGGTCTACCTGACCCAGGGCATCTACATTCCGGAGTTTTTCCACCGGATGATCGAGACGCTGAACATCGCCCTGTTTTCGACGCTGGTGGGCGCCACATTCGGTTTCCTGCTCTGCTTCTTCGCTGCAGGCAATATCACGGCCAGCCGCTGGCTCCGTTTCGCTACCCGCCGCTTCCTTGAAATTGTCCGCGCCTTTCCGGAAATTGTCATTGCCGGCTTTTTTCTGGCGATTTTCTCGCTAGGGCCGATTCCTGCGATCATTGCGGTCAGCATCCATACCGTCGGCGCGCTCGGAAAAATGTTCTTCGAAGTCGTCGAAAATGCCGACATGAAACCTGAGGAAGGCTTGCGCGCCGTGGGCGCCAATTGGGTCGAGCGGGTGTGGTTCGGCATCGTGCCCCAGGTCCTGCCCAACTTCATCAGCTATTTCCTGCTCCGCTTCGAGATCAATGTGCGCGCTTCGACCATTCTCGGCGCCGTCGGCGCCGGCGGCATCGGCGAATCCCTGCGTCTTTCGATCGGCCGAGGCCATGAGGCCAAGACCATTGCCATCGTCTTCCTGCTGTTCTGCACGATTGTCGCCGTCGACCAGCTTTCGGCATGGCTGAGACATCGTCTTGTCGGCCGGCAGGTGTTTGCATACGGGCGCGGAGAGTAGTGCAATGAACGCCGCTGCCATCAACGACATCGCCGCTCGCCACCCGGACGCGTTCCGGCGCTCGCTGTGGAAGCGCTACGCTACCCCGATCGGCATCCTTCTTTGCATTCTCTACACCTTCTACTGCGCGTGGTTCTTCTCGGTCGCCGCCGTTCTCGAAAAGGCGAACTGGAATCTTGCCGGCGCTTATCTCGCGGACTGGGTGTCTTACGAAATCCGGCCCGACATCGAATTCAAGGACAATCATCTGACGATCGACTACTCCCGCTTCTCCAAGCTGGGATCCAATCCAGATCCCAACTGGGTCGCCAAGCAGATGGCCGTCATCGAGCGGCAGGTCGAGGCAGCGCCGGCACCGGCGATCGCGACCAACAAGTCGTCGCAGGATTCGTTCATGGCGCCTGGTGCGCCAACTGCCGAGAACCCGGCCGCCCCGTCGGGCCAATCCGCTGCTGCGGTGCCTGAAACGGTGCGCGAAAACGCTGTCGTGGCGGCGACTGTCACCCTTGCCGATGGCCAGATAGCCGTCACGCCAAACCTGGTCACCGTGACGCGCGACGCCGAAACCGTCGTCTTCGAGATCGCCAAGGGCAGTTCTGTGACACCGCGCACACCGCTGCCTGACTGGATCGAGCAACGCAGGCCAGGCTCGACAGCCTATGTCTCGTTCGGATTTCTCGGCCGTGCTGAGGTGCAGAACGACGAGGTAGTCTCCTGGCGACGTTTCTTCGGCTGGGCCAATTTCGTGTTCGACACGAACTCGCCATTCTGGGGAAAGCCGTTCAGCGAGGTCGCTTCACTGATCGTCGCCGGGGCTCGCATCGACCCGTCGCGGTCAAACGCGGCGCTCGCCTGGGACAACATTTTGAACAACGCCGAGTGGCAGCACGGCGACGTCTGGCTGAAACTCTTGCAGACCATCGTCATGGCTTTTGTCGGCACCGTGCTGGCCTCGATCGTTGCCTTTCCGCTCGCCTTCCTGGCTGCGCGCAACGTCACGCCGAGCCGCATAGCCAACCAGGTGACAAAGCGCTTTTTCGATTTCCTGCGCTCGGTCGACATGCTGATCTGGGCACTGTTTTTTACGCGCGGCTTTGGTCCTGGGCCGCTGGCCGGCATGTCGGCTATCTTCTTCACCGACACCGGAACCTTGGGCAAACTTTATTCCGAGGCGCTGGAGAACATCGACGACAAGCAGCGTGAGGGCATCCGCTCGGTCGGCGCCACCCCGGCAATGGTGCAGCGCTACGGCGTGCTGCCCCAAGTTCTGCCGGTATTCCTCAGCCAATCCCTTTATTTCTGGGAATCCAACACCCGGTCAGCGACGATCATAGGCGCTGTCGGCGCCGGCGGCATCGGCCTGAAATTGTGGGAGGCCATGCGCACCAACACCAACTGGGCCAATGTTTTCTACATGGTTCTGCTGATCCTGCTTGTCGTTTTTATCTTCGACAGCATCTCCAGCTACCTCCGCCGCAAGCTGATGGGGACCGTCGCAAACAGCAATGATGAGCGACGCGTTTCCGCCCGCCCGCCGGCAGCTCAGATCGCCTGAGAGGAAGGCTGCGTCCAGGCACCAGCCTTTTTCCAGCCGCTCTTGATGTGCTTGTAGCCGTCGCGGTAGACGGCTTCCGTGCTTTCCGAAAAATCGCGCCAGACCTTGGTAGCCGCCGCCAAATCTTTCAGCGAGCGGCCGAAGGCCTCGATCGTCAGCCAGTCGTCATAGCCGCTCTTGCGGATGGCCGAAAACGTCTCTTGCCACGGAATGTGGCCGCGCCCCGGCACGCCGCGATCATTCTCCGAAATATGGATATGGACCACATTCTTGCGGTTGCGCGAATAGGCGCCGATCGCGTCCGTCTCTTCGATATTGGCATGGAAAGTGTCGTACATCGCCTTGATGTGCGGCCGGTCGATTGCGTCGACATGCTCCGACAGATCGTCCATTGTGTTGAGCAGATAGCATTCGAAGCGGTTGAGCGCCTCCAGCCCGATGGTGACGTTTTTGTTGCCGGCATGATCGCCGATGGCGCGTTGCGAGGCGACGGAGCGCTTTTTCTCCGCCGCCGTCGGCCCACTGCCGGAGAAGGCGCCGAGCGTCGAATGCAGCGGGCCGCTCAGCGTTTTGGCGCCAAGCGCTTGTGTGCAGTCGATCGCCCATTTCATATAGTCGATGCCGGCTTTGCGCGTCGAGGCATCGGCCGAGATCAAATTCATCGCCGGATCGCCCATCGCCGAAACGGCGGTGCGCTCCAGCCCGATGCGGTCGAGCAGCGCGCCGAGCTTTTTGTAATCGTCCGGCGTGCCGGCAAAGATCGGTATCTCGACGCCGTCGAAGCCGGTCGCCTTGATATCCCTGAGCAGCGGCTCGTGTTTCTTCGACACCGCCGTCGTCCACAAAAACATGCACATGCCGATTTTCATCGACGTCCCTCCCTTTTTGACAGCCGGCTGGCTCCTCCGCCGACTTCGCCATAAGCCCCCTCATCCGGCCGCTTCGCGGCCACCTTCTCCCCGCTGGGGAGAAGAGGCAGACGGCAGCGCCGGCGTCTCCTCTCCCCTACGGGGAGAGGTGGGGGTTGGCCCCCAAGGGCGGGGGAATTTGGTGGGGGTGAGGGGGGGGGGGGGGGGGGGGGGAAAAGGGGGGGCGGGCCCCCGGGGCGGGGGGGGCGGGA
>NZ_JBVVPZ010000008.1:174475-199201 GCF_055811415.1 Mesorhizobium sp. WSM4846
CCAACCTGCCCCCCGGGGGGTTCTTGCGGCCCCCGCCCGCGCGGGCGCCCCCGCCCCCCTCGGGGTTGTGGTGGTTTTCCCCGAATTGCCCTTCGCAATTCGGTTGGCAATCCGGGTGAGGGGGCGCAGCGATCAAAGCTTCGTCCAGGCCCCGTTCCTCTTCGACGACTTCACGCAGGCTTCAATGAAGGCCATGCCTTCGACACCGTCGTGGATGGTCGGGAAAATAACGTCCTTAGCCGGCTTGCCGCCTTTGCGGCGCGCCGCCCGGATGGCGCGGGCCGCCTCCTGGTAGATGTTGGCGAAGCCTTCGAGATAGCCTTCCGGATGGCCTGACGGAACGCGGCTGACGCGCCCGGCGACGGGCAGCGCGCCGGCGCCATTTCGGGTGATCAACTGCTTCGGCTGGCCGAACGGCGTGTACCAGAGATAGTTCGGGTCGGCCTGCACCCATTCAAGCCCGCCCTTCGAGCCGTATATCCGCAGCTTCAGCCCGTTCTCGTGGCCGGGCGCCACCTGGCTTGCCCACAACATGCCCTTGGCAGGGTGCGACTTGCCGACCGGCTTGAAGCGCAGCATGACGTTGACATTGTCGTCGAGCTGCCGCCCTAGCACGAAGGCGTCGAGATCGGCGGAAAGCGTATCGAGTTCGAGCCCGCAGACGAAGCGTGCGAGATTATAGGCATGCGTGCCGATGTCGCCCAGCGCACCGCCGGCGCCGGCCTGTTTGGGATCCGAGCGCCACGCTGCCTGCTTCTGGCCGGTGGCGGCAAGGTCCTCGGTCAGCCAGTCCTGCGGGTATTCCGACTGCACGATGCGAATGTCGCCGAGTTGCCCCTTGGCCACCATCTCGCGCGCCTGCCGCACCATCGGATAGGCGGTGTAGTTGTGGGTGAGGACAAAGACCTTGCCGGTCTTTTCAACCAGTGCCGCCAGCTTCTTCGCTTCCGCCAACGTCGTCGCCAGCGGCTTGTCGCAAATGACGTGGATGCCGGCTTCGAGAAACGCCTTGGCCGCCGGCACATGCACATTGTTGGGCGTGACGATGGCCACCGCCTCGATGCCGTCCGGCCGCTTGGCCTCGGCCTTGGCCATCTCGGCGAACGAGCCGTAGCTGCGCGCCGGATCGAGCCCAAGCTCCTCGGCCGACGCCTTGGCACGCGTCGGGTCGGATGACAGGGCACCGGCGACCAGCGCGAACTCATTGTCCATGCGCGCTGCAATCCGGTGCACCGCGCCGATGAAGGCGCCTTGCCCGCCGCCGACCATGCCGTAGCGGATCGGGCCGCCTCCCGTTTCCGACTTCGATGCGCCGACCATGATTTTTCTCCCTCGTCTGAAATATCCTTCCCCCTTGAGGGGAGGGTGGCCCGAAGGGCCGGGAGGTGTCGGTTCATGCCGAGCTCCACGCTCAGCGACCCCACCCCGATCCGCTGCGCGGATCGACCCTCCCCTCGAGGGGGAGGGAAAGCGGTGCTAGATTCCCATCATGGCGCGCAGCACCTTTTTATCGGTCGCGCCGCCGGCGAAGTCGTCGAATGCCTTTTCCGTCACCCTGATGATGTGATGCTGGATGAAGGGCGCGCCTTCGGCCGCGCCATCCTCGGGGTGCTTCAGGCAGCACTCCCATTCCAGAACCGCCCATGAATCGTAGTCATACTGGGCGAGCTTGGAGAAGATGCCGCCAAAGTCCACCTGGCCATCGCCCAGCGAGCGGAAACGCCCGGCCCGGTTCGTCCAGCTCTGATAACCGGAATAGACGCCTTGCCGGCCGGTCGGATTGAACTCGGCATCCTTGGCGTGGAAGGCCTTGATCCGCTCGTGATAGATGTCGATGAATTGGAGATAGTCGAGTTGCTGCAGCAGGAAATGCGACGGGTCGTAATTGATGTTGCAGCGCTTGTGGCCGCCGACCGCGTCAAGGAACATCTCGAATGTCGCACCGTCGAAGACGTCCTCGCCCGGATGGATCTCGTAGCCAACATCGACGCCATTGTCCTCATAGACGTCGAGGATCGGTTTCCAGCGCTTTCCCAGTTCGGAAAACGCTTCCTCGATCAATCCCGCCGGCCGTTGCGGCCACGGATAAAGGTAGGGAAAAGCCAACGCTCCACAAAACGACACCGACGCCTTGAGCCCGAGGTTCTTGGAAGCCTTGGCGCCGAACTTCATCTGTTCGACCGCCCATTGCTGCCTGGCCTTCGGATTGTTGTGCACCGCAGGCGGCGCGAAGCCGTCGAACTGCGCGTCATAGGCCGGATGCACCGCCACCAACTGCCCCTGCAAATGCGTCGACAGCTCAGTGATCTCGACGCCGGCATCGCTGCAGATGCCCTTCACCTCGTCGCAGTAGGCCTGGGAAGACGCCGCTTTCTCGAGGTCGAACAGCCGGCTGTCCCAGGTCGGGATCTGCACGCCCTTGTAGCCCAGCCCGGCCGCCCATCTGGTGATCGACGGCAGCGAATTGAACGGTGCGGCATCGCCCGCGAACTGCGCTAGAAACAGCCCAGGACCTTTCATTGTCGACGGCATCGGCATCCTCCCTCATTATCCACGACCAAGCATAGCGCCGATTGAAAGCAGGGCCAGCCTCTTTGGTCTTTTCTCGACAGGCGCTAGTGCGCACCGCTATTCTGGTATTACCAAATATGCTCATTTGGTCAAGCGCTGCCGCGCACAACCAGCGCTGCGCAAATTGCCGGGAAGCGGGCAAATATGCCAGTTTAATCAAAGAAATAATCATGGGCCGGGGCTGCCTTGCAGGATTTCTTGCCGTCCAGATGAAATTGCTGTAGACCTCTTTTCACGCCCAATTGGTCGAACCAGTTACGAGAAATGCTGGAGCGCCTTGGGGAGGAACCATGCAACGCAATCTGGGGTGCGTCGCAGGCGAATTGTTACAGGCGAATTCTGGGAAGGACAGACCATGCATCTTTCGACGCACAACTGGATGCGGGCGGAACCGCTGGAAACGACGCTCAAGCGCATCAAGAAATTCGGCTATGAGTCGATCGAGATTTCCGGCGAGCCCGCCCAATACAAGATCAATGAGACACGTGCGCTCCTGAAGGAGCACGGCATTCGCTGCTGGGGGGCGGTGACGCTGATGCTGGGCGAGCGCAATCTCGCCGCCAGGGACCAGGGCCAGCGCGAGCGCTCGGTGCAGTATGTCAAGGACGTGCTGACGATGGTCAGCGAACTCGACGGCGAGATCATCACGCTGGTTCCCGCCACGGTCGGCAAGGTGGTGCCGGACGGCACCGAGGAAGAAGAATGGGAATGGGTGGTCGACGCCACCAGGGAATGCTTTACCCATGCCAAGAAAGTGGGCGTCAAGGTCGCGATCGAGCCTCTCAACCGCTTCGAGACCTATCTGTTCAACCGCGGCGCCCAGGCGCTGGCGCTGGCCGATGCGGTCAGCCCCGAATGCGGTGTATGCCTTGACGCCTATCACCTCCACATGGAGGAGTTTAACGTCTACGATGCCATCCGGCAGGTCGGAAACCGCCTGTTCGATTTCCACGTCGCTGACAACAACCGCTTCGCCGCCGGTCTCGGACAGATCGACTGGCCGAAGATCGTCGGCACCCTGAAAGAAGTCGGCTACGACGGCGCGTTGACTAACGAGTTCGTCGCCCCTGTCGACCGCACGCCGGCTGCTCCCTATCCCGACATGGTCGAACGCAACCCGGTCGACATCTCGCCGGAGCAGCTCAAATTCATCCAGGACCACGGTTCCAGCGTGCTCACGGAAAAATTCTACACCGACCAGATGCGCATCACCGCCGAAACGCTGCTGCCGCTGATCAAGTAATCGATCTCTGGAAACGAGCCTTTCCGACGGCGGCCCCTAACGGCGGCAAGGCAGAGGAAGAACATGCGCATCAAGACGGTCCAAGCCTGGTGGGTCCGCATACCGATCGAAGCCGCGCGGCAGCACCGCAGCGACTTCGGTCAGGTGACGACGTTCGACGCCGCAATCCTGCGCATCGAGACCAACGACGGGCTGGTCGGCTGGGGCGAAGGCAAGAATGCCGCCGGCAGCACCGGCAGCTATGGCGCCCTCGTCCACATGCTGAACCACGAGGTCGGGCCGCAGCTGATCGGCTGCGATCCGGCCGACATCGGGGTGATCTGGGAGATGCTCTACAATGGCGTGCGCCACGACAGCGCCGCGCAAAACGGCCACGCCATGCCGCAATTGGCGAGGCGCGGCATCAGCGTCGCCGCGATCAGCGCCGTCGATATCGCCTTGTGGGATATTCTGGGCAAGTCGTTGGGGGTTCCTGTCTGGCGGCTGCTCGGCGGCCGCAAGCTTGACCGCATGCCGGCCTATGCGTCCGGCGGCTGGGCCTCCGCCGAGGCGATCGGCGAGCAGTTGAAATCCTATATCGCCAAGGGCGGCTTCAAGGCGCTGAAGATGCGGATCGGCGCGATGGACGGCGCTCCGCACAATTCCGCCGCCCGCGTCCGCGCCGCAAGACAGGCGATCGGCGCCGAAGTCGACCTGATGGTCGATGCGCACGGCACCTATACGGTGGCGGAAGCCAAACGCTTCATCCAGCTTGCCGGCGATCTCGACCTGGCCTGGTTCGAGGAGCCGGTCATCGCCGACGACAAATCCGGCATGGCCGAAGTGCGGGCGTCCGGCTCCATCCCGATCGCCACCGGCGAGAGCGAAGCGACGCGCTATGCCTTCCGCGACCTCGCCACACTCAAGGCCGCCGACATCTTCCAGCCTGACCCCGCCTTCTGCGGCGGCATCAGCGAGGCGATGAAGATCGGCACCATCGCCAGCGCCTTCAATCTGCGCTTCGCGCCGCATCTGTGGGCCGGCGCGCCTTGCTTCTTTGCCGGGCTGCATGTCTGCGCTGCTTCGCCGGCCAGCTTTACCGTCGAATATTCGCTTGGCGCCAATCCGATGATCCACGATCTGATCGAGGAGACTGTCGAAGCAAAGGACGGCATGATAGCGATTCCCGAGAAGCCTGGACTGGGATTCACCCTTTCGGAACGGTTCCTGGAGGCGCACGCGCTACGCGGCTGATCATGAAAGAAAAGAACCTTCTCGCGGAACTCGCCGCCTATCTGTTCTCGCACTCCGACAAGGCGACCGGCCGGACGCCGTCGGAGCGAGAACTGGCGGAGCATTTCGCCGTCAGCCGCGGCCAGATCCGCGAGGCGCTGGCCATCCTCGAAGCCATGCGCATCGTCGAGCGCCGGGCCAAGTCCGGCATCTACATCGACACCAAGCAGGCCAGCGTCGAAGCGATGGCGCTTTTTGCCAAGGCCGGCCTGCCGCTCGATCCGATCCAGATCTACGAGACCGTCGAGTTGCGCAAGATCCACGAGATCAAGGCTGCCGAGCTTGCCTGCTCGCGCGCCACTGAGGAAAATTTCGAGCGGCTGCGCGAAATCCTGAAAGCTTCGGAAGACCGCATTGCGGCGGGCGAGGGCCTCGCCAAGGAGGACCGCGAATTTCACCTTGAGATCGTGCGGGCAACCAAGAACAGCGTTTTTCACAACATATGCAGCCTCTATTACCTGATGGGCGAGCAACGCCTGCCGATCTACTTCAACGATCCCGAACGCAGCATGCGCTCGCATGCCGAGCACATCCAGATCTACGAGGCGCTGCTGCGCCGCGACGGCAACCTCGCCCAGGCGCTGATGAGCGCCCATCTGCAAGGCGCGGAAAGCTATTGGAAAGGCCTGATCGAGGGCGGCGGGGCAGAACCTCACAGCCCAGCGCTCGAACCGGTCTGACATGCCTAAGATCTTGACAACACACACGCTGCACCCGCGCGCCTCCGCCATGTTGACCGGCGCCGGCGAACTAGTCGTCGCCTCCGCCCTCGATGCGGACACACTGGCGACTGAGGCTGGGAATGCCGACATCATCATCGTTCGCGCGCCGCTGCCATCAGCGCTGTTCGAAGGGGCGACGAAGCTCCGGGCCGCAATCCGCCACGGCGCCGGGCTCGACATGGTTCCCATGGAAGCCGCCACGGCGGCCGGCGT
This sequence comes from Mesorhizobium sp. WSM4846, assembly GCF_055811415.1. Lineage (NCBI taxonomy): Bacteria > Pseudomonadati > Pseudomonadota > Alphaproteobacteria > Hyphomicrobiales > Phyllobacteriaceae > Mesorhizobium > Mesorhizobium sp. WSM4846. Next base: position 180,497 of record NZ_JBVVPZ010000008.1, read on the forward strand.
GCTGGTGGCAAACGTGCCGGCGGTCAATGCGCGCTCGGTCGCCGAATACGTGATGTTCGCGGCGCTGGCACTGCTGCGGCGCTTCCGTATGGTCGACCGCGACTTGCGGGCGAAGGGCTGGCTGGCCGGCCGCGATCACACCATTCTCGCCAGCGAGCTCGCCGGCAAGACGATCGGTATTGTCGGCTTCGGCGCCATCGGACAGGCAGTCGGCCACATCGCGGCGCATGGTTTCGACCTGAACGTGGTGGCGACGACGCGCAGCATGAGGCCGGCGCTGGACAGGGTCGGCTTCCTGTCGATCGACGCACTGGTCGAGCAGAGCGACATCATCGTTCTGTGCTGCCCGTTGACAGTGGAGACGCGCGGCCTGATCAACCGCGAGCGCATCGGTCGAATGAAGCCGCACGCGCTGCTGATCAACATTTCGCGCGGGCCGGTGATCGACGACGAGGCGCTGATCGAAGCGCTGCAGAAGGACCGTATCGGCGGTGCCGCGCTCGATGTCTTTGCGACGCAGCCGCTGCCTTCAGATCACCCCTATTTCAGCTTCGACAATGTCATTGTCACCCCGCACATGGCCGGCATCACCGAGCAGTCTATGATGCGCATGGGCGTCGGCTCGGCTGATGAAACCTTGCTGGTGCTGGCCAACAAATTGCCGGTCAATCTGCGCAATCCCGAAGTGGTCGAGCACTACCGGCGGCGGTTTCCGGCCGACGCCTGATGGCGCCTCAACGGCCAAGCAGTGCCTCGACTTCCGCCGCGATGCGCAGGAGACGGTGGTCGTCGCCGTGGCGCGCCACCAGCATCAGCCCGGCCGGGCGCGCCATTCCCGGCATCGGCAGCGAGATCGCGCAGAGGTCGAACTGGTTGGCGACCTGGGTGTTGCGCAGCAGAAGGCCTTCCGTGCGCTCACACAGAGCTTCGTCGCTGGTCATCGACACGATGGTCGGCGCGGTGACCGGCGTGGTCGGCAGGGCCAGCACATCGACAGACGCCAACCGCTCGTCCATGGCGGCGACAAGCGCCGTGCGGCGGCGGATTGCCCTTATATAGGTCGTGGCCGGAACGGCGGCGGCGCGCGACAACGGCTCGCTCACCCGCGGATCGACCGGCGTCGTCGGACCTGTCGCCAGCCAATCTGCATGGACCGCGGCGCCCTCCATTGCCGCGATCGAGGCCCGCCTGGTTGCCGCGCGCAAATCGGCAAGGAGGTCATCGATGGACAGATCAGCGAGGCGTGCACCGGCGAGTTCCAGCTTGCGAGCACATCGCTCGAACGCCGCCGCGACCTCTTCTTCGGTATCCTCGAAGAGCACGCCGTGGGGAACGCCGATGCGCAGTCCGGCAAACGGAAGCGGAACCAGAGCCACAGGCTGCTCGCCCGCCATTACCGCATCGGCTGCCGCACATTCGGCGACGGTGCGCGCAAGCGGGCCGATAGAGTCGAGCGTGTCGGACAGCGGGAAGACGCCATCGCGCGGTACCCGCCGCGCCGTCGGCTTGAAGCCGACGACACCGTTCAGCGCCGCCGGAATACGCACCGAGCCGCCGGTGTCGGAACCGATCGAGATCTCGCTCGTGCCTTCGGCAACGGAAACACCGGCGCCGGAGGATGAACCACCCGCGATCCGGCCGGCGTCGGTCGCATTGCCGGGCGTGCCATAATGCGGGTTGACGCCGATTGCGGTGAAGGCGAATTCGGTCATGTTGGTCTTGCCGAAGATCACCGCGCCCGCTTGCCGCAGCCGCCGCACGATGACGGCATCCCGCAGCGCCGGCGCTGCGGTGCTGAGCAACAACGAACCGGCCGTGGTCGGCTCGCCGGCGACATCGAACAGGTCCTTGATCGACAGAATTGTTCCGTCGAGCGGCCCGATCGTCACGCCGGCTCTGCGCCTGGCATCGGCGGCGTCGGCTGCTGCTCGTGCGGCTTCCGGATAGAGTTTTACGAATACGCTTTCATTGTCGGCGCGGACGGCGAGACGCGAAAGGACGGCTTCGAGGCGGTCGCGGGCTGATTGCATGGCACAGTCTACTTTTTATTGTCGCCCGAACAGCCCAGAACACTGACGTCGATGGCTCTAGCGATAGCCAGTCACATCGGCTGGTTTGCCGGCGTCCTGAACCTCGGGAACGTAGCGCCACGCGTCAGGCCGCGAGCCGTCGAGATCGGTAAAGCCGTAGACCTGCGCCAGCCCGCCACTCGACAGCGACTGTCCGTTCCAGCGCGAACGGTCCGGGTCCGCCGCAAGCGCCGCCACTGCGCGCCCGATAAAGCGCGGGGTCTCGGAAATGACGAAATGCGGCACTTTTGCTGTCGCATCACGCCAGTTGTCCTCGGTCACCCCGAAAGCTTCCAACATCATTTCCGAACGCAGCCAGCCGGGTGTCAGCGAAATCGAGGTGGCGCCGTTCGGGGCGAGGTCCTTGGCATGGGCCCAGGCCATACGGGTCACCGACACTTTGGCGAGGTCATAGAACGGCGAGAGCCGATAATGCTCGGCATTATACTCCGCGGTGCCGTCGGTGACTTCGACCAGCAGGCCGCCCGGGCGCTCGATCAGAAGCGGCAGCGCGTAATGCGCCGTGATCAGATGCGTGTCGATGCCCAGCCGCAACATGCGCAAACCATTCGTGAGATCATGTTCCCAGACCGGCTTGTTCCATTCGAACAGTTTCTCGCCGCCCCAAATGTCGTTGACCAGCACATCGAGGCGGCCCTGCTCGGCACGTATCCGGTCGACCAGCTTGCGCACGTCTTCGGCAACCAGATGGTCGACTTGCACAGCGATGCCATGGCCGACTTGCGCTGAAACAAGCTCCGCCGTTTCCTCGATGGTTTCCGGGCGGGCGTATTCGGACTGATGCGCGCGTGTCGTCCGCCCGGTGACGTAGACCGTCGCGCCCGCGGCACCCAATTCGACAGCAATACCTCTCCCCGCACCGCGCGTGGCACCAGCGACCAAAGCGACTTTTCCCTCAAGCGTCATTGAACCTCCCCAGACTCTGACCAACCCAGACTCTGACCAACCAATGCTCTGACCAACCAATGCTCTGACCAACCAATGCTCTGACCAACCAATGCTGGCCTTCTTCAATGTTAAGATATATAAATGATCATTCGGTTATAAATGGATGTCAAGATGCCTCGGCAAAAAACGCAATCCGACGAGGACGTGCTGGAAGCGGCGCACCGGCTGATCCACAGGCATGGCCCGGAGGCACTCACATTTGAACGGCTGTCCAAAACTTGCGGGCTCTCCGGCTCGACCCTGGTGCAGCGTTTCAAGAACAAGGCCACGCTCAGGCAAAGAACCTTGCTGCAAGCATGGGACAGGCTGGACGCGAAGACGACAACGCTCGCAGACGCGACACCGAGGACCCCTGCTGGCGCGATCGAATTGCTGGTGGCGCTGTCGCGTGACTATCGCGACATCGAATCCTATGCCGAGGGCCTGCTCGTTCTGCGCGAAGATCTGCGCGATCCGGTGCTTCGCGCGCGGGGGGCGTCGTGGAAGGCATCCCTGTGCAACATCCTCGACTCTTGCTTTGCCTCTGTCGCCAACACGCCGTTGGACATCGGCCTGCTGATGGCATCGCACTGGCAAGGTTCGCTGCTTTGGTGGAGTTTCGACCCGAAGGCCGAAGTTGCATCCTACGTCGAAGACAGTCTGGGCCGTTTCGTCGCCGCAATCGTCACGGCCCGAAAACCATAACCGATATTCGGGCCAGTTCTTGCAGGCGTCCTACGTGGGGACGCACCTAGGTTGCGCTCCTCGGGCCGAGTAGGAACGCCGCCAAAGCCGCCAGCAACGTCGCTATCCCGCAATAGGCGAACGCGCTGGCAACGCCGGCATTATCGACCAGCAGGCCGCCGAAAACGGCGCCCAGCGCGATGGCCACCTGGAACGTGGCGACCATCAGCCCGCCGGCGCTTTCTGCCTGGTCGGGAGCGGCTCGCACAAGCCAGGTTTGCAGCCCGACCGGCACCGCGCCAAAGGCAAAACCCCACGCGGCCACCGCTATCGCCGCCACCGCGGGCGAAGCGCCGATGGTCAGCAGCAGAAGTGCCGCGACCGCAATCAGCAGCGGCGCCAGGCCCACCGCGGTCTTGAGGCTGCGTTCGGCCATAAAGCCGCCGGCAAAATTGCCGAAGAAGCCACCGATGCCGTAGGCGAGCAGCACAAGCGAGATCGTCTCGATGTCCAGAGCGGGCACCTTCTCGAGAAACGGGCGGACATAGGTGAAGCCGGCAAAGTGTCCCGAGGCGACCAGCAGGACCACCAAGAGCGCAACCCTGATCATCGGTCGCTTTAGTACCTCCAGCAAGGTCCGAAAGCTTGCCACGCCCGCCGGCGGCAGCTTCGGAAGGGTGGCGATCTGCACGAGCAGCGCCAGGGCGCCGACAACAGCTGCGATCATGAAGGCCGTTCGCCATCCCCAGATGTCGCCGACATAGGCACCGACCGGGGCCGCACAGACGGTCGCCACCGAAACGCCGGTGAGAATGATCGACATGGCGCGCGGCATCAGCCGCATCGGGACAAGCCGCATCGCCATGGCCGCCGACATCGACCAGAAGCCGCCGAGGCTGATCCCGAGCATGATGCGGGCGATCAGAAGAACGGGAAGCGAGGACGCAAACGCCGCCAAGAGGTTCGACAGGATCAGCAGCACGGTCAGTCCCCACATGACGAGCCTGCGGTCCAGCCGTTTGGTGACGATGGCCATGGTCGGAGCGGCTATCGCGCCGACAACGGCGGTTGCCGTCACCGCTTGGCCGGCAGTGCCTTCGGTCACACCGAGATCCTGCGCCAGCGGCGTCAGCAGACTGGCAGGCAGGAATTCCGCGGTCACCAGCCCAAACACACCGAGCGCGAGAGATACGATCGCCCCCCACGCGGGCTCGGCTCGTTCACCGGTTTCCGCGGGATCGAGAACGGCGTCGATGACGCCTGTCGCGGGTTCGGTCATGGTGGGATCTCCGATCTGGTTGCAGCGCAACATTTGGCTGCAGTGCAACATAGGGAGTGACCGCCTGGAGTTTCCATGCTAGAAACACCATCATGCTTGACCATTCGTCCAAAGTTCCGGTCACCGGCGATCCGCTGACAGACATATTGCGCGGTTTACGGCTCGACGGCGTCGAATATGGCCGCTGTGAAATGCAGGAGCCTTGGGGCCTCCAGTTTCCGGCCCAGACGGCGGCGCGGTTTCATTTCATCGGCCGCAAGGGATGCTGGCTGCTGCAGCCGTCCGGCGAATGGGTCGAGCTCAAGGCGGGCGACGCGGTGCTGCTGCCGCGCGGCGCGGCACACGTCCTGGCGAGCGAGCCGGGCACCGAGGCTTCGCCGATCCAGGGCTACGAGGTCGCCGAGGTCTGCAAGAACGTTTACTGCATGTCCAACGAAGGTTGCCGGCCGGGGACGCTGCTGTTTTTCGGCAGCATGTATTTCAATCTCGACGGTTTGCACCCATTGCTCGGCATGATGCCGGACGTGATGCGCGCGCACGAGTTGGAAGCCTATGAACCTGGTATCCCGCATCTGCTGGAGGCCATGGCCCGCGAGGTGACGATGGAGCGCGTCGGCTCCGGCGGCATTCTGGCACGGCTGGCCGATGTGCTGGCCGCCACCGTCATCCGCTCATGGGTCGAGCGCGGCTGCGGCGACTCGTCCGGATGGATTGCGGCAGTGAGGGATCGCGAGATCGGCCGCGTGCTGGCCGCGATCCACCTCGAACCGGACCGCGACTGGACGGTGGAAACCCTGGCCAGGATGATGGGCGCCTCGCGATCAGGCTTCGCCGAACGCTTCGCGACGATCGTCGGCGAAACGCCGGCCAAATATGTCACCCAGGTGAGAATGCACCAGGCACGGCAATGGCTGGTCCGCGACCGGTTGAAGATTTCCGTCGTCGCCGCACGCCTGGGTTATGAATCCGACGCGTCGTTCAGTCGGGCGTTCAAGCGCGTCATCGGATCGGCTCCCAGCCATTTCCGGGCCGAGGAACAGGCTGAGACCCGACAAGCCGGCTAAACCTGGCCACAGGCTTCAAGCCGCCTAGCAATTTGCCGCCCAACAGACGCGCATTTTTGCGAGACGCGGCTTAGCCTGCGTGACGAAGGCTTATCCCGGTACCCTTGTCGAACAGCACCACCTTGTCCGGGTCCCAGGCAAAGCGCACCGGCTGCTCGATCTCGACATCGGTTCTGGCCGGCACCGTGGCCCGCAGCATGGCGTCGCCGACCCGCAGCGTCAGGATCTTTTCGACGCCATGGTTCTCGACATCGTGGACGCGCGCTTCCACCGGCGCCCCGCTCTCGAGATAGAGATCCTCGGGACGAATACCGAAGACCAGCGGGCGACCGTCGGTCTCGCCGCTCGTCCTGGCCCCCCCCGCAAAAGGTAGTTCGAAATTCAGCAGTGCCATCACCGCGCGGCCGTTGACGAGCTTGCCGTCGATGAGGTTCATCGGCGGCGAGCCGACGAAGCTCGCCACATAGGTGTCGCGCGGATTGTTGTAGATCTCGTAGGGCGTGCCGGTCTGGACTATGCGGCCATGGTTGAGCACGCCAACCTTGTCGCCCATCGACATCGCCTCGATTTGATCGTGCGTGACGAACAGGAAGGTCTGACCAAGGTTCATTTGGATGTTCTTCAGCTCGGTGCGCAGCGCCTCGCGCAACTTGGCATCGAGCGCCGACAGAGGCTCATCCATCAGGAATACGCGCGGCTTCCTGACGATTGCGCGACCAATCGAGACGCGCTGCATCTCGCCGCCAGAGAGGCGATCCGTCTTGCGGTCGAGCAGATGCTCGATACGCAAGGTCTTGGCAACGCGGTCTACGCGCGTCTTGATCTCGTCGGGCTCGATGCGGCGGATTTTCGGCTTCAGCGGGAATTCGAGGTTTTCGCGCACCGTGTAGCGCGGATAAAGCGAATATTGCTGCAGCACCAGCGCCACATCCCGCTCGGCGGCACCCCAGTTGGCGACATCGACGCCGTCGATGAAGACTTGACCTTCGGTCGGCTTCTCCAGGCCGGCGACCATGCGCAGCGTCGTCGTCTTGCCGGCGCCGGTCTCGCCGAGCAGCACGAAGAACTCGCCGTCGGCAATGTCGAGATTGAGCCCGGCCAATGCGGTGTGATTGCCGAATGTCTTCGAGATGTTCTTGAGCTGGATATGGGCCATCAGAGTCTCACCCCCAGCGAATTGCCGCTTGTCGTGTCGAAGAAGTGCGCCTGCGCCGGGTCGAGCCTGGCGAAAACCTGGACCCCCGGCTTGCCGACGAAACCGGAACGGGTCCGGGCGCGCAACATCTGTGCCCCGACCTTGAGGTCGACGATGTCGTAGGAGCCAAGCGGTTCGATGATGTGCGCCTCGACCGGCAGATAACCGTCCGCCGGCTCGCGCGAGACCATCACCCCTTCGGGGCGGATGCCGAGCGCAAGGCGATCCTGCCCGACGTTCGCGGCGTCGAGCTGGCCGACCAGTTCGGCCGGGAAAACGAACCCTTCCGCGGCCCCATCGACAGTGACCCTGGCGCCGGAGCCGTTCATCGTCACCGCCGCATTGGCAACGTTCATCACCGGCGAGCCAACGAATTGCGCGACGAACAGATTGGCCGGGTGCTTATACACTTCCGATGGGCTGCCCACCTGTTGCAGAACGCCCTCATGCATAATGACGATGCGGTCGGCAAGGCTCATCGCCTCGATCTGGTCGTGGGTGACGTAGATGGTGGTTGAGCCCTGCTTGATGTGCAGCCGCTTGATCTCCGCGCGCATCTCCTCGCGCAGCTTGGCGTCGAGCGCGCCGATCGGCTCGTCCATCAGCATCGCCTTCGGCCGCCGCACCAGCGCCCGGCCGATCGCCACGCGCTGCATGTCGCCACCCGACAGCGCCGACGGCTTCTTGCCGAGCAGATCGTTGATCTGCAGCACTTTGGCGACCGAGCGCACCTCGCCGTCGATCTCCGCCTTGCTCTTGCGCATGGCGCGCAACGGAAAAGCGATGTTCTCATAGACGCTCATATGCGGATAGAGCGAGAACGACTGGAAAACCATGGCGATGTCGCGGTCGGCAGCCTTGAGATGCTGGACCGGCTTGCCGTCGATGAGGACATCGCCGCCGTCGATCGTCTCCAGCCCGGCGATTGCGCGAAGCGTCGTCGTCTTGCCGCAGCCCGACTGGCCGAGCAGCACGATGAACTCGTTGTCGTCGATCTTGAGGTTGAGGTCCTTGATGACCTGGACGGCGCCGAAGAATTTCTGGACGCCACGAAGCTCGATCTGGGTCATGCGTGACCTTCTTTTTCCGGTGCGCCGGTCGCCTTCGGCTCCTGCCTTGGACCGACCCAGCCCGTGATCATGAACGTCAGCAGCCCGACAATGATGATCGTCAGACCGTAGCGGTGCAGGAAGAGGTTCCACGGCTGGCAGAGCGCGATGATGCCGAGCACCATCACGATCTCGGCTGTGCGCTGGATTGTAGCATGGCGGATCATTTGCGGATCGCTCCGAAGGACATGCCGCGCAGGAGGTGGTTGCGCAACAGGAAGGTGAAGATGGCGACCGGCAGCAGGAACAGGAAGGTGCCGGCGGCGATGACCGTCCAGTCGGGCAGGCCGGAACCAACCTGGCTGGGAATGAACGGCGGCGCCGTCTGGGCACGCCGGTTGGTCATGATCAGCGCGAAGGCATATTCGTTCCACGCGGTGATGAAGCAGAATACGGCGGTGGCGGCGATGCCGGTGGCCGCCTCCGGCAGCACGATCTTGAAGAAGGCCTCCATGCGCGTATAACCGTCGACGAGCGCCGCCTCCTCGTACTCCTTCGGAATTTCGTCCATGAACCCCTTCATCAGCCAGACCGAGAAGCTGAGGTTGAAGGCAGTGTAGAGGATGATCAGGCCCCAATGCGTGTCGTTGAGGCCGACGACCCGGTACATCAGGAACATCGGGATCGCCACCACTACCGGTGGCAGCATGCGCGTCGACAGGATGAAGAAGAGCAGGTCCTGTTCCCCCTTTATCTTGAAGCGCGAGAACCCGTAAGCCGTGAAGGTGCCCATGCCGACGGCGAGGATCGTTGAGGTGATGGCGACGATCAGCGAATTCATGAAGCGGCTCGGATAGCCGGACCACTGCACCTCGCCCCTGCCCGAGCGCACCACCTTCTCGCCGCCGTCAAACACCAGCCGCTCCCACCACGGGGCGGCGGCGTATTGTTCCGGCGTCGGCGCAGTGCGCAGTTGCGAGCGCTTGGTGAATAGCTTGACGAAGGGCGATATCTCCGGCTGGAAGACCACCGTCGGCGGGATGGTGGTGGCGAGGTTGCGCGGCTTGAACGCCGTCGAGGCTATCCAGTAGATCGGCGCCAGGAAGATGATCGTGACGATCAGCACGCCGACGATGGCGAGCTTGTTGAGCGAACGCTCGGCAGAGGTGGTGACAGCGGCCATGCTAGCGCTCCTTCACCTTGTTCAGGTATTTGACGTAGATGTTGGTGATCGCCAGGATCATGATCAGCACGATGTAGGCGAGCGCGCAGGAGCGCCCGGTCTGCCATTCCTGGAACGCCATCTTGTAGAGCCGGATCGAGATCACCTCGGTGGTCGGCTGGCTGGTCAGGATGTAGGCAAGATCGAAGGTCTTGAACGCCTCCATGGTGCGAAAGATGATCGCGATCATCAGGATCGGCGCGACCAGGGGCAGCGTAATGCGAAAGAACGTATAGAACGAGCCGGCGCGGTCGATCGCGGCCGCCTCGTAGAGGTGCTTCGGCACCGCCGACAGGCCGGCGAGCGACAGCAGCATGACGAAGGGCGACCACATCCAGATGTCGGTGATGGCAACCGCGTAGAGCGCCATGTCAGGGTTGGACAGCCACTCGAAGGAGCCGAGGCCAAGCGTATAGTTGATGATGCCAAAGGACGGATCGTAGAGCAGTTTCCAGAACAGGCCGACGACAGCCATCGACAGCATCATTGGCAACAGCAGCAGTGTCGTCAGCAGGCCCTTCAACGGGATATCGCGGTTGAGCAGCAACGCCACGCCGAAGCCGACGATGACCTGGCCGACCACGGAGACGATGACATATTTGGCGGTGATGGCGAAATTCGACCAAATGAACGGGTCGTTGAGCAGCTCGCGGTAATTCTGCAGTCCGACGAAATTGGCCGCCGCGGGGCTCGACGCGCGAAAGTCGGTGAACGAATAGCCAAGCGAATAGAGCAGTGGAAAGATGTTGAAGACGATCAGGAAAACGATCGTCGGAATGATGAAGAGATTGCGGATCGTAAGGTCGCTCATGCCGCGGGCGGCGGAGCGCGAGTTGGGATCCAGCGTGGTCATGACTGCAGTGGCCAAGGCCCGTTCCTTCCTTGTCCGGAAAAGAAAACGGAAGGGGCGGCTCCCGCCCCCTCCGAGCGTTAGTGCCGTTTACTTCACGCGGTTGTATTTCTTGAACGTCGCGTTCCAATCCGCGGCGAGCGCATCGAGCACTTCCTTGGCCGTGCCCTGATTGCCGGTGATGTAGGGATAGACGCGTTGGTTCATCTGGATGAGCAGCTCGGCATATTCCGGCGTCGCCCAGAAGTCCTTCACCTTGAACATGGTTTCGTAGAAGGCCTTGTTGTATGGCGTGGCGTTCTGGAATTCAGGCGACTCGAGCACTTTGGCACTTGCCGTGTAACCGCCGAGTTCCGCCCATTTCTTCTGCGTCTCGTCCTTGATGAACCATTCCAGGAACTTCATCGCCTCTTCCTGATTCTGGGAATAGGAGACGACGGAGATGCCCTGGCCGCCGAGCGCGGCGAACTGATCGCCGTTCGGTCCAGGAGGGTTGGCGAAGAAGCCGGTGGCCTTGGCATTCGGGTTGGAGGCTTCGTTGATGAGCGCCGGGAAGAAAGCGAAGTAGTTCATGCTCATCGCCGCCAGGTTTTCGGTGATCGCCTGGTTGTCCTCGATGAAGAAGCTCTTGGCCCAACCGGGAGGGGTGAAGGAATAGAGCTCCTTGTAGGCCTCGAGCGCCTTGACGTTCTGCTCGGAGTTGATGATCCCGTCGACCTTGTAAGTGGCATAGTCGCCAAGCTCGCCGCCGAAGGAGAAGATGGCGTTCTCGACGCCCATCACCAGAGCGTCGTAGGAGTTATCGGTATAGATGGCGACGCCGTAGCGCTTCTCGTCGGGACGGTGGAAGAATTCGGCGATGTCGCGTAGCTGCTTCCAGTCCTTCGGCACGCCGAGATCGTAGCCGTACTTGGCTTTGAAGGCCTCCATCTCCTTCGGATCTTCGAACCAGTCCTTACGATAGGACCAGCCGACCGCGTCGCCCTCGGCCGGAATCGACCAGTATTTGCCGGAGTTGGATGGATATTCGGCGTAGTATTTCACCGTCGCCGGCGCCATCACTTCCTTCAGATTGTGCTTGTTGAAGAAGTCAGTGAGGTCGACATAGTGACCGGCCTCGGAGGCGGCGCCGATCCACTGGGAATCGCCGACGACCATGTCGTAGGCGCTGCCCTTGGCGTTGAATTCGGTGAACGCCTTGGTCTGGAAATCCCCCCACGGCGTCGTCTCGACCGTGACCTTCACGCCGCTCTCGGCCTCGTAAAGGTTTACCAGTTCCTGCAAATAGTTCGCCGGATCCCATTCAGCCCAGAATATGGTGAGTTCCTTATCCTGCGCGTAGACGGACGTTCCGCAGGCGAGCACTAAGCCGATACCAGCAAGCATGCTGGTCATTGTCTTGCGCATGATGATTTCCTCCCTTGTGCGCATTCTACCGTATCATCCGAGCCGGCGGCGAGGCCGGCCCTGGTAGTTCCTTCCGTGATGGCGCCGTTCCGATTTTCGAGCCTCCTCGCCCAACCGGAAATGGATCGCAGCCCTCACTTTCGACCCGCTATATTGTCCTGATCTGGTATTACCAATTTCGGACGCACGTCAAGCTCTTTCTTGGACGATGGCAGGGCCTCAGACAAGCAGATTCCAGCAACATCTGTCTGTTTTTCTTAAATTTTCCTACTCGTTGATACGCAAGACCGTTGTTCGCGCTACGAAACGCCGGCTATTGTCAGTAGTAGCCATCCCTATCTGGTCGAACCAGATCGATACTATTCCGCAGCTGTCGCCGGCGCGCTGCTGCCTCCTCCTGCCATCGATTCCATCACCGCAGCCCGCACCAGCGCGCCGGCTGCCCATTGCGCTACCGACATCATCTTGCGGCTGTCCAGCCCCCATATATCCTTCAGCACGATCAGCACTTCGACGCCGAAGATCAGTGACAGGGCCTGTGCCAAGCGCTTGAATTCGCGTGGCGGCAGCCGGTGCTTGAGCGGTGCGATCGCGTCCTTGAGCAGATCGATGCGATGGCCGCGCGTGAAGGCCGGTTCGCCGTCGAGTGTGCCGGCCTGCCGCCGCGCCCACTGGTCGAGCGACAGCTTCAGCGCCGCCTTGAACGTCGCCTCGAAGGCTTCGATGCGTGGCATGGCCGTGTCGAACAGTTCGACGACGCGGCGCTCGGGATCGGCCGAGGTCGATTTCCAGGTGAGGATCGGCCCCAGCCCTTCGTCGACCACCGCCTGCACCAGCGCCGCCTGGCTTGGAAAATACCGATAGGCGGTGGCGCGGGAGACTTCCGCCGCTTCGGCGACCTCGCTGACCGAGGGCGTGGCGCCCGCCTGCATCAGCCTTGTCGCCGTCTCCAGCATCAACCGCCTTGTGCGGGCGCGCGGCCCGCGCGCCGCTCCAGAACCGGCATCGTCGGGCACTGTCACTGGTTGACGTGAGACATTCATGTCAATATGATACGCACGTCTCAAAAAATTGCAATGGCCTTTCGCGCTGCCGAACGGCCGGGGCAAAAGAGCGGCCGGCAACAACACCGAGTGCGCCTTGAACCGGGGAAACGCAATGAAGCGCGTCTATGTGGTGGGCACCGCCGACACCAAGGGTGAGGAACTTGCTTTTCTGGCCGATGCGGTCGCCGCCACCGGTGCTGCTGTCGCCCGCGTCGACGTCGGAACGCGCAACGCGACCGTGCCGGTCGATGTCTCGGCCGAAGTGGTCGCCGGCCACCATTCCGACGGCAGCACTGCCGTGCTGGGCGTCGACGACCGCGGCACCGCGGTGGCGGCAATGGCCATCGCCTTCACCCGGTTTGTCCAGTCGCGCACCGATATATCAGGAGTGATCGGCATCGGCGGTGGTGGCGGCACTTCGATCATCACGTCAGGCATGCGCGCGCTGCCGCTCGGCCTGCCCAAGATCATGGTCTCGACGCTCGCCTCGGGCGACACCGCGCCTTATGTCGATGTCTCCGACATCGTCATGATGCCGGCGGTGACCGATATGGCCGGCTTGAACCAGCTGTCTCGCGTGGTGCTGCACAACGCCGCCCAGGCAATAGCAGCCATGTCTGCAAAACCGGCGCCCCCGCCCGACGGCAAACCATCGATCGGGCTCACCATGTTCGGCGTGACCACGCCATGCGTGACTTCGATCGCCGAGCAGCTTCGTTCGACCTATGACTGCATGGTCTTTCACGCCACCGGCACCGGCGGCCGCACCATGGAGAAGCTGGCCGACAGCGGCTTGCTGTCCGGCGTCATCGACACCACGACGACAGAAGTCTGCGACCTGCTGTTTGGCGGCGTTCTGCCGGCAACCGAAGACCGTTTCGGCGCGATCGCCCGCACGAAACTGCCCTATGTCGGCTCGGTCGGCGCGCTCGACATGGTGAATTTCTGGGCGCCGCCGACCATTCCGGAACGCTATAGCGGGCGGCTGTTTTACGAGCACAATCCAAACGTGACGCTGATGCGCACGACGCCTGACGAAAGCCGCAGGATCGGCGAATGGATCGGCGCCAAACTGAGCCTCTGCGAGGGTCCGGTCCGGTTTCTCATTCCCGAAAGGGGCGTTTCGGCGCTCGACATCGAAGGCGGCGCCTTTTTCGATCCCGAGGCCGATGCAGCACTCTTCGAGGCCATCGAGCGCACCATCATGCCGGATGCCACGCGTCGCGTGATCAGCCTGCCGTTGCACATCAACGATCCCGAATTCGCCAAGGCTGCGGTTGCGGCTTTTCTCGACATCGCCAGACAGTGAGAGACGAAGCCATGCCCGCCATACCGCGCAAGAAGATCCTGGAAAAGTTCCGCAAGATGATTGCCGGCGGCATGCCGATCGTCGGCGGCGGCGCCGGCACCGGGCTGTCGGCCAAGGCCGAGGAGGCCGGCGGCATCGACCTGATCATCATCTACAATTCCGGCCGCTACCGCATGGCCGGCCGCGGCTCGGCTGCCGGCCTGCTCGCCTATGGCAACGCCAACCAGATCGTCAAGGAAATGGCCTACGAGGTGCTGCCGGTGGTGAAGAAGACGCCGGTGCTGGCCGGCGTCAACGGCACCGATCCCTTCGTCATCATGCCGCTGCTGCTGGCCGAGCTGAAGACGATGGGTTTTTCCGGCGTGCAGAACTTTCCGACCATCGGTCTGTTCGACGGCCAGATGCGGCAGAGTTTCGAGGAAACCGGCATGGGCTTCGGGCTTGAAGTCGACATGATTGCCGCGGCACACGAGCTCGATCTCCTGACCACGCCCTATGTGTTCAACCCCGATGAGGCGCGCGCCATGACCAAGGCCGGCGCCGACATCGTCGTCGCTCATATGGGGGTAACCACCGGCGGCTCGATCGGTGCGACGTCGGCCAAATCGCTCGACGACTGCGTGACCGAGATCGACGCCATCTCTGAAGCGGCGCGTGCCGTGCGCAAGGATGTCATCCTGCTTTGTCATGGCGGGCCGATCTCGATGCCGGACGATGCCCGCTACATCCTCGAACGCTGCAAGGGCCTGCACGGCTTTTACGGGGCAAGCTCGATGGAGCGGCTGCCGGCGGAAGCGGCGATCGCCAGGCAGACTGCGGATTTCAAGGCGGTCACGCTGGAGCATCGGACCCAAAAGTGGGAACCGGTTTTTGGAAAATCCGATGCGCAAACAAAAAAAAGCGGTTCCAAGACGACCGCGAAGAAAAAGAAGGGATGAGACGATGACCGACAAGAGCAAGGTGTTTGTCTACCCGAAGGATGTCAGCGCCTTCGGCTTCGACTGGGGCAAGCTCTCGCTGACGGTGGCGCCCGAGGTGAACGGCGCCACGCGCTTTTCCGGCGGCGTCGTCGACCTTCCGTCCGGCAAGGGCCACACACGCCACAATCATCCGGGTGCGGAAGAGATCATCTTCGTCATATCAGGCAATGGCGAGCAGATGGTCGAGGACGAGGACGGCAATCCGGTCGTTGAGAAGGTCGGCCCCGGCTGCACCATCTATGTGCCGGAAAGCCACTTCCACTCGACGCTGAACACCGGCGATGCGCCCATGCAGCTTTTCGTCGTCTATTCGCCGGCCGGGCCGGAACTGGCGTTGCGCGATCTGCCGGATTTCAGGCTGCTGCCGCCGGGCGGGAAGTGACTTCCTCAGGGCAGAGCGTGCCGCCTGATCATGAAGCTCCACCCCGGTTCCAGCCCCTGCCCCGGTCGCCGAACATGACGTAGCCGCTATCGGTGACCGCCAGCGTGTCTTCGAGCTTGATGAAGCCGCGCGTCGGGTGATGCATCGTCGTCTCGACCGAGAGCACCATGTTTTTCTCCAGCGGCTTTTCGGCATAGGTGCCTTCATAGGTCACCGGATGGTTGGTCATCAGGAACGGAGCTTCATGTGTGATCAGCCCCATGCCGTGGGCAAAGAAATCGGTATAGGGCGCGACCTTGGATATCTTCAGCACGCCTTCCGCGTAGGAAATCATGTCACCACCCAGCGTGCCGGCGCGTACCTTCGAAAAGGCCGCCTGCTGCACGGCCTCGACTTCGGCCAACAGATCCTCGAGTTCGGCATCCGGCTCGCCCAGAATGCCCATGCGACAGAGGTCGCCGATATAGCCGTGATAATTGCCGCCGGAATCGATCGACATCACCTCGCCCTTCTTCCATGCCTGCGGCGAGGCGGCGCGGTTGTGGCTGGCGCCCAGCGTCAGCAGGCAATATTCGAAATGCGCGCCGCGATTGGTCTCCTCGCGCCGCAGCTGCTCGATGATCTCGGTCTTGGTCGTGCCTTCGCGCGCCCAGGCAATGGTCGCCAGCATGGAATCGGTGATCAGTTCAGAGGCGGTGCGCAGCTTCTCCAGCTCCGCATCCGTCTTGATCGCCCGCATCCGCTCCAGCATATCGGTCGCATCGACAAGCCTTGCATCCGGCAGCGCCTTGCGGATCAGCGTGTAGGCATCCGACGGCAGGAAAGCCGGCTCGATGCCGATGCGGGCGTTGCCCTTGCCGATTTTCGCCAGGTGCTCGACCGCGAGATTGGCGGCGTCGAGCGTGCCCCAGCAGGCGGCGTGGAAGGTCGGCGTCCAGAACGGGTTGTTCTGGTGCTCGGCGCCCTCCATGCGGTTACCGATATAGGCGGCGTGGTCCGGCCCGCCCTTCTCGTAGACGACGACAGGCAAATAGCGGCTGTGGCCGATCGCATCCATGGCAGCAAAGAAGATGAACTTGTAGCCGCCAAGCAGATACTGCGTGTTGTGCTTGGAGGTGGCGAGCAGCACATCGATACCGGCCGCCTCCATCAGCCGATCGACTCTGGCACGGTCGAACGGGATGGTGCTGACGGCATTCTTGCCCGGGGCGACGTTCATCTTTCTCTCTCCCTGAATTCCCTGGCCGGCCGGTCGGATCGCCAGCGGTGCCAGTCTGGTCTCACCGAGATAAGTCTGGTCCTACCAGACAAGGTCGGCTTGAACCGCTTCCCTGTAACTGGTCCAGCGGACGAATTTTTCAAAGCCACATGAGGATGCGCCAAATCCGTCTCTGGCGAAACCCTCGGCAAGGCTCATAATCACCCTTGCAAGGATGCCGTCTGGCGTCCGAGGGTAGTGGCCACCCGGCCGAGTGGCTGAGAGGGGACGGAGTTCGATCATGTCAGAGGTCACAATTTCCAGACGCAGCGTGCTTGCCGGTTCGGCACTGCTGCTGGCTTCGACGGCGCTGCCGACGATCGGCTGGGCACAGACGCCGAAGAAAGGCGGGCGGCTGGTCGTCGCCGCCGATTCCGAGCCGCGCAACCTCAACCCGGCGATCGTCGCGTCCAACGGCGTCTTCTTCATTTCGAGCAAGATCGTGGAACCACTGGCCGAGGCGTCCTTTGACGGCAAGGACGGGCTCGACCCGCGCCTGGCGACAAGCTGGGAGGGTGCCGCCGACGGCTTGTCGGTAACGTTCAAATTGCGCGAGGGCGTCAAATGGCATGACGGCAAACCCTTCACCTCCGCCGACGTCGCGTTCTCGGCGCTGCAGATCTGGAAGCCGCTGCAGAATCTCGGCCGCACCGTGTTCAAGGATCTGGAGGTGGTCGACACGCCGGACGAGGCGACCGCAGTGTTCAAATTCGCCAGGCCGACACCATTCCAGCTGATCCGCAACGCTTTGCCGGCGCTGACCAGCGTGGTGCCGAAGCACATCTACGAGACAGGAAAGATCGAAGAGAACCCGGCCAACAACGCCCCGATCGGCACCGGCCCGTTCAAATTCGCCGAACACAAGTCAGGCGCATATTACCGGCTGGAGAGGAATGGCGACTATTGGGGCAAGGACCAACCTTACCTCGACGAGATCATCTACCAGGTGCTGCCCGACCGCACCTCGGCGGCAAGCGCGCTCGAGGCCGAGGAGATCCATCTCGCCGCCTTTTCCGCGGTGCCGCTGGCCGATCTCGACCGCATCTCCAAAGTGCCTGGCCTCAGGGTGATCACCAAGGGTTATGAGGCGCTGACTTATCAGCTCGTCGTCGAGATCAATCATCGCCGCAAGGAACTGGCCGACCTAAAGGTGCGCCAGGCGATCGCCCACGCCATCGACAAGGATTTCGTCGTCAAGACGGTGTTCCTCGGCTATGCCGCCACCGCCACCGGCCCGGTGCCGAAGAACGATCCGCAGTTCTATACGGCCGATGTGCCGACCTATACCTTCGACGTGGCCAAGGCCAACGCTCTGCTCGACGAAGCCGGCTACAGCAGGGGTGACGGCGGCAAGCGCTTTTCGCTGAAGCTGCTGCCGGCGCCCTATTTCAACGAGACCAAGCAGTTCGGCGACTATCTGCGCCAGGCGCTCGCCGCCATCGGCATCGACGCCCAGCTGGTCAACAACGACTCGGCCGCGCACATCAAGGCCGTCTACACCGACCACGCCTTCGACCTTGCGGTCGGGCCGCCGGTGTTCCGCGGCGATCCGGCGATCTCGACCACCATCCTGGTGCAGAGCGGCATTCCAGACGGGGTGCCGTTCTCCAACCAGGGCGGCTACAAGAACGACGAACTCGACGCCCTCATCGCCACGGCGTCCGAGACGCTCGACCCAGCCGCGCGAACAGAGCTTTACAAGGAGTTTCAAAAAAAGGTCGCAGCCGACCTGCCGCTGATCAATGTCGCCGAATGGAGCTTCATCAGCGTTGTCAGAGACACGGTTGGGAATGTCGCAAACAACCCACGCTGGGCGGTGTCGAACTGGGCGGACACCTGGCTGGAGGGGTGAGCTGCGGGTTAATTGAGATTGACCTTCGCCAATAGGTGAAGTTGGTAATGTCCGTGCTCGACGATACCCCCCTCTGTCCTGCCGGACATCTCCCCC
Source organism: Mesorhizobium sp. WSM4846 (assembly GCF_055811415.1). Classification (NCBI taxonomy): domain Bacteria; kingdom Pseudomonadati; phylum Pseudomonadota; class Alphaproteobacteria; order Hyphomicrobiales; family Phyllobacteriaceae; genus Mesorhizobium; species Mesorhizobium sp. WSM4846. The sequence goes on from NZ_JBVVPZ010000008.1 coordinate 199,187, forward strand.
TCAAGGGGGGAGATT
>NZ_JBVVPZ010000009.1:0-170509 GCF_055811415.1 Mesorhizobium sp. WSM4846
GCTGCGGCGGACACGACAGGGGGAAAACTGTAACCCATGTATCCGGTTCAAAGTGTTACCCATCTATCAACTGGACAGATTGCCGCAACCTCGCCGCCCTTTTTGCACCGCCGACAATTGGCGAAATCATCGGTGATAGCGTCTTTCTCCCCGTCACTATACGGGGAGAAATGCCCGGCAGGGCAATGAGGGGCAGCGCAACCCTTTGAAAAGGAACCGTAGGCCCGGATATTCCTATTGCGGATAAAAATTATCCACGATAAGATATATCCATGAATTGGAATTCAGAAAAATGAAGCTGGGCGAGGGCGTTGAAGCGGCCATCCACTGCGCCGCCATGCTTGCCGGCGTGGAAGGCGCGTCGACCATGCCGGGTGCTGCCATGGCGGAAGCGTTCGGCCTGTCGCCAAGCTATCTGCTCAAGCATCTCAACGCGCTCACGGCGTCGGGCATCCTGGAATCGGTGCCCGGGCCATCGGGCGGTTTCCGGCTGGCGCGGCCGGCGGAGCGCATAACGCTGCTCGACATCGTGCTCGCCGTCGAAGGACGCGAACCGGCCTTCCGTTGCGGCGAAATCCGTCAGCGCGGGCCGGCCAGGCTCGATGCCTCGGCCTATGTCAAACCCTGCGGCATCAGCGTCGCGATGCTGAAGGCCGAGCGCGCCTATCGCGCCGCTCTTGCCGAGTCCCGGCTGTCCGACATCGTTGCGGAATACGTGAGCGATGCCGATCCCCGTTCAGTCGCCGCCAACTGCGCCTTTGTCGAGCGTCATCAACGACCGCAGAAATCCAGTTCAACCAAGCAAGCGTGAAGGGAAAGAGAATGAAGCAGAGGCTGCAATTCTTCGGCGCGGCGCCGGAAATCATGAAAGCGGTATCGGCGCTCAACAAGGCGGTCGACGAGTGCGGGCTCGAGGAAGGCCTGCTGCATCTGATCAAGCTGCGGGCGTCGCAGATCAATGGCTGTTCGTACTGCGTCGAGATGCACAGCCGCGAGGCGCGCCGAGATGGCGAGACCGAGCAGCGGCTCTATCTCGTCTCCGCCTGGAAGGAATCGCCGCTGTTTTCCGAGCGCGAACGTGCTGCCTTCGCCTGGACCGACGTGATGACGAAGATCGCCGACAGCGGCGTGCCGGACGATCTCTATGCTCGCACGCTTGAACACTTCTCGGAAGAGGAATTGGTCAAGCTGTCCGTCGCGATCGGCATGATCAACACCTGGAACCGGCTCTGCGTTCCCTTCCACGCCATTCATCCGGTAGCGGCGGCCAAGGCCGCCTGAGCAGACGAAACTGGATGCGCGGCCTTAACGCCCCGCGCGTCTCTTTTTGCTTTGGGATCAAGACCATGTTGTCGAATTTTGAGAATGAGATTCTGGTTGCCGCACGCCTGCTGCTTGGCGGCGCCTTTGTCTTTGCCGGCCTGCGCAACATCCAGAATGCAGGCTTCCTGACCCAGCTGATGACGACGCGAGGCGTGCCGCAGGCGCGGCTGATGCTGTGGTTGGGGATCGTCCTGCAAATCGTTTCCGGAGCGCTGGTGATATCAGGTGTCTGGACCGCTGCCGCGGCTCTGTGCCTGGTGCTGTTCCTGATGGTGGCCACGCCGATGTTCCACAATTTCTGGGATCATCAGGGCCCCGAGCGCGCGTCGCGCATCAACGGCTTTGTCGGCAACGTGGCGCTTACTGGAGGTTTCCTGGCGCTGGCGGCGCAGCCGCTTTGAAGGTTCGGTGGCCGCCTCGCGGAGGCAGCCGCCGCAGCCTCTGGCAAACGGTCTCAATCTGTCAAACCAATTGCTGAAGCTTCAGCTCTTCGGCTTCAGCCCGTCGATGAACAATTGTTCGAGAAAACTTGCAGCATCCTCGAAGCGGCCGTCGCCGCCGCGGTCGGGGCCGAGCACGGCGCGGACCTGAACGTCGAAATCGGCATAGTGCTGCGTCGTCGCCCAGATCGAGAAGATCAGGTGCCAGGGGTCGGTGGGCGCGATCTTGCCGGCGCGCATCCAGCCCTTGATGACGGCGGCCTTCTCGTCGACCAGCGTCTTCAGCTCGCCTTCCAGCATCGGCATGATGCGCGGCGCGCCCTGCAGGATCTCGTTGGCGAACAGGCGGCTTTCCTTGGGGAAATCGCGCGCCATTTCGAGCTTGCGCCTGATATAGCTGCGCAATTCGGTCAAGGGATCGCCGATGTCGTCGAGTTCGCGCAGCGGCGCCAGCCAGGTGTCGAGAAGCCGCTGCATCAGCGTCTCGTGGATGTCCTCCTTGCGGCGGAAATAGTAGAGCAGGTTCGGCTTCGACATGCCGGCGGCTTCGGCGATCTGGTCGATGGTCGAGCCGCGAAAGCCGCTGGTCGAGAACACCTCGAGCGCCGCCTCCAGGATCAGCTCGCGCTTTTCCTGCTGGATGCGGGTACGGCGAGGGGCCGGAATTTCCATGTCGGCCGTCACCGCGGCATACCATGGCTTGGAGAGCCATCTGGACCAATTCTCTGGACCAGTTTTTCTCCGGCCTGTGGAGCGCGCCTCAGCTGCCGCATTTCCGCTAGTAATCCCTTGACCGCCGACAGGGCGGTGCTAACGTTTGTCCAATCGGTCAAAATTTGCGTAGCACGAAAACGCAGCAGAGACCAAGTGTCGGGAAGACCAAGCGTTAGCCGCACCGAAACAGGTTACAAGGGGAAGTCTTGGTCATGTCCAACCGGCTGAAAGTCACGCCGAACGATCTCAGCGCATTCTGGATGCCGTTCACGGCAAACCGGCAGTTCAAGCAGGCGCCGCGCATGATGGTGTCCGCCAAGGACATGCATTACACGACGAGCGACGGCCGCACGGTTTTAGACGGCACCGCCGGCCTGTGGTGCGTCAATGCCGGCCACTGCCGGCCGAAGATCACCGAGGCGATCCAGAGCCAGGCCGCAGAGCTCGACTATGCGCCGGCGTTCCAGATGGGTCACCCGATCGTCTTCGAACTGGCGAACCGTTTGGTCGACCTGGCGCCGGAGGGCATGGACCACGTGTTCTTCACCAATTCCGGATCGGAATCGGTCGAGACCGCGCTGAAGATGGCGATCGCCTATCACCGCGCCAGAGGCGAGGGCTCGCGCACCCGCCTGATCGGCCGCGAGCGCGGCTATCACGGCGTCAATTTCGGCGGCATCTCGGTCGGCGGCATCGTCACCAACCGCAAGATGTTCGGCACGCTGCTCGGCGGCGTCGACCACATGCCGCACACCCACCTGCCGGAGAAGAATTCGTTCACCAAGGGCGTGCCCGAGCATGGCGCGGAACTGGCCAACGAGTTGGAGCGCATCGTCGCGCTGCACGACGCCTCGACCATCGCGGCCGTCATCGTCGAGCCGGTGGCGGGTTCCACCGGCGTCATCCTGCCGCCGAAGGGCTATCTCGAGAGGCTGCGCGAGATTTGCACCAAGCACGGAATCCTTTTGATCTTCGACGAGGTCATCACCGGCTTCGGCCGTCTCGGCACGCCGTTTGCCGCCGACTATTTCGGCGTCACGCCCGACATCATGACCACCGCCAAGGGCGTCTCCAACGGCGTCATCCCGATGGGCGCGGTGTTCGTCAAGAAGGAAATCCACGACGCCTTCATGACCGGCCCCGAGCATATGATCGAGTTCTTCCACGGCTACACCTATTCGGGCAATCCGATCGCCTGTGCGGCGGCGCTGGGCACGCTCGATACCTATAAGGAAGAGGGCCTGCTCACCCGCGGCCAGGAACTGGCGCCGTATTGGGAAGACGCGCTGCATTCGCTGAAGGGCGAGCCGAACGTCATCGACATCAGAAACATCGGCCTGATCGGTGCGATCGAGCTGGCGCCGATTCCCGGCAGTCCGACCAAGCGTGCCTTCTCGGCTTTTGTGAAAGCGTTCGAGCGCGGCGCGCTGATCCGCACCACCGGCGACATCATCGCGCTGTCGCCGCCGCTGATCATCACCAAGGGCCAGATCAACGAATTGATCGACCATGTGCGTGAAGTGCTGAGGGCGGTGGATTGAGAAACGCGGCGCAGCTTTCCCTCCCCCTTGAGGGGAGGGTGGCCGCGAAGCGGCCGGGTGGGGTCGGTGCGGCAGTGCGCCGACCTGATCTCTTGCTGTGAGGACGCTTCTGATGCCCCGTACCCGCGTGAGCTTCGAAATGCGTCAAAAGGCGCGCGCGCTTCGAGTTCATGCAACCAAGGGCGAATCTTTGCTTTGGAATGAACTGCGCGAGCTGAAATCGGCCGGCATCAAGTTCCGCCGTCAGTGCCCAATCGGGCCTTACATCGTCGACTTCGCTTGCCTCGCGGTAAAGCTGGTCGTGGAAGTCGATGGCGATCTGCACGAGCAGGAACGAGGCAAGCGGCACGATGCTGTCCGTGATGCCTATTTGCGATCGCTCGGGTTCGATGTCTTTCGCGTTGATGAGCCTGATGTCATAAACAGCGCATGGCATGTCGCGCAGGTGGTCAAGGAGAAGGTCGCGCGCATGTTCGGTGACCCCACCCGACCGCTTCGCGGCCACCCTCCCCTCAAGGGGGAGGGGACGCCGGCGTGCCGCAATCGATGAGGTTTTAGAAATGGCCGCTCCGGGCGAGAATCTGCGAATCAATTCAGACCGTTTGTGGGATTCGATAATGGAGATGGCGAAGATCGGCCCCGGCGTTGCCGGCGGCAACAATCGCCAGACGTTGACCGACGCGGACGGCGAGGGGCGGCAGCTGTTCAAGCGCTGGTGCGAGGCGACTGGACTTGAAATGGGCCTCGACGAGATGGGCACGATGTTTGCCCGCCGCGAGGGCACCGACCCCGATCTGCCGCCGGTCTATGTCGGCAGCCATCTCGACACCCAGCCGACCGGCGGCAAGTATGACGGCGTGCTCGGCGTTCTTGGCGGCCTTGAGATCGTACGCTCGCTCAACGAGCTCGGCATCAAGACAAAACATCCGATCGTCGTCACCAACTGGACCAACGAGGAAGGCGCGCGCTTTGCGCCGGCGATGATGGCATCCGGCGTGTTCGCCGGCGTCCTCGACCAAGCCGACGTCTACGAACATGTCGACAAGGACGGCAAGAAGTTCGGCGAGGAGCTCGAACGCATCGGCTGGAAAGGCAGCGAGAAAGTCGGTGAGCGCAAGATCCACGCCTTCTTCGAGCTGCATATCGAGCAGGGCCCGATCCTCGAGGACGAGGGCATCGACATCGGCGTAGTCACCCATGGCCAGGGATTGAAATGGCTGCAGGTGACGCTGACCGGCAAGGAGGCGCATACCGGCTCGACGCCGATGCCGAAGCGCCGCAATGCTGGGCTCGGCATGGCGCGGGTGATCGAACTGGTGCACGAGATCGCCATGGACTACCAGCCCGACGCCGTCGGCGCGGTCGGCCACATGGAGGTCTATCCGAACTCGCGCAACATCATCGCCGGCCGCACCATGTTCACCATCGACATCCGCTCACCGGAAAAGGAAGTGCTCGACGCCATGGACGGGCGCATCCGCGAAGGCATCGACACGATCTGCGAAGCGCTCGACATCAAATATCAAATCGACCAGGTCGGCCATTTCGATCCGGTGACTTTCGATCCGGGCTGCGTCAAGGCAGTGCGGGATGCGGCCGAGCGCTTGGGTTATACGCATCGCAGCATCGTCTCCGGCGCCGGCCACGACGCCTGCTGGATCAACCGCGTCGCGCCGACGGCAATGGTGATGTGCCCCTGCGTCGACGGGCTCAGCCACAACGAGGCCGAGGAAATCACCAAGGAATGGGCGGCGGCCGGCGCCGATGTGCTGTTCCACGCGGTGGTGGAGACAGCTGTCATCGTGGGGTGAGCTAGAAACCAAGATTCCGAACGTCGCTCACCAAGAAGCGCGAAGAGAACAAGGGAACAAAAAAATGTCCAAAGTCATCAAGAACGGCACCATCGTCACCGCCGATCGAAGCTGGAAGGCCGACGTGCTGTTCAAGCACGGCAAGATCATCGCCATCGGGCCGGACCTGCATGGCGATCACGAGTTCGACGCCACCGGCTGCTACGTGATGCCGGGCGGCATCGATCCGCACACCCATCTCGAAATGCCGTTCATGGGCACCTATTCGGCCGACGATTTCGAGAGCGGCACCCGCGCCGCGCTTGCCGGCGGCACCACCATGGTTGTCGATTTCTGTCTGCCGGCGCCGCAGCAGTCGCTGCTCGAGGCCTTGCAGATGTGGGACAACAAGACCTCGAAAGCCTCCTGCGACTATTCCTTCCACATGGCGATCACCTGGTGGGGCAAGCAGGTGTTCGACGAGATGGCCACCGTCGTCGACAAGGGCATCACCTCGTTCAAGCACTTCATGGCCTACAAGGGCGCGCTGATGGTCGACGACGACGAGATGTATTCGTCGTTCCAGCGCTGCGCCGACCTTGGCGCGCTGCCGCTGGTCCATGCCGAGAATGGCGACGTGGTGGCGGCGCTGTCGCAGAAGCTGCTGGCCGCCGGCAATAACGGCCCCGAAGGGCACGCTTATTCGCGGCCGCCGGAAGTGGAAGGCGAGGCGACCAACCGCGCCATCATGATCGCCGACATGGCCGGCGTGCCGCTCTATGTCGTGCATGTCTCCTGCGAGCAGGCGCACGAAGCCATTCGCCGGGCGCGGCAGAAGGGCATGCGGGTGTTCGGCGAGCCGCTGATCCAGCATCTGACGCTCGACGAGAGCGAATATTTCAACAAGGACTGGGACCATGCGGCGCGCCGCGTGATGAGCCCGCCGTTCCGCAACAAACTGCACCAGGATTCGCTGTGGGCCGGCCTGCAGGCCGGATCGCTGCAAGTGGTGGCGACCGACCATTGCGCCTTCACCACCAGCCAGAAGCGCAACGGTGTCGGCGATTTCACCAAGATCCCGAACGGCACCGGCGGGCTTGAGGACCGCTTGCCGGTGCTGTGGACGACGGGCGTCAACACCGGCCGGCTCACGATGAACGAATTCGTCGCGGTGACCTCGACCAACATCGCCAAAATCCTCAACATGTATCCGAAGAAGGGCGCCATCGTCGAAGGCGCCGACGCCGACATCCTCGTCTGGGACCCGAAGCGCAAGAAGCCGATCACCTCCAAGAAGCAGCAGTCGGTGATCGACTACAACGTCTTCGAAGGTTTCGAGGTGACCGGCCTGCCGCGCTTCGTCTTTTCGCGCGGCGAATTGTCGATCCAGGAGAACGAGGTCAAGGCGAAGCCCGGCCATGGCGAGTTCGTCGCTCGCGAGCCGAATGCCGCGGTCAACCGGGCGCTGTCGACCTGGAAGGAAATTTCCGCGCCGCGCAAGGTGGAACGATCAGGCATTCCGGCGACCGGGGTGTGAGCTTGCGCGGGTTTGTCGAAGTCGGCGCCGCCCCTCAGGGGCAGCGCAAACCTGAAGCGATTGCACTGAAGCCGGCCTCAGGCGACCAGCCCATCCAGTTGCGGCAGCAGCACGACGCTTTCCTGTTCGTTGGGATCGGTGCGGGCGATGACCGCCGAGGCCGGGCTGTCGCTCAGATTGGCCGGCAGATGCGGCACGCCGGCGGGAATGTAGAAGAGGTCGCCGGCCTTGGCCACGGTCTGCTGCTCGAGCCGATCGCCATACCAGGTATGGACCTCGCCGGAGAGCACATAGATCGCCGTCTCATGGCTTTCGTGCATATGCGCCTTGGCGCGGGCACCGGGCGGCATGGTGAGCAGGTGCATGCAGATGCCGGTAGAGCCGACCGTCTCGGCGGCGATGCCGGTGAAATAACTCAATCCCTGCTTGCCTTCATAAGAGCCTTCGGGGCGGATAAGATGGCAGGTGGGTTTGGACGACATCGGGCAAACTCTCGATCGAGTGGGACAAGATAAGTGGAAAGCAGCATTTTGGCAAAAGCAACGGGAGTGCGGCCGGCGCGGCGGCGGTGCGAAAAGCCAGGCTGCGGCCTATGACCGGACAGTCGCCAGCCGTCGTTTCGGCAAGCAAGCTCGGCCTGACCTTCCAGACCAGCGACGGTCCGGTGCAGGCGCTGTCGGATGTCGACCTGACCATCGGCAAGGGCGAATTCGTCTCCTTCATCGGGCCGTCCGGTTGCGGCAAGACGACCTTGCTGCGGGTCATCGCCGATCTCGAGAAACCGACATCGGGAAGCATCTCCGTCAATGGCGTGACGCCGGAGCAGGCGCGCGAAAACCGCGCCTATGGCTATGTCTTCCAGGCGGCCGCACTTTATCCGTGGCGCACGATCGAGCGCAATGTGGCGCTGCCGCTGGAGATCATGGGCCTGTCGAAGGCAGAGCAGGCGGCGCGCATCAAGCGCACGCTCGATCTCGTCAACCTGGCCGGCTTCGAGCAGAAATACCCGTGGCAGCTTTCCGGCGGCATGCAGCAGCGTGCCTCGATCGCGCGGGCGCTGGCGTTCGATGCCGATCTTCTGTTGATGGACGAGCCGTTCGGCGCGCTGGACGAGATCGTGCGCGACCACCTCAACGAACAGCTGCTGGAGCTTTGGGATCGGACCAACAAGACCATCTGCTTCGTCACCCATTCCATTCCCGAGGCGGTCTACCTGTCGACGCGGATCATAGTCATGTCGCCGCGCCCGGGCCGCGTCAGCGATGTCATCGAATCGACGCTGCCGAAAAAGCGGCCGCTCGACATTCGCGAGACGCCGGAGTTTTTGGCGATCGCGGCGCGGGTGCGTGACGGGCTCAGGGCAGGGCACAGCTATGAGGATTGAGCGGGATGGGCTCTCTCCTCTCCCCGACGGTGCCAGCGGGCCCACCCATGCCTTCGTCATCCTAGGGCGGAGCAAGGAGCGAAGCGACGCGGCGCAGGGCAGGGCACAGCTATGAGGATTGGGCGGGATGGGCTCCCTCCTCTCCCCGACGGGGAGAGGGTGGCCGGAGCGAAGCGGAGGTCGGGTGAGGGGGCGGCGCCGACAGATCCGACCAAAAGAAGTGCCGGGGCAACCGCTCGCGCTCGAAAGCTGCGGGTCGACGAAACCGAGGCTGAGTACCGACTTCGGGGGGATCTGAGAGGACGTCATCTCAACGGCTACAAATTTGTGAGGCAAGTGCCGCTTGGACCTTTCATCGCGGATTTCGTTTGTCGCGAGAAGGGTCTGATTGTCGAACTCGATGGCAGCCAGCATGCGGATTCACCAACCGACCCCGCCAGGACGGCCTGGCTGAATGGGCATGGTTATTCCGTTCTCCGGTTCTGGAACCATGAAGTTTTGGCCGAGCGCCGAGCGGTCCTTGATACGATCCTGGCTTGCCTCGACGGAAAGATTTCTACCCCCTCACCCGGCCTCCGCTTCGCTCCGGCCACCCTCTCCCCGTTGGGGAGAGGAGGGGAGCTTCGCTGATGGACTCCTTTCGCGACAAGATCGTTCCGGTGACCTCGATCCTCGCAGGCGTGGTGGTCGTCTGGTATGTTTTCGCCGTCATCCTCAACGCGCCGTTCCAGCGCGATCTCGACCGCCGTGCCGGCGAGACGCCGGGGATCGTGGAGTTCATCGGCAAGACGATGGCGCAGCCGAAGCCGACACTGCCGGCGCCGCATCAGGTGGCGGTGAATTTCTTCGAGAACACGTTTCTGCGCAAGGTCACCAGCAATCGCAGCCTTGTCTACAATGCCTGGGTGACGCTGTCCTCGACGCTGCTCGGCTTCGCTTTCGGCACGGCGCTCGGCATCCTGATTGCCGTCGGCATCGTCCATGTGGCGACGCTCGACCGCAGCCTGATGCCGTGGATCATCGCCTCGCAGACCATTCCGATCCTGGCGGTGGCGCCGATGATCATCGTCGTGCTGGCGGCGATCGGCGTTACCGGCCTGATCCCGAAGGCGCTGATCTCGACCTATCTGTCGTTCTTCCCGGTGGCGGTCGGCATGGTCAAGGGGCTGCGTTCGCCCGAACTCACCCATCTCGACCTGATGCACACCTACAATGCCAGCCCCTCGCAGACCTTCTGGAAGTTGCGGGTGCCGGCATCGGTGCCGTTCCTGTTCACCTCGATGAAGGTGGCGGTGGCCGCCAGCCTGGTCGGCGCCATCGTCGGTGAACTGCCGACCGGTGCCGTCGCCGGCATCGGCGCCAAGCTGCTCGCCGGCGCCTATTACAGCCAGACCATCGATATCTGGTCGGCGCTGGTGGCGGGCTCGGTGGTGGCGGCCCTTTTGGTGATGGTGGTCGGCATAGCCGGGCGCCTCGTCGACCGCGCCATGGGCGGGAGGCCGGCATGAGCGATCTCCTGAGCCTTTCGTCGATCACCCCCCGCTCGTGGCAAGGGTATGCCTCGCTTGTCCTTCTTGCCGGCGCGCTGCTTCTTTGGCCGCTTGTCGATGCGGCGCCCGGCTACGGTGTCGGTACTGCGGCTTTGATTTTCTTGTTGCTGCTCCTGGCAATTGGGGCCGATAATTTCCCGCCGGCAATTGGGGTGGTGTTGCTCTTCCTTGGCGCGCATGGCGCAGCGTGGCTGCTGCTCGCCGGCATAACCGGCAATGAGGGCACCGCCCCCGCGTCGTTCTATCTGCTGCTTGCCGCGGCATGGCTCCTGGCCTGGCGCTGCGTGACGGTGCTGTCCGCGCTTCGCCCGGCCTCGCGCTGGGCGGCGACCGCTTTGAGGCTGATCATTCCGGCGATCTTCGGCGCCTGGATCCTGATCATCTGGGAGGCGGTGACGCGCGGCGCCGGCATTCCCTTCATCCTGCTGCCGCCGCCAAGCGCCATCGGCGTGCGCATCGCCAATTCGCTGCCGGTGCTGGCGGCCGACGTGCGGCAGACCATCTTCAAGGCGGTGATCTTCGGCTACATCGTTGGCAGCGGTGCCGGCTTCCTTGCCGCCATCGCGGCCGACCGCGTGCCGTTCCTGCGCCGCGGGCTTTTGCCGATCGGCAATATGGTGTCGGCGCTGCCGATCATCGGCGTAGCGCCGATCATGGTCATGTGGTTCGGCTTCGACTGGCAGTCGAAGGCCGCCGTCGTCATCATCATGACCTTCTTCCCGATGCTGGTGAACACGGTCGCCGGGCTTGCTGCCTCCGGCCATATGGAACGCGACCTGATGCGCACCTATGCGTCGAGCTACTGGCAGACGCTGTTCAAGCTGCGGTTGCCGGCGGCAGCGCCCTTCATCTTCAACGCGCTGAAGATCAATTCGACGCTGGCGCTGATCGGCGCCATCGTCGCGGAGTTCTTCGGCACGCCGGTGGTCGGCATGGGATTCCGGATTTCGACCGAAGTCGGACGGATGAATATCGACATGGTCTGGGCCGAAATCGCAGTTGCAGCACTTGCGGGTTCGGTCTTTTATGGCGTGGTCGCTCTTTTCGAGAGAGCAGTCACGTTTTGGCATCCCTCCGTCCGTGGTGGATAGGGCGGTGGCGGGTTTGGAATCAGGGTTGGATTGAAGGTCCTGGTCCTAAAAGGGTGAACACTTAACTCCAGAGGGTAAAAGCATGAAAAGACTTGTTGTTTCGATGCTGGCCGGCGCGATGTCGCTTGCCGCGTTCCAGGCGATGGCCGCAGACAAGGTGACGCTGCAGCTGAAATGGGTCACACAGGCCCAGTTCGCCGGCTACTACGTCGCCAAGGACAAGGGTTTTTATGAGGCCGAGGGCCTCGACGTCGAGATCAAGCCGGGCGGTCCCGATATCGCGCCCGAGCAGGTGATCGCCGGTGGCGGCGCCGACGTCATCGTCGACTGGATGGGCGGCGCGCTGGCCGCACGCGAAAAGGGCGTGCCGCTGGTCAATATCGCCCAGCCGTTCAAGAAGGCCGGCATGCAGCTGGTCTGCCCGAAGGACGGCCCGGTCAAGACCGAGGCCGACTTCAAGGGCCATACGCTCGGCGTCTGGTTCTTCGGCAACGAGTATCCGTTCTACGCCTGGATGAACAAGCTCGGCCTGAAGACCGACGGCGGCCCGGATGGCGTCACCGTGCTGAAGCAGAGTTTCGACGTGCAGCCGCTGATCCAGAAGCAGGCGGATTGCATTTCGGTCATGACCTACAACGAATACTGGCAGCTCATCGATGCCGGCTACAAGCCGGAAGAGCTGATCGTGTTCAACTACTCGGCCATGGGCAACGACCTGCTTGAGGACGGGCTCTATGCCCTGGAGGACAAGCTCAAGGATCCGGCCTTCGAGGACAAGATGGTGCGTTTCGTGCGCGCCTCGATGAAGGGCTGGAAATACGCCGTCGACAATTCCGACGAGGCGGCCGGCATCGTCATGGACAATGGCGGCCAGGACGAGAACCACCAGAAGCGAATGATGGGCGAAGTCGCCAAGCTGATCGACAATGCCGACGGCAAGCTCGACCCGGCGACCTACGCGCGCACCGCCAAGGCGTTGCTCGACCAGAAGATCATCACCAAGGAGCCGACCGGCGCCTACACGACCGCTATCACCGACAAGGCCATCAAGTAAGGGCCATCAACCGGGGCCTCTGGGGCCCGCAATTCGAAAAAAAGGGGACGGGCGACCGCCCCTTTTTTTGGCATGTAAAATAGCCGTTACCGGTGGAAACATCCGCTCGCCACAACCGTTGTTCCAGTGCATCCTGCTTCAGCGGATGTCATCGCCACAACGGAGAATTCCATGCGCATGCAATCCTTCTCGCCGATGCTTTCGGCGCTGGCCGTTTCGGCTGCCTTCCTGTGCGGTTCACCGGCCTTGGCCGACATGATGAAGATGAAGGCGACGCTCGATGGCGCTCAGCAGAATCCACCTGTCACCACGGAGGGCAAAGGCGAGGCCACTCTCGGCTTCAACACCGACACGAAACAGCTAACCTGGAACGTGATGTATTCAGGTCTCAGTGGACCGGCGACGGCCGGACATATTCACGGTCCGGCAGCAAAGGGTGAAAATGCCGACGTCGTCGTCCCGTTCAAGGGCGCTGCGAAAAGCCCGTTCAAGGGGGCCGCGATCCTGACCGACGCGCAGGCTGCCGACCTGATGGCCGGCAAATACTACATCAACATCCATACGGCGGCCCACAAGGACGGCGAGATTCGCGGGCAGATCGAGAAGGCGGCGACGATGTAGCGCAGCGGCGCCCCGGCGGAGTGCTGCATTAGCCTGTCGAAGTTTGCGGGAAAGCGCTGCGAAGGAACTCGGCCTATGCCTCTGCGCTCACGACCTGTCCCGTATCTGGGTCATCGTCCGGGTCGGCGTGATCGCCTCGGGGTCGAGCCTGATCTCGACGATCGACGGCTTGCCGCTGGCGCGGGCGCGTTCGAAGGCCGGCGCGAAGTCGGCCGTCTTCTCGACGATTTCGCCATGGCCGCCATAGGCGCGGGCGAGCGCCGCGAAGTCGGGATTTTTCAGGTCGGTGGCGACGACGCGGCCGGGATATTCGCGCTCCTGGTGCATGCGGATGGTCCCGTAGATGCCATTGTTGACGACGACGACGATGATCGGCAGATCGTACTGCACGGCGGTGGCGAATTCCTGGCCGTTCATCAGGAAGCAGCCGTCGCCGGCAAAGGCGATCACATCGCGCTCGGGGAACAGTTCCTTGGCAGCGACCGCTGCCGGCGTGCCGTAGCCCATCGAGCCGGAGGTCGGTGCTGCCTGCGTGGCAAAGCGGCGGGAACGGTGGAAGCGGTGCACCCAGGTGGCGTAGTTGCCGGCGCCGTTGGTGAGGATGGCGTCGTCGGGCAGCATTTTTTCGAGATAGTTCATGATCGGCCCCATCTGGACGGCGCCGGGGCCGCTTTCGGGCGGTGTCGACCAGTCGAGATAGGCGGCGTGCAGCTTCGGTGTTTCATCCGCCCAGACTGGTGTGGCGGCCGGCTTGCGCCCAGCAAAGGCTTCGACGAAGGCGGACGGCGAGGCGTTGATCGCCAGCGTCGGCCGGTAGACACGGCCGAGCTCGCCGGCGTCGGCATGGACATGGACCAGCAACTGGTCGGGATAGGGGCTCTTGAGCAGCGTGTAGTCGGAGGACGGCATCTCGCCCATGCGGCCGCCGATCAGCAGCACGATGTCGGCCTGGTTGATGGCGGTCGCCAGCTTCGGGTTGATGCCGATGCCGACATCGCCGGCATAGTTCGGGTGGAGATGATCGAACAGCATCTGGCGGCGGAAGGAACAGCCGACCGGCAGGGACCAGGTTTCGGCGATCGTCCGCATCCGCGCGACGGCCTCCGCATCCCAGCGCGTGCCGCCGAGGATGACGAAGGGGCGCTTTGCCTTGTTGAGAAGCTTTTCCAGAGCATCGAGCTCGGCCTCGCCCGGCCGCGTTTCGACAGGCGTGTGGGGCAGGGCGGCCGGCGCTTCGGCCAGGCTGGTCAGCATGTCTTCCGGCAGCGAGATGACGACCGGGCCGGGACGGCCGGATGTCGCCACCGCGAAGGCGCGGGTGACGAATTCGGGAATGCGCGCGGCGTCGTCGATCTCGACGACCCATTTGGCGATGTCGCCGAAGAACCTGACGTAGTCGACCTCTTGAAAAGCCTCGCGCTGCTTGGCGTGGCTGGCGACCTGTCCGATGAACAGGATGACGGGCACCGAATCCTGCATGGCGATGTGGATGCCGGCCGAGGCGTTGGTGGCGCCGGGGCCGCGGGTGACGAAGCAGATGCCTGGCTTGCCGGTCAGGCGGCCATGGCAGTCGGCCATCATCGCAGCACCGCCCTCCTGGCGGCAGACGATGGTGCGGATCGGCGAGTCGTGCAGCGCGTCGAGCACCGCAAGGTAGGATTCGCCGGGCACGCAATAGATACGGTCCGTTCCGTTGGCTTCGAGCGCATCGACAATCAGTTGTCCGCCGGTCTTCATTTTCCTGACCTCTCCAGTTCGGCAAGCATTTCTTCGGTGTGTTCGCCGAGACGCGGCGAGGGCCGTTCATAGACCAGCGGCGTGCCCGACATGACCATCGGCGCGCGCACCGAGGGCAACAGATTGCCATGGCCGTCGTCGAGGTCGAGCCGCATGCCGCGCGCGATGGTCTGCGGGTCGGCGAACATCTCGCCGATCGTGTTGATCGGGCTGGCAGGCACGCCTGCCGCCTCCAGCCTGGCCAGCAGCGGATCGCGATCGAAGGTTTTCAGCGCCTCGATCATATGCTCGCGCAGCGCCGCCCGGTTGGAGACCCGGGCGGGATTGGTGGCGAAATTGGCGTTCGATGGCAGGTTGTCCAACCCGACGGCGGCGCAGAATTTGGCGAACTGGCCGTCATTGCCGATGGCCAGGATGATGTGGCCGTCCTTCACCGGCACCACTTCGTAGGGCGCGATATTCATATGCGCGTTGCCCATCTGCACCGGCGATTTTCCCGAGACCAGATAGTTGAGGTTCTGGTTGCCGAGCGCCGAGATCTGGCTGTCGTAGAGCGCCATGTCGATATGCTGGCCTTCGCCGGTCTTCTCGGCATGGCGAAGTGCGGCCTGGATGGCGATCACCGAATAGAGGCCGGTGAAAATGTCCGAAATGGCGACACCCGCCTTTTGCGGCTCGCGGCCAGCCTCGCCGGTGATCGACATCATGCCGGCCATGCCCTGGATGATGAAGTCATAGCCGGCGCGTGGCGCATAGGGTCCGTCCTGGCCGAAGCCGGTGATCGAGCAATAGATCAGCCGGGGGTTGATATTGCGCAAGCTGTCATGATCGAGCCCGTATTTCTTCAGCCCGCCGAGCTTGAAGTTCTCGATCAGCACGTCCGATGTCGCGGCCAGTCGGCGCACTGTCTCGGCGCCCTCGGGCGTCGAGAAATCGATGGCGATGGAGCGCTTGCCGCGATTGCAGGAATGGTAGTAGGCGGCCGAAAGGTTTTCGCCGTCATGGCTCATGACGAAGGGCGGACCCCATTTGCGGGTATCGTCGCCGCCATCAGGGCTCTCGACCTTGATCACGTCGGCGCCGAGATCGGCAAGCAATTGCCCTGCCCACGGCCCGGCCAGGATGCGGGCGAGTTCGATTACGCGGATGCCTTTCAGCGGAGGCTCGGTCATGGATCACCGTGATTGATCGAAAGCGCAGGCTCTGGTTTTCTTTTTATGCATGTCCTTATCCCAAAACCGCTGCGCACTTTTGGGCAACATGCACTATCAATCCCGCGTGCCGAAGTCACGGCTCTTGCAATGGGCCAACCGGACCGTGCCAATCTCGATCAGGCTTGTTTCAGCACGCTGTCGGCCCATGCGGCGAAATCGTCCATGATGATATTTCGATTCACCTCGTTCAGGCTTTCGTGGCGGGTCTCGGCGTAAACCTTTGAAACGAGATTCGAAAAGCCCATCCTGTGCAGGCGCCCAGCGAGATGGCTGACCGCCTTGCCACGGTCGGTAGCAGGATCCTTTTCGCCGCCGACCAGGCAGATCGGCAGGGTCTTGCGGATGCCGGAAAAATTAGCGTCGTCGGCGCCGTCGAAGACAAAGCCGAACAGGTCGCGCCACATCGACACCGACGCATCCCAGCCGCACAGCGGATCGGCGATGTATTTGTCGACTTCCGCCGCGTCGTGCGACAGCCAGTCGAACGGAGTGCGGTGACCGGGGACGGCCTTGCCCCAGGCCTGGAAGGTCAGTCTCGGCAGCATGCGCGACGGCACGTCGGAGCCGAGCCGGAATTTTTCCCAGGCCAGGATGACTTGCGCTGCACGGCCGGCGAGCCCGGCGGATAAATTGGCGTTCCAGATGGCGGCGGCGTGCAGCCGGTTCGAATGATGAAGCATGAAATTCAGCGCGACGAGGCCGCCCATGGAATGGCCGAAGATGATGACGGGCAGGCCGGGATGGTCGCCGGCGATCAGGTCGTGCACGGCAGCGACATCGGCGATGACCTTGGCGCCGCCATCCACTTTGGCGAATGTGCCGAGCGGAGCGTCTGGCGCCTTGGTGGCGCCATGGCCGCGATGGTCATGGGCATAGACGTGGAAGCCGCACTCGCCCAGAAAGGTAGCGAAGCGGACATAGCGCGCGGCATGTTCGGCCAGTCCGTGATTGATCTGGACGACCGCACGCGGGCGGCCCTCGGCGCGTTTCACGTAAAGGTTGAGCTCGGCGCCGGTCGGCGATCGCAGCACGCGCTGCTGGCTGAATGACATTGTCGCTTCGTCTCCAACGCGTCTTTAGCGCCTGCGAACGTTTGTGTGCGCCGACGCCGGTTTTGCGTCAATCCGTTCGCGGTGTTTTGCAGCGCTGTTCTTGCGTCGCAACGCGGGTATCGCAATTCTGACATGGAGAATTTGCTACCCAGAGAGGGCGGCAGTCTGTTGCCCAGCATTATTCAACCGGAGAGTACCCATGCGTACGCTGACAGGTCTTGTTTTCGGATTGGCGCTTGTCGCCGCGTCGCTGACGGGTGCTGCGCGGGCCGAGGTCAAGATGAGCGGCTCTTTCGTCGCCGACGCCACCTGTCCGGCGACGCAGGCCATCAGGAGCGGCAAGAATGCCGGTGATGTTTCGACCGATGCGGGACAGAGCTACGAGCTGCTGGCTGGCAACAAGGATGTTCCCACGCACTATCTGATCCGCGTGCCCGGGGCTGATCCGGAGCGTCGCTGGGTGAAGGTCGATTGCGGCCATGTTTCGGGTGGCAGCGCGTCTACGGAACCGGCAGCACCTGTGCCGGCCGATCGGAAGAAGCCTGCTGCGCCGGCTTCGCGAAAGCCCGAATATGTCCTCGCGCTGAGCTGGCAGCCGGCGTTTTGCGAGACCAAGCCCGGCAAGACCGAATGCAAGGCGCAGACCGCGGCCGGTTTTGAGGCGACGCATTTCACCTTGCACGGGCTGTGGCCGCAGCCTAACGGGAATTTCTATTGCCAGGTGGCAGCGGCCGACAAGGCGAACGACAATTCGGCGCACTGGCAGGACCTGCCGCCGGTCGAGCTCGAGCCGAACACCCGGTCGGAGCTCGATCAGGTGATGCCAGGGACCGCATCCGCTCTCGACAGGCATGAGTGGATCAAGCATGGCACCTGTTACGGCAAGAGCCAGCAGGCGTATTTTTCCGATGCGCTGAACCTGACGCGCGCGGCGAATGCTTCACCGGTGCGTGATCTTTTCAAGCAAAACATTGGCCGGGATCTGACCTCCGACCAGATCCGCGCCGCCTTCGACAGTGCCTTTGGTCCCGGTGCCGGCGAGCGGGTTCGCGTCTCCTGCGTGAACGATCCTTCGAGCGGCAGGCGGCTGATCGGCGAACTGACGCTCGGCCTGACCGGCCCGATCGGTCCGAACTCTTCGCTCAGTGAGCTGTTGCTGGCATCAGTGCCGACGAACAATGCTGGTTGTCCGAAAGGCACTGTCGATCCGATCGAGTTCCAGTGACACGCCGAGCCCGTCTTAGCCCGAAGGCCGGTTCGAAATGCCAAAACAGTTTGCCGTTCGGCGCGGCATCGCCTACATAGCGCGCAACTTCCATTCAATCCGACATCCAGTCGACTTTTCAGGGAAAGCGCGCGTGGCACGCCAGTTCATCTATCACATGGCCGGCCTCAACAAGGCCTATGGCACCAAGAAGGTGCTCGAGAATATCCACCTCTCCTTCTACCCGGACGCCAAGATCGGCATCCTCGGGCCGAACGGCGCCGGCAAGTCGACCATCCTCAAGATCATGGCCGGCATCGACAAGGAGTGGAGCGGCGAGGCGTGGCTGGCCGAAGGCGCCACCGTCGGTTACCTGGCGCAGGAGCCGGCGCTCGATGCGAGCAAGACCGTGTTCGAGAACGTCATGGAAGGCGTCGCCGCCAAGACCGCGATCATCGAACGCTACAACGAATTGATGATGAACTATTCCGACGAGACGGCCGACGAGTCGGCCAAGCTCCAGGACGAGATGGACCGGCTCAACCTGTGGGATCTCGAACAGCAGGTCGAGATGGCGATGGAAGCGCTGGGCTGCCCGCCCAAGGAAGCCGACGTCACCAAGCTGTCGGGCGGCGAGCGCCGCCGCGTGGCACTGTGCCAACTGCTGCTGCGTCAGCCCGACCTTCTGCTGCTCGACGAGCCGACCAACCATCTCGACGCCGAGACGACGGCGTGGCTGGAAAAGCATCTGCGCGCCTATCCCGGCGCGGTGATGATCATCACCCACGATCGCTACTTCCTCGACAATGTCACCGGCTGGATCCTCGAGCTCGACCGCGGCCGCGGCATTCCCTATGAGGGCAACTACACCAAATATCTCGAAGCCAAGGCCAAGCGGCTCAAGCAGGAGGGCCGCGAGGACGATGCGCGCCAGCGGGCGATCGGCCGCGAGCGCGAGTGGATCCAGTCCAGCCCGAAGGCACGGCAGACCAAGTCGAAAGCGCGCATCCAGGCCTTCCAGGATCTGCTGGATGCGGCCGACAAGCGGCGTCCGAGCGACACCCAGATCGTCATTCCGCATGGCGAGCGGCTCGGCAATGTGGTAATCGAGGTCGAGGACCTGTCGAAGGGCTTTGGCGACACGCTGCTGATCGACGACCTCGAATTCAAGCTGCCGCCCGGCGGCATCGTCGGCGTCATCGGCCCGAACGGCGCCGGCAAGACGACGCTGTTCCGCATGATCACCGGCCAGGAAAAGCCGGATGCCGGCACGATCCGCGTCGGCGAGACGGTCAAGCTCGGTTACGTCGACCAGAGCCGCGATGCGCTCGACCCGACCAAGACCGTCTGGGAAGAAATCTCGGGCGGCGCCGAAGTGGTCAAGCTCGGCAAATTCGAGGCCAACACCCGAGCCTATTGCGCCTCGTTCAATTTCCGCGGCGGCGATCAGCAGCAGAAGGTCGGCAATCTGTCCGGCGGCCAGCGCAACCGCGTCCATCTGGCCAAGATGCTGAAGACCGGCGGCAATGTGCTGCTGCTCGACGAACCGACCAACGATCTCGATACCGAAACGCTGGCGGCGCTCGAAGACGCGCTGGAAAACTTCGCCGGCTGCGCCGTTATCATCTCGCACGACCGCATGTTCCTCGACCGGCTGGCGACGCACATCCTTGCGTTCGAAGGCGACAGCCATGTCGAGTGGTTCGAGGGCAATTTCGAGGATTACGAGCAGGACAAGATCCGCCGGCTCGGCCCCGACGCCGTCAACCCGCACCGCATGACGTACAAGCGGCTGACAAGGTAGCAACGGATTGGTTGCAAGCCTCCCAGGCTGCTCGTAGAATCACCGGAAGGAGACAACATGCTTAATGTGGAGCTTCCTACCGCGCTGCAAAAACGCCTTGAGATCGTGGCAAGGAAAACTGGCCGGACAAAACACGACGTGGTCGTTGCCGCCATTGTCGAGCAAATTCAGGATTTGGAGGACGGACTGATCGCCCTCGAACGCCTTAACGACGATCAGGTGACTGGCTTTCTCTGGCCGAAGTCAAGGAACGACTGGGATTGGACGATGCAAGCAACCGCAGTGACGGTTGAACGTGTGAATAATTCGAGAAGCGTGCGCTGAAGGATATCTCCAGATTGCAAAGGTCCGATCAGCGTCGGAATGTAGACTTCCTGGAAAACAGGCTCGCGCGGCGCGATAATCCACGTGAACTTGGCGAAGCGCTAACAGGACCGCTTGCAGGTCTCTGGAAATGCCGTGTGGGTTCATTCCGAATTCTGACAAGGATCGACGATAGCGCGCTCGCAATTTGGGTGGTTCAAGTCGGCGACCGTCGCGAGGTCTATCGGTGAATACAGTCGCAAAAGCAAAACCCGACTGGTCCGCCGCCCAATATCTCAAATTCGAGGACGAGCGCACGCGGCCGGCGCGCGATCTCGTCGCGCGGGTGCCGGTGGCGGCGCCGCGCCGGGTGGTCGACATCGGCTGCGGGCCGGGCAATTCCACCGAATTGCTGGTCGAACGCTGGCCGAGCGCGCAGGTCAGCGGTTTGGACAGCTCGCCCGACATGATCGAGAAGGCGAGGGCACGTCTGCCGGAAGTGGCCTTCGAACTGACGGATGCGGCGGCGTGGCAGCCCGAAGAGCCGGTCGACGTGATCTTCGCCAATGCGGTATTCCAGTGGCTGCCCGAGCATCCGGCGATCTTCCAGCGGCTGATGGGATTTTTGGCGCCCGGCGGCGCGCTTGCCGTGCAGATGCCCGACAATATGGGCGAGCCGTCGCACCGGCTGATGCGCGAGACGGCGGCCGAAATGCCGTTTGCCGAAAAGCTTGAGGGTGCTGCGCGCGGACCGCTGCCGCCGGTGTCGTTCTATTACGATCTTTTGTCGCCGTTCTCCGACCGGCTCGACATCTGGCACACCGCCTACAATCATCCGCTGGCCGATGCCGGGGCAATCGTCGAGTGGCTGAAGTCGACGGGGCTGAAGCCGTTCCTCGATCCGCTCGACGCGGACGAGCGACGGTTTTTTCTCACGCGCTACACCGCTGGGATAACCGAAGCCTATCCGAAGACGGCGAACGGCAAGGTGCTGCTGCGTTTCCCGCGCCTTTTCATCGTCGCGCGGCGCGCTGCATAGAAACGATTGGCCACACCGAGACGCACTGCCTGGCTGCGCTTGATTCGCCACAACGCGTATTTCAGCCACGCAAGGTTGTGGTCTTGTGCCTCAGGCCCTTGATTTAAGCCGGCTTAAACTAGCTTGATGCGAATAATGTTGCGCCGAACTCTCGCGGCGCCCACATCAAGCCGTAGCGCCTGCGCATGGGGACGAACTGAAAATGCATCGCGTCATCATCAGCGGCATCGGCGTTGAAATCCCCGAGCCTTCGATCACCAATGAGGAATTGGTCGACAGCTTCAATGCCTGGGTCGAGATGGAGAATGTCCGCCGCCAGGCTTCGGGCGAGACGCTGCTGCAGAAGTCGGACAGCGCCTTCATCGTCCATGCTTCGGGCGTGCAGACGCGCCATGTGATCGAGCGGGAAGGCATTCTCGACCCGAGCCGCATGGCGCCGCGCATTCCGGCGCGGCCAGACGATGCGCTGTCGCTGGAAGCCGAGTTCGGCATCGCATCGGCCAGGAAAGCGCTCGACCATGCCGGGCTGGAGCCATCAGATATCGACCTGGTGATCTGCTCGGCCTCGCATCACCAGCGGCCCTATCCGGCGATCGCTATCGAGATGCAGCAGGCGATGGGCACGAAGGGCGCCGGCTTCGACATGGGCCTTGGCTGCTCGTCGGCGGCGGCGGCGTTGCATATCGCGGTCAATCTGGTGCGGGCGGGCGCACACAGGCGCGTGCTGGTGACGACTCCCGAGATCATCACCGGCCATCTCAATTTCCGCGACAGGCAGACGCATTTCATCTTCGGCGATGCTTCGGTCTCGATGGTCGTCGAGGGGCTTGCCCAGGGCGACAAGCGGCCGGGACGCTTCGAGGTGCTCGACACCCGGACCTGGACGCAGATGTCCAACAACATCCGCACCAATCTCGGCTACTACACGCGCACCGCCCAGGACGATCCGTATATGATCAACCTGGAAGGCAACCTGATCAAGCAGGTCGGCAACAAGGTGTTCAAGGAAGTCACCGTCGCCGGACATAAATTCATCGTCGAGTTCCTGGCCGAGCATGGGCTGACGCCGCAAGCGATCCGGCGCTTCTGGCTGCATCAGGCCAATGCACGTATGAACGCCATGATCCTGAAGCTGTCGTTCGGCCACGAGGTCGACCATGACCGCGCGCCGATGGTGCTGGAGCGCCTCGGCAACACCGCCGGCGCCGGTGCGGTCGTCGCCTTGTCGGAAAACCACGCCGACATGAACGCCGGCGACTATGGCCTGCTCTGCGCCTTCGGCGCCGGCTATTCGATCGGCGGGGCGCTGTTGCGCATGCTCTGATTGGCGCGAACGGCACCGGCATTGGAAGGCGCCGGTGTAATCGCATCAGCCTGCTTGACTGGAGCATCAGTGCTTTAGGCTGGACCTGATGAACTCACTGCGGCTAATTGCTTGGCATCACGCACGGAGCGAAGCCTATGCTGGACCTCTTCCCCGAGACGGTAAACCCGGTCGAAATCATCCCGGCGCGGAAACTTGTCGCGCGGGTGGCCGCGCTTTACGTCGCGCCATCGGATCATTTCGAGACACGCGCGGTGGATGAATTGCGGCTTGGCTTCGACGGCATCGACGGCGATTTCCACGCCGGCGCGACGCGGCGCTCCGGCGGGCGCGAGCCCTGGTATCCGCGCGGCACCGAGATGCGCAACGAGCGGCAGCTGTCGATCGTGGCCGCGGACGAGCTGGCGATCGTGGCAGGGCGGATGGCCATCGCCGAGATCAAGCCGGAGTGGATCGGCGCCAATCTGTTGATCGAAGGCCTGCCGCATCTCTCGATGCTGCCGTCCGGCACGCTGCTGTTCTTTAAAGGAGGCGTCACCGTCAAGGTCGACGCGCAGAACGGACCTTGCCGCATCGCCGGGCGATCGGTCGCCGAAAATGCCGGAATGGCCGACCGTGAAGCCGGCGCGCTGTTGTTCCCGAAGGCGGCAAAGCGGTTGCGCGGCCTTGTCGCCTGGGTGGAAAAACCAGGCCGCATCACGGCCGGCGAGGAGATTTCGGTGCGTGTGCCCGAGCAGTGGATTTACCGGGCCTGAGGCCAGGGATGGTCAGGGATAGTGCACCGGGCTGCACCAGGCCGGATCTCCGTGCTTTTGCCAATAGATCGCCATGAGGCGCCTGGTAATCGCACCGACCTTGCGGTCCGCGACCGGAACACCGTCGATCATCGTTACCGGCATGATGCCGCCGGCGGTCGAGGTGATGAAGACCTCATCGGACTGACGCAGCGCAGCGACGCTGACATCGGCCGCGGCAACGGCAAGCCCTGCCTCCGCGCAGAGATCGAAGACGGTGCGGCGGGTGATACCTGGCAGCACGCCGACAGCCGGCGTCGACAGTTTGCCGTCATCCACGCAAAAGACGTTGAAGCCGGGGCCTTCCGCGACATTGCCGTTGAAATCGAGGAGCAGTGCGGTCTCGGCGCCGCGGTCATAGGCGTCGTAGAGGCCTCGCACCAGGTCGAGCCAGTGGTAGTTCTTGATTGTCGGGTCGATCGAGGCTGGTGGGATGCGCACCTTGTCGCTGATCGCCACATGCAGGCCGCGCTGCAATTGCTCGGCGTTGGCGACCGAGCCGAAGGGAACGGCGAACGCCATGAAGCGGTTGACGGCGTCGCGCGGGTCGCGGCTGAAGGTCGGCGAGGCGCCGCGCGTGCACAGCATCTCGACATAAGCGTCGCGATGACCCGACAGCGCCACGCAATTGTGGAGGATTTCGGCGACTCCATCGCGGTCGAACGGGATCGTCATGCGCAGCTTTTCCAGCCCGCCGAAGAAGCGATCGAGATGCAGGTCGAGGCGGAAGAAACGACCGTCCCAGACATGCACCGTGTCGTAGGTGGCGTCGGAATGCAGGAAGCCCCAATCCAGCACCGAGATCTTGGCTTGCGACATCGGCAGATACTGCCCGTCCAGGAAGGCAACACCATCGGGGTAGGAGTGCGGGTCTATGTGACGGTCGGAGAGCGAGGGCAGTGGTTTGGCGTGCGGATCGATCAAGTTGCTCATCACGTCCTCCGTCAGGTCGTCTTCGTCCAGACGCGATAGAGCGCTGCGGCGGGTGGTACAAGACACAGGCCGGGGTTGCGGATGAGCCATCGGGGTATCTGGCTATTCCTCACCGTCGTCCTCGAGCAGACGTGTCGCGCGCCAGCGGGTCAGCACCATGTTGGTCTGTTCCATGACGAAGAAACGCGCCGAGTCGCGGTCATAGCCTTCGGCCAGCAGTTTCTCGTAGTCGGTGTGCGCATGACGGATGTGGGCTATTGTCGCCAGCCATACGGCAATGCTCGGCGGCAAGCTCTTCATATGCACCGCGCCGGCGTCGGCGCGGATCTTTTCCATGTCGGCATAGGGCGCCAGCGGCAAAAGCGCTGTCAGCGCCTTGGCGATGGCGCGGCGGCGACCGGTCGGCGCGCTCATCGCATGACCTGTCCGGGTATGACCTGTCCGGGCTCGTCCCGTCCGGCAATGGTCGCGTCGGCAAAGGCATCGGTCGAAGCGAAATAAGGCTTGATGTCGATCACCGGCGTGCCGTCGAGCAGGTCGATGGCATCGACATCGATACGACCCGTTTCGATGTCGAGGGCGACGAGCCTGGCGATATGCAACCCGACCGGGTTCGGCCGGGCCGGGGAGCGCAGCGAAAAAACGCCCGTCGGTTCAGCCGCATGGCGGGGTTTCTGAACAATCAGGGTCCGCGGGGCGTGGTGCAGCCAGGACAGGATGATGACGTGACTGGCGCGTGCAAGCCCAATCAGACCCTCGCGATAGGGCAGGTCGATCGTGAGAACCGCCGGCTGTCCGGTTTCGCGCGCGGCTCTCATGTTCTTGGGGCAAGTGTCCCGCGTGGTCCAGGGCGAGGCGATGCGGCCGATGAAGACGACATGGCCGTCCGGCGGCATATCGGCGGGATCAGTTTCCAGAAGCTTTTCGCCGCTGCGCGTTTCGAACATGGTTTTCGCCCCGATCCTGCTTCCGGCTGTGCGCGATCCGCCACGCATGCGTCATTTTCTTGTCCGGGAGCGACATAGCGCTTGCAAGGCTATCAACATCGACATAAACATATGTTTATATCTTTTCAAAGAGAATGCTCGCATGCACGTCGCGCTCGACACCATGGTAGATACATTGAAGGCGGCGGCCGAATCCAGCCGGTTGCGAATCCTGGCGTTGCTGTCGCGCGGCGATCTCACCGTTTCCGATCTCACCGAAATCCTCGGCCAGTCGCAGCCGCGCGTCTCGCGCCACCTGAAGCTGTTGCTGGAGGCGGGGCTGATCGGCCGCTATCAGGAGGGCTCATGGGCCTTCTTCCGGCTGTCGGATTCGGATGCGGCGCGGGACTTCGTGCTCAGGCTGGTCTCCGGCATCCGGGGCGCCGATCCGCAGGTCGAACGTGACCTCGAGCGCTTGGCGGCGGTCAAGCGCAAGCGGCAGGATCGCGCCGCCGAATATTTCTCCGTGAATGCCGCAAGCTGGGACCACATCCGCTCGCTGCATGTGCCGGACCGCGCCGTGGAGGCGGCGCTGCTCAAGCTCGTCGGCAAGCGGCCGTTCCAGTCGATGCTCGACCTTGGCACCGGCACCGGGCGGCTGCTCGAGATCTTTTCGCCGCTCTACCGGCGCGGCATCGGCATCGACATGTCGCGCGAGATGCTGACGGTGGCGCGCGCCAATCTCGACAAGGCCGGCATCTCGAATGCGCAGGTGCGCCAGGGCGACATTTTTGCGCCGCCGGTCGAGCGCGACGCCTTCGATCTCGTCACCATCCACCAGGTGCTGCACTATCTTGACGATCCTGCCCGCGCCATCCGCGAGGCAGCAAGGCTGCTGCGTCCGGCAGGCCGGCTGGTGATCGTGGATTTCGCTCCGCATTCGCTGGAATTCCTGCGCGACGCCCACGCGCATGTGCGGCTCGGCTTTGCCGACCGGCAGATCACCGAGTGGTTTTCCGAGGCTGGGCTCGACCTCGAGGAGAGCCAGGAATTCGAGCCGCGCGCCGGCAACGAGCCCAGGCTCACCGTAAAACTGTGGCTCGGCCGTGACCAGCGCATGCTGATCGCCGATCCTTCCAACCACGCACAACCGGCCAATGCCTTTCCGATAGGGGAAACCGCTTGATGAACCAGTTCCGCTTTTCCCGCCGCCCTGACATTGGCGACAAGATCAGGGTTTCGTTCGAGTTCTTCCCGCCGAAGAGCGACGAGATGGAAGCAAGGCTGTGGGACACCGTCACCCGGCTGCAGCCGCTCAAGCCGAAATTCGTCTCCGTCACCTATGGCGCCGGCGGCTCGACCCGCGAGCGCACGGCGCGCACGGTCAAGCGCATCCTCAACGAAACGACGCTGACGCCGGCGGCGCACATGACGTGCGTCGATGCGGCGCGTCACGAGGTCGATGAAGTCATCCAGGAATTCGCCGACATGGGTGTCACCCGCTTCGTCGCCCTGCGCGGCGATCCGGCCGAGGGCGTCGGCGCCGCCTACCGTCCGCATCCGGACGGCTATGCCAACGGCGCCGAACTGGTGGGGGCGCTGAAAGGTGTCGGCGATTTCGACATCTCGGTCTCCGCCTATCCGGAAAAGCATCCGGAGAGCCCGGATTTCGCCACCGATATCGATATGCTGAAGCGCAAGGTCGACAATGGCGCGACGCGGGCGATCACCCAGTTCTTCTTCGACAACGACCTCTACGAGCGCTATGTCGAGCGGGCGCGGCGGGCGGGCATCTACATACCGATCGTGCCGGGCATATTGCCAGTCCACAATTTTACCCAGGTCGCCAATTTCTCGGCGCGCTGCGGCGCGCTGGTGCCGGCGTGGATGGCCGAGCGCTTCGACGGGCTGCAGACGGACCCGCAGACACATGCGCTGGTGGCGGCCGCGGTGGCGGCCGAGCAGGTGCTGGACCTTGTCGAGCGCGGCGTCGGCGATTTTCATTTCTACACCATGAACCGCGCCGATCTGGTCTTCGCCATCTGCCACATGATCGGCATCCGCTCGCACGAGGCTGAAGCCGCGGGATCCGCCGCGGCGTAACTCCCCCGTCAAATCCGGGAATGCAAAAAGGCCGGGTAAAAAACCCGGCCTTTTCAATGACTTGGACTATTTTGTGCTGCTTCCGTTGCTTGGCGGGTCTACGGAAGAAAGCCCATAATCAGCGCCCCGATGAATGCAAATGCAGCACAAATCATCAATGCGTTGATTGGCCTGGTAAGCCCCATGTCATAGCCTCCTCTTAAAGAGCTATGGCCAGAGTCTAGGGGCATTTCTGCCACAGGCAAGCGGAAACTATGCTGCAATGCGACGACAATGTGGAATTTGGGACAGGCCATTTGCCGTTAGGCATTGAAACTCTTCGGCAAAATCCCGCTTCGGCCCTGTGTACAAAATGTGACGGAGCTGGGGCAAGAATGGGTATGGCAGCGCTACCGCCGCTGAAAGTCGGAATCGATTTTCGCGTCGGTACGAAGATTCGACAAGTTGAGTTGGAGCGTCGTTTGGGCGTCCGATTGGACCCTCAAGCGTGTCAGGCCTGGGAAGCGACCCGCTTCAGCTTGTTGGTCATGCATGTCGTTATCGCAAACCGCTACGTACCCTCGGTTCAAGCCCGAGGGCGTGCTTTTGGGCGACATGCATCAGCGTCGGCCGAACAGGCGGCCGTCGATGGTGACGAGGCCGATCGCGATCAGCGCCATGCCGCCGAGCTCGAACAATTCGAGCCGTTCGCCCAGGAACAGAAAGCCGAGCAGGATCGCGCTGGCCGGCACGATGAGCGTGACCAGCGAGGCGTTGGTGGCGCCGGCCGAGGCGACGAGGTTGAAATAGAGGATGTAGGCGAAGGCGGTGGACAGCAGGGCCAGCGCCAACACCGCCGCCCAGACCGGCGGCGAGGCCGAAAACAGGTTGGCAGTGCCGTGGCCAAGCAGCACGATCGGGATCATGATGATGGTCGAAGCGGTCAATTGTCCAGTGGCGATGACCGGTGACGGCACACCCTTGAAGCGGCGGGCGATCATCAGGGCCACCGCATAGGACAGCGAGGCGCCGACCAGCGCAAATTTCGCCCAGACCGGACCGCCCAGCCCGGCAAGCAGGCCGGGACCGATCATCACCGCCGTGCCGACGATGCCGAGCGCGATCCCGGCAAGCTTGTTCCAGGAGAGCTTTTCGTCTGATGTCAGCGCGTTGGCGAGGATCAACGTCCAGAACGGCGTCGTCGAATTGAGCACCGAGGCGACACCGGCGCCAAGCTCGGTCTGGCCGGCGAAGATCAGCGAGAACGGTATGACGTTGTTGACGAGCGCCAGCAGAAAGAACAGGGCGGCATGCGGCAAGGCGATGCGGAAGGACGGACCGCGCAGGCCGAGATAGAGATGCAGCGCAAGCGCCGCGATGGCGACGCGAAACAGCACCAGCACCAGCGGCGGAATCTCGGCAACCGCAATGCGGGCAAAGAAGAACGAGCCACCCCAGATCGCACCGAGCAGCAGAAGCTGCGCCCAGTCTTTCAAGACCATGGGGCCGCGCATTGCCGTCGTGGTTGTGATCGCCATGGAGAATCCTCCCGGATGGTTCTGAATGCCAAGTCAATCAGGCGTCTGTTCAGGCCATATCCTGTTTGATGGCAAGGGCCACCCGAAACCAGATCAGTGGACTAGCATTGCATCATCTGCCGTAGCGCCGCAGCGTCAGGGGTGCGAGACACAGAATTGTTTTCATTCCCGCATAGGTTGGATTAATTGTGCGCAGTCCAAGCCAAAGGGATTCGTCCATGCAGCAATTCGAAAATGCGCGCGAAGCGGCGCTGGCGCTTCGCCCGGACGATCCGATCTATTGCTTCCGCCCGCAGGTGCTGAAGGCGGACGCCAGGCAGTTCATGGGCATGTTTCCCGGCAAGACCGCCTATGCGGTCAAGACCAACGGCGAGCAGATCGTGCTGAAGGCGCTGGTCGAGGCCGGCGTCGGCGCTTTCGACGTGGCCTCGCCCGGCGAATTCGCCGCCGTGCGCGCGGTCTCGCCCGACGCCGAGATGCTCTACATGCATCCGGTCAAGGCACAGTCGGACATCAAGCTGGCGCTGGAGAAATATGGCATCCGGGTCATCTCGCTCGACCACGAGGACGAGATCACCAAGCTGACCCGCGTGGTGCGGGCGCTCGACATCGATCCGGGTGCGATCACCGTGTTCGTGCGCATCCAGACGAAAGGATCGGCCGCCTACGAACTGTCGAAGAAGTTCGGCGCCGGACCGGCCAATGCGGTCGAACTGGCCGAACGGCTGAACCGGACCGGCTACAAGGTCGGCTTGTGCTTTCATGTCGGCAGCCAGATCGAGGATCCCGACACTTATGAGCGCGCGCTGGCCTCGGCCGACTGGGTGCGCAACCGCGTCAGCTTCGACATTGCCGGGCTCGACGTCGGCGGCGGTTTTCCCGCCGAATACGGCCATGATCCCAACCGCAAGCAGGTCGAGATGCCGTCGCTCGGCCAGATCATGTCGCGGCTGTCGGGCGACCTCAAGGAATACCAGTTCGACCAGATGCCGCTGGTGGCGGAGCCGGGCCGGGTGATCGTGGCGCGCTGCCTGTCGCTGATCGTGCGCGTGCTGCTGCGCAAGGGCAAGCGGCTCTACATCAATGACGGCATCTGGGCGTCGCTGTCGGATTCATGGACCGGCAAGATCACGCTGCCGGCGCGCTTCATTCCAGACCCGGCGATCCGCTCGCGCAACGGCGAGGAGAAGACCATCGTGCCGTTCAAAGTGTGCGGCGCGACCTGCGATTCCGTCGACATCCTGTCGCGGCCGTTCTGGCTGCCGGAAACGGTCGATACCGGCGACTGGATCGAGATCGGCCATATCGGCGCCTATTCGCTGTCGCTGAGGACACGGTTCAACGGCTTTTATCCCGACACCTTCGTCGAGGTGACGACGCCGTTCGACGAAGGCGATGCGCCGCAAGGGTTCGCCAGCCTCGAGACGATGGCGGATTAGTGAATAGTGAATAGTGAATAGTGAATAGTGAATAGTCAGTAGTCAGTAATCAGCGGTGACTGCCTAATTCCACTGCCACTACCATTCACTATTCACTACCCACTAAGCAACGCCGCCGCCGGCCTGGATGTTCTCGCCTGTCAGCCAGCGGGCCTCGTCGGAGGCGAGGAAAACCGCGACATCGGCAACGTCGCGCGGCGCTCCGATCCTGCCGAAGGGCGACATCCCGGCGGCGATCGCGCGATCCCGCTGCGGAAGCAGGTCGGTGTCGGTAAAGCCCGGCGAAAGCGCATTCACGGTGACGGAGCGCGGTCCGAGTTCGCGAGAGAGGACGCGGACGAACTGCTCGACGGCTCCTTTGCTGCCGAGATAAAGGGCGGTCTGGGTGAAGAACATCTTGGTTCCACCGGTGGAAACCGCGATGATGCGGCCACCGTCGCGCACGCGGCGCGCCGCTTCCTGAAGCGTGAAGAAGGTGCCTTTGGCATTGGCGCCGAAGACTTGGTCGAAGTCGGCTTCGGTGGCCTCGACGAACGGCTTTATGACGGCGACGCCGACATTGGCGACGACGATGTCAATCGCGCCCATCTGCTTCTCGGTTTCATCGAACAGCCGGCGAATGTCGGAAGCGCTGAAGATATCGGCCTGAATGGCGACGGCTTTGCCGCCATTGTCGCGTATGGCAGCAACGGCTTCCTGAGCGGCTTTCTCGTTGCCGACATAATTGACGACCACGGCCGCGCCGTTTGCCGCGAGCCCCTCGGCGATGGCGCGGCCGATGCCGCGCGAACTGCCGGTCACGAGCGCGATTTTGCCTTCAAGCGAATGATACATAGCTGTCCCTTTCTCGTCTGGCTACGGCCGTTCCAAATCGAGCGGCGGCGTTCCATGTGGAAGTTAGGGGCATGCTATTGATCAGATAATAGCCTATGATCGAACAGGTGTGTTAAGTCTGGGGTACATAATGCGAGGGACCGAGTTTTCCGAGCTGAGGGCGTTCGCGACGATCGTCGAGGAAGGCAGCTTTGTCCGCGCCGCGGCCAGGCTCAGGATTTCGCCGCCGGCGCTTAGCCAGACGATACGCGGGCTGGAGGAGCGTGTCGGTGTCCGGCTGCTCAACCGCACGACCCGCAGCGTGTCGCCGACCGCTGCAGGCGAAACGCTGTTTGCCCGCCTCGCTCCGGCATTCAGCGAACCCGACGCGCATGCATCACGCGATCGACCGGCAGGGTCGCTGCGTATCAATGTTCCACGCATCGCCGCCATGCGTTTCATCGTGCCCATCCTCGGCGATTTCCGCCGCGCCTATCCCGATATTGCCCTCACCATCATCGTCGACGACATGCTGACCGATATTGTCGAGGGACGATTCGATGCCGGAATCAGGCTTGGTGAGCGGCTGCATAAGGACATGGTGGCGGTGAAACTCAGCGGGGAGCTGGAGATGGCCGCAGTGGCGGCGCCCAGCTATCTCGAGGATCACCCCATGCCCCATCATCCCGCCGACCTGCACCATCACCAATGCATCAATTTCCAGTGGCCCGGTGGCGGCAACGTCTATCGATGGGAGTTCGCGCGAGGCCAACACGCTTTGGAAATAGCCGTGAACGGCGGTCTGACGGTCAACGACACGGAACTGATGATCAGGGCGGCCCTGGATGGGATCGGCGTGGCTTACATGCTGGATTACCAGGTTCGACCGTGGATCGAAACCGGCAAGCTCATCCGTTTTCTCAAAGCCTGGTCGCCGAGATTTCCGGGCTTTTACCTATATCATACAAGCTCCCGGCAGGTTCCGCCGGCCTTGCGAGTCTTCATCGACTTCCTGCTTGCCAGGCGATGATGGATTAGTGAATAGTGAAGTCAGTAGTCAGTAGTCAGTAGTCAGTAGTGAATATCTAATTCCATTCACCATTCACCATTCATCATTCACTAGTTACTACTCCCTACCCACTACTCACTGAGCTTCCCCAACAGTTCCGGCGTCGGCCAGCCGTCGACCGGCAGGCCTAGCCGCATCTGCTCCTTGCGGATCGCCTCGCGGGTGTTGGTGCCCAGGATGCCGTCGACTGTTCCCACGTCATGGCCTCTGGCCTCGAGCTTTGTCTGCAATGCCCTCATCTGGTCGCCGTTGAGGCCGGGTTCGGGATTGCGCGGGTCGAATTGCGGCGCACCCGCCAGCCGCGCGGCGAGATTTGCCGCGGTCAGCGCATAGGTGAAGGACTGGTTCCATTCGAGATAGACGTCGAAATTGTCGTAGACCAGGAAGGCTGGCCCGTTGCGGCCCATAGGCAGCACGAGGCCTGCCTTCAGGCCGTTGTCGGCAAGCGGCGTGCCGTTCGGGTTGGTGACGCCCCACTGAGCCCATTGCGTCAGCGGCAGCTTGTTGGTGCGGCCGGTCTGGTCCCATGGCAAGTCGTCCGGCACGCGGACTTCCTCGATCCAGGGCTGGTCTCGTTTCCAGCCGCGCGACGTGATCTTGTTGGCCGTGGTCATGATCACATCAGGCGCGCTGCCGCGCAGGTCGATCACTTCGTCGCCGTCGCCGTCGACGCCTCGGCCGAGATAGTCGGAAGGCAGCATCTGCGTCTGGCCGATTTCGCCCGCCCAGGCGCCGGTGACGTCGGCCGGGACCACGCCGCGATCGATCAGCGTCAACAATGGCACGATCTGGGGCCGGAAGAGCTGCGGGCGACGACAGTCGTGAGAGAGCGTGACCAACGCGTTCAGCGTTTGGAAATCGCCCTGCACGGCGCCGAAATCGGTTTCCAGCGCCCAGAAGGCGGCAATGACCGGGGCCTGAACGCCGAATTCGCGATCGGCGCGGGCAAACACGTCGGCATGTTTCTTCAAGATGGCCGCGCCCTGCTTCAGCCGATAGGCCGATATCATGCGGTTCGAAAACTCGATGAAGGTCTGGGTAAAGACGCCTTGGGCGCGATCGCGCGCCAGCACCTTTCCATCGAGAGCGGCGGTTTCCAGCGCCTCAAGTCCGGCAGTGCCGACGCCGGCGTTCTTCGCCTCGGCCACAACGCCCTGCTTCCATGCCTGGAAATCGCCGCCGCATTGCTGTGCCACCGCCGGCGCCGTGGCGGCCAGAAACAGCGCCGCGAGAATTTCCAAGCGCAATCGCATCGCCATCCTCCCGAGAAGATTACCGGCGGTTGCAGGCGTCCTTCATTGGCTGTGTCGAAAAGCAGGCTGCAGGCCCGCTGTCAACGGGTGTTCTGCCGCAGCCATTTGTTCCAGGTGGCTTCCGAGCCGTTGAACACGTTGATATCGGCCTTGCCTGAGATGCCCGGCACAATACCGGTTCCGGTGTACTGCCAGAAGGTGAACGGGTGGCTGCCGTATCTTTTGCGCGGATGGCCGGCCACCGAACGCAGCCAGTATGGATAGCCGCGGAAGGCCGACAGGCCGTTGTCGTCGAAGAAATCGATCGAGGTGTAGATGATCGGCTTCTTGCCATAGTGCTTTTCGACGATTTCGAGGAAAGTGCTCATCTCGCTGCGCACCGTGGCCGCATTGGGGCGCAGCTTGCAGGTCGGCGATTGCGGGTTCCATTCCATGTCGAGAACCGGCGGCATTGCCGACCGGTCTCTGGGCACGTTCTGGATGAACCAGCGCGCCTGCGTCGCGGCCGGCGTGCAAAAATAGTAGAAATGATAGGCGGCGCGCGGGATTCCGGCGGCTTTCGTGCGGCTCCAATGCTCGTTGAAATACGAATCGAAGCGATCGCCGCCTTCCGTCGCCTTGATGAAAACGAAGGAAATGCCGCTGGCCCTGGCCGCCGGCCAATCGACCGAGGTCTGGTACTTGGAGACGTCGGTGCCATGAACGGCATAGCTCCACGGCGCGCCGCTGTCCCACTCATGCGGGTCGGAGTCGTCGAAACGGGGTGCGCGCACCGCAACGCTCGGGGCGCCCGATGAGGGAGGCGCAAGATCGTCGACGGTCGAGCAGGCGCCCAGCAGCGTCAGCAAGATGAAAGCCGCGAAACGGCGCATCGCTACTCCTGAACCGGTTTCAGCCGGCCGCTGATGGGTTGTTGCTGCAGGTGGTCCCTCGACCGTGCCCCCAAGCGATCGCCCCACAGGACCGCTCTCCTATCCCCAGAGCGCGCCGCTTCGGCGCGCCTTAATCTTTGTTTTTATGCATGTCGTTGTC
This sequence comes from Mesorhizobium sp. WSM4846, assembly GCF_055811415.1. NCBI lineage: Bacteria > Pseudomonadati > Pseudomonadota > Alphaproteobacteria > Hyphomicrobiales > Phyllobacteriaceae > Mesorhizobium > Mesorhizobium sp. WSM4846. The sequence goes on from NZ_JBVVPZ010000009.1 coordinate 34,602, forward strand.
CCAAAACCGCTGCGCACTTTTGGGCGACATGCATCAGTCATCGCTGATCATGGTTGATATTCCGTTGACAGCGCTCGACCAGAACCGCGATTTTGCCGAAGCAATGACGGCAAATCGATGGCATAGATGAGCGTCCGGGGGAATCGGAAAATGCAGATTGCTCTGAGGCTGGTGAAGTGGCTCACCGGGCTGGCCGTATTGGCGGTCGCAGCACTCGCCGCCTGGCTTTACATCGCGCCGCCGGAACTGATCCGAGTCGGCTCGGGTTATACGGCCAAGATCGTCTGCTCGAATGTCTTTCTCGCCGGACGCGATGCCGATGAGGTGCTCGCAGTCGACGTGCAGGCGCCGGGCCATCCACTGCTGCGGCTGATGAGGGTGTCCGTCGACAAGGAACAGGGCACGGTTTCGGCCGGGCTATTCGGCGTGTTCGGCAAGAGCGTCGCCGTCGTTCGAGACGGGCTTGGCTGCACCGCGGTTCCGGGCGGCGACATCGCCCGGGCCAAAGCAGTCGCCGGGCCGGCGCTGACACCGGCGCCGCCGCTCGACGCGCTCTGGCCGGAGGGCGACAAGGTCGACGCATCGCAAAACCCCGAGATCGCGAAAATCCTCGACGATCCTGCGATTACCGGCGCCGGTATGCGGGCGGTGGTGGTGGTCAAAAACGGCCGCGTCATCGCCGAGCGTTATGGCGCAGGTTTTACGGAAAAGACGCCGTTGCTTGGCTGGTCGATGACCAAGACGGTCAATGCCGCGATCGTCGGCACGGTGGTGAAGGACGGCAAGATGGTGATGACGAACCAGGGCCTGTTCGGACCCTGGAAAGCGGACGGCCGCGCCGCCATCAGCCTCGCCGACATGATGGCGATGTCGAGCGGGCTCGAGTTCAACGAGGATTATGGCGACGTCACCGACGTGACGCGGATGCTCTACCTCGAGCCTGATATGGCGGGCTTTGCCGGATCCAAGCCGCTGACCGGCGAGGTGGGCAAGGTATTTTCCTATTCAAGCGGCACGGCAGCGATGCTGTCGCGGCTTTGGCAGGATGCGGTCGGCGACAAGGACAAGGCGCTGGCGTGGCCAAGGATTGCGCTGTTCGACCCGCTCGGCATGCAGAGCGCGGTGCTGGAGACCGACGAGCACGGCACCTTCGTCGGCTCGTCCTATCTCTACGCCACCGCCCGCGACTGGGCGCGCTTCGGCCAGTTCCTGCTGCAGGATGGTGTCTGGAACGGCCAGGAGGTCCTGCCTGCGGGCTTCGTCGCCTGGATGCGGGAAGCCGCAACCGCCTCGAAAGTCTACGGCAGGGGCCAGGTGTGGATCGAGGGTCCGGGCGACGAGGAGAGCCCCGGCGCCGGCATCGCTGCGGGCCTGCCAAGGGATAGCTATTGGATGGAAGGCCATGACGGGCAGACGGTCGCCATAATCCCCTCGGCGCAGCTTGTGGTGGTGCGGCTCGGCCTGACGCCGGCCAAGCTCGGCTACCGGCCGCAGATCATGCTGGCAGCACTGGTGAAGGCGCTGCATTAGAGGAATGCGGCGATCGCTCGCCGCAGGGTCTATGCAGCTGTCGCCAAAGGCCTTCCACGATCAACACGCGCCCGCCCGTCTGGCGAGGAGCGAAGCGACGCGACCGATCTTGGGATTCCGTGACCTTGGAGCGCTGCTGCGGTGCAGAACCTTCGATCGCGGAGCGAGGCGCCCCCCTCTGTCCTGCCGGACATCTCCCCCACAAGGAGGGAGATTGGCAGCTCGCGCGCCTCACCCTTCTTTCAACGTTGAAGATTGGGGAAGCCGGACGCGACATCTGATCTCCCCCCAAGTGGGGGAGATGTCCGGCAGGACAGAGGGGGGCGCGACGGATCACTGCTGTTTTGGTTCTGAGCCGCTGCATTCTTCGGCTGATGTCACGGAATGGATCCCAGGTTCTGCGCCGTGTCGCTTCGCTCCTTGCTTGACCTAGGATGACGAAGGCGCGGGGGCTTATGGCTAATCGCAGACGTTGGAGATTGGCGGTTGCAGGCCGGTCGGCAGCGACCCTCCACAGGGCTCAGTCAAAGAGCAAATCCTCTGGGCTGCGGAACTAGCTGGCGATCTTGATCACGGCCAGCCAAGTGTAATCGCGGTAAAGCGTTCTAAACCGAAGGGTTGCGCCGCGTCTTGCAGATTCCGATTCCAGGACGTCCCGCAGGGCCTCACGCGGCTCGACGTGGAATTTTCTCAGCCAGCCGCGCAGCAGCGTGCGGAACCAGCGGGGCAGGGCCTCCTGCTGGCCGAAATCGACGACGTGCAGCGAACCGCCGGGTGACAGGGCTGCAAGTGCCGCGGAAATCGTCTTCTCCCAGCCGGGGATCATCGACAGCGAATAGGAGACAAAAATGCGGTCGAAGCTTTCGATGGAAAATAGCGCCTTCGCGTCGAAATCGGTGGCGTCGCCGCGCGCCAGCTTGACGCGGCCGGAAAGACCTTCGCGGGCAATGGCAGCAGTGGCCGTTTCCAGCATTTCGGCTGAAATATCGAGACCGAAGAAGCGGGCGTCGGGATAAAGGCGGGCGGCGAGGACGATGTTGCGGCCGGTGCCGCAGCCAAGCTCGAGCACGGTGCCGCCGGCCGGCACATCCAGCCCTGATATCAGCCGGTCGCGGCCGAGCAGGTAATATTTGCGGGTCAGGTCGTAGACGTGGCGCTGCCAGCGGTAGACGTCGTCCATCAGTTCGGCGTGCCCGGCCGGCGGTTCGCCGCGCCTGGCCGGCAGATCGGTCGCGCTCATGCGGCTTGCTTCACATAGAGGTGGAAGCCGCCATAGATGGCCGAACGGTCGCGGGCCGAGAATTGGCGCGAGGCCTCGTCCGCATAGCTCCACTGGTCGAGCAGCGAATTGGAGACCCGGCCGGGCAACAGGCTGGGCTCGGCCGCAGTGCGGAAGATGACGCGGGCATCGGTCGACGCGGTGCGGGTGATCTCGGCCCACAGCGCATTGAGCTGGTCGTCGGTCATCCAGTCCTGCGCATCGAGCAGGACGAAGCGGTCGACCGAACCGGCATCCTTGCCGGCAAGGAACTCGATCAGATTGGCATGGTGGATGGCGACGCGGTCGACATTGTTGCGGATCGCCTGGTAGTTGCGTTTTTCGAGATAGGCGGGCAGCGCCGCCTCGCCGGGATTGGGATAGCGGCGGGCAAAAGCCTGCCAGGCGAAATAGTTGTTCTCCAGCGGAAAGTCGCAGGCGAGCTTTTCCAGCCGGGCCTTCAGCACGCTGGCCATGGTGCCGTCGCCCGAGGTGATCAGCGAATCGTACTGCGCCGGCGGAATGCCGAGGCCGAACAGCGAGGCTTTTCGCGATGTTGCCCATTTCAGCAGCGGTTTTTCGAAGACCGGCGCCAGTTCCTCGTCGAAGAAGCGGCGCTGGTCGGCCATGCTTTTGGCTTCCATGATGCCGGCCGGATCGACGCCGAAGAATTTGGCGGTGCGGTGGCCCATGGCGATGAACAGGCCGAGCAGGCCGGTCTGGTAGAAATTGCGGTCGAAGACGGCGATGCGGCGACGCCGGCGCCAGTTGCGATGTTCCCAGTAGTGGCGGCTGACCGGGTCGAGATGCGGCGCGATGAAACGGTCGTAGGCTTGTGAATTGTGACGGGTCTCGGCAGCGCCGAAGAAACGGAACAGGTCGCCCTGCGACGGCAGATGGCGCACCGCTTCGAGCTTCATGCGGTTCAGCGCGATATGGGCGGCGTTGAGATCGACGGCGTCGACCCTTTCGGGTGACCGGGTGAGATAGGCAAGTATGTTGCAGCCGCCCGAAGCGATGGTGACGACGCGGTGGCCCTGGCCAAGCTGCATCGCCTCCATGTCGACGTCGGGGTCTTCCCAGATCTGCGGATAGACGAGGCCGGAAAACAGCAAGGCGAAGAGCCGCTCGGAGAGGCCTGCCTTCGACAGCGGGCGGTTCTGGTAGACGGCTTTGCCAACTTGCTTGCCGCGGCGAAAAACCAGTTCTCCGGAAACATCCGTCATGACAAGGCGATTCCCCGTTTGCTCTGGCGCAAGCGGGTAGCGCAGGTGGATGACAGGCCGGTGACAGTCGGAGGCATCGATAATTCTACTCCGGCGGTCATCTGGGGCGGCTTTCTGCGCTTCCGATGCTCACGGACCCAAATGTCCGCTCCGCTTCGGTTCTCGAAAACCACCCCACCTGACTCGCCGGAGCGAATTCTGGATGCCTCCTTAGAGGCGGCCGAATCCGCCCGGCGTAGGCGTCGTCACGATGACGGCTTCGCCGGCCTCGAGCACCGTCTGGTCGCAAGCCTTCAGGACTTCGATACGGCCATCCTTGCGGCGAACCTTGGTCGAGCCGACCTCGCCATCGCCGCCGCCGTCCAGGCCTTGCGGCGGGCGATTGCGATGTGAGGACAGGATGGCGCATTCCATCTTTTCGAGGAAACGGATGGTGCGCTCGGTGCCGTCGCCGGCACTCCATTTGCCTTTGCCGCCGGAGCCTTTGCGGATGTGGAAATCCTCGAGCAGGACGGGGAACCGCAACTCCAGCACTTCCGGGTCGGTCAGGCGCGAATTGGTCATGTGGGTGTGGACGCCGGAGGTGCCGGCAAAGCCGCGGCCGTTGTTCATCCGGCCTGCCGGCGAGCCGGAGCAGATCGTCTCGTAATACTGGTACTGCTTGTTGCCGAAGGTGAGGTTGTTCATCGTGCCTTGCGCATTGGCCATCGCGCCCATGGCGCCGAACAGCGCATTGGTGACATGCTGCGAGGTCTCGACATTGCCGGCGACGACCGCGGCCGGGTAGGTCGGCTTCAGCATGCAACCTTCGGGAATGATGATGTTGATCGGTCTCAGACACCCGGCATTCATCGGGATCATGTCCTCGACCATGACGCGGAACGCATAGAGCACGGCTGCGCGGGCGACCGGCTCGGGGGCGTTGAAGTTGTTCTTCATGACCGGCGATGTGCCGGTGAAGTCGACGGTTGCCTCGCGTTTTTGCCGGTCGACCGATATCTTCACCTTGATGATTTGGCCGGTGTCGGTCGGATACTCGTATACGGAGCTGTCGGGCAGCCGCTCCAGCACGCGGCGCACGCTTTCGGCGGCATTGTCCTGGACATGGCCCATATAGGCCTCGACCACGCCAAGGCCGAAATGCGCGACCATCTCGCGCAACTCGGCCACGCCCTTTTCATTGGCGGCAATCTGCGCCTTCAGGTCTGCGATGTTCTGGTGCGGATTGCGTGCCGGGTAGGGGTGGTCGGTGAGCAGCGTCTCCAGTTCCTTCTCGCGGAAGCGGCCGCGATCGACGATGCGGAAATTGTCGAACAGCACGCCTTCCTCGTCGACGGTGGTGGCGAGCGGCGTCATCGAGCCGGGCGCGGTGCCGCCGATATCGGCATGATGGCCGCGTGAGGCGACGTAGAAGAGGATCTCCTCCCCCCTTGAGGGGGAGGTGCCGCCGAAGGCGGCGGAGGGGGTCTCCCCAGAAGGCACCGCCGGAACGTCGAACCCAGTCGAGCCGATCCCACCCGGCGGCTTCGCCGCCACCCTCCCCTCGAGGGGGAGGGAAAAGACCGGCGTCACCACCGTAATGTCTGGCAGATGCGTGCCGCCATTATAAGGCGCATTCAGTGCAAAGACGTCGCCGGGGTGGATGTCGCCGGAGTTGAGCCGGATGATGGTTTCCACCGAACGGTCCATGGAGCCGAGATGCACCGGCATGTGCGGCGCATTGGCGACCAGCGCGCCATTGCGGTCAAAGACGGCACACGAGAAATCCAGCCGTTCCTTGATGTTGACCGAATAGGCGGTGTTTTGCAGCGTCACGCCCATCTGTTCGGCGATCGACATGAACAGGTTGTTGAACACCTCCAGCATGACCGGATCGGCCTCGGTGCCGAGCGCCGCCAGCCGGCGCTTTTTCTCGATGCGACGCAGGAGCACGTGGTTCCTGGCGGTGATTTCGGCCTGCCAGCCCGGCTCGACGACGATGGTCTGGTTCGGTTCGATGACCAGGGCAGGGCCGCCAAGCTTGTGCCCCGGTTTGAGCGCCTCGCGGCGGAAAATGCCGGCGTCTCGCCAAGTGCCGTCGATGAAGATTTGCCGATTCTCCGAAGGGCTTGCGGCGATGTCCTCAAGGATTGAAGCACTTTCCTCGCGGCCGGCGTCGCCGCTGTCGATACCTTCGACGCCGACCGATTCCACGATCATCGGCTTGTCGTCATAGACGAAGCCGAACTGCGCCTTGTGGGCAGCTTCGAAATCCGCCTTGGCGCGTGCGATCGAACCGTGCTCGAAATTCACCGGCAGCGCGGTGTCGGTGCCGTCGTAGCGGATCTGCAGCACCGGTTTCGAGGCGACGGCGTCCTCGGCAATGCCTTGCGCGGCAAGTTCGTCGATGACGGCTTTGCGCAGCGTCGCGATGAGGTCGTCGATTGCCGGCCTGGACACTTCCGCCAGCGGTTTCAGCAGCGCCTGCTGGCGCGACGAAAAAATCGAGGACAATCCAATGCCATAGGCCGACAGCAGGCCGGAGAAGGGATGGATCAGCACCGCCTCCATGCCGAGTGCGTCGGCAACGAGGCAGGCGTGCTGGCCGCCGGCGCCGCCAAAACAGTTCAGGAGATATTCGGTGACGTCGTAGCCGCGCTGCACGGAAATCTTCTTGATGGCGTTGGCCATGTTTTCGACGGCGATGGTGACGAACCCTTCGGCGACCGCCTCCGGCGTGCGGCCGTCGCCGATTTCGGCGGCGAGTGCGGCGAATTTCTCGCGCACGGTTTGCACATCGAGCGGCTCGTCCTGGCCGGGTCCAAAAATGGCCGGGAAGAAGTCGGGCTGCAGCTTGCCCAGCATGACATTGGCGTCGGTGACGGCCAGCGGGCCGCCGCGCCGGTAGGCGGCCGGGCCGGGATTGGCGCCGGCCGAATCCGGCCCGGCGCGAAAACGGCCGGCCTCGTAGTGCAGGATGGAGCCGCCGCCGGCGGCGACGGTGTGAATGCGCATCATCGGCGCGCGGATGCGCACGCCGGCAACCTCGGTGTCGAAGGCGCGCTCATAGTCGCCGTCATAATGGGCGACGTCGGTTGAGGTGCCGCCCATGTCGAAGCCGATGACCTTGTCGAAACCGGCGAGCTTTGCTGTCTCGACCATGCCGACGACGCCGCCGGCCGGACCGGACAGCAATGCGTCCTTGCCCTGGAACATATCGGCGGCGGTAAGGCCGCCGGACGACATCATGAACATCAGGCGAGGGGATTCCCTCCCCCTTGAGGGGAGTGTGGCGGCGAAGCCGCCGGGTGGGGTCGGCTCGACTGGGTTCGACTCGTTGGCGGTGCCTTCTGAGATGACCCCCTCTGTCGGCTTCGCCGACATCTCCCCCTCGAGGGGGGAGAGGACGCCCAGCTCTTGCGCCACCTTCTGCACATACCTTGCCAGAATCGGCGACAGATAGGCGTCGACCACGGTGGTGTCGCCGCGGCCGACCAGCTTGATGAGCGGCGAGACCTCATGACTGACCGAGATCTGCGAAAACCCCAGTTTCCTGCAGACTTTTGCAACCGCTTTTTCGTGGTCGGGATATTTCCAGGCATGCATGAACACGATCGCCACCGCGTCGATGCCGTCGGCCCTGGCTTGTTCGATGGCCGGGCGCATGGCGGCGATGTCGAGCAGCCTTTCGACGCGGCCGTCGGCGCGCACGCGCTCATCGACCTCGATGACGCGCTCGTTGAGCTGTTCGGGAAGGATGATCTGCTTGGCGAAGATATCGGGCCGCGCCTGATAAGCGATCCTCAGCGCGTCGCGAAATCCCCTGGTGATGAGCAGCAGCACACGGTCGCCCTTGCGCTCCAGAAGCGCGTTGGTGGCAACGGTGGTGCCCATCTTGATGTCGCCGATCAGGCCGGATGGGATCGGCGCGCCGGATTTTAGCCCGAGCAGATCGCGAATGCCCTGGATGGCGGCGTCGGCATAGGCTTCGGGATTGTCGGATAGCAGCTTGCGCGGGTGCAGCCCGCCTTGTGGGTCCCGGCCGATGACATCGGTGAAGGTGCCGCCGCGGTCGATCCAGAAATCCCATTTGGCGGTCACGGCAGCTCTCCCGGGCATTTTATTGATTCAAATGTGCTAATTCGCCATGGTCTGGTGTTAATTCGCCATGGCTTCGCCGGCAACGCAAAAGCAGATGATGTTACATACGGAAATGCAACGTTATGAAACCCATGGGGCATTTGGTGCATTCTGCCCTCGATCGTCACCGGTAGCGGGGGCGTGATTAGAGGAGAGATGTCATGAAGAAACTCATTCTTGCGTCGGTTTCGGCGCTTGCCCTGCTTGGCGTTGCGGCTTGCAGCGACAGCGGCACGGGCGGGGACGCCACCACCACGCAGAGCACCAATCCGCCGGCGAACGAACAGCCGATGCAGCCGGCTCCCGACGCGACCAAGCCGGCCGAGCCGGCTCCGGCACAGCCATCTGCGCCTGCGCAGTAATTCTTATGTGAATGAACAGAAGGCCGGCATCCTGCCGGCCTTCTGACTCCAGGACAGTCTTCTTGCGGCCGCCGCCGCAAGCGCGGTTTTGCCTGTCACTTTTTGGCCCAGCAGAAGGGGCCGAAATGGCGAGGTGACGAAGGCTTGCAGTTTCGCGCGCCATGGCCGCTGCTGCCTGCTAATTTCCATGATCGACGGTTGCGCCAGCGGCTCAGGGAGGCCGCCTGCTCAGGCGGCCGCGAAATCGGCTGGGCCGGCCCTGCGGCATTGTCTTCCAGCTTGATAGCGGTGGGCTTGATAGCGGCGGCCAGTTAGCCCTAATAGGTGCCCATGTCGATTTGGGATCGCCTCGGCGACTTCATCACCCGCGTTTCGTCCTCAACCTCGTCCGGCGTCGCCGACGTGGTCGAGGCTGTGCGCACGGTTTTCTCCGGCGACCCTGACCTGCGCCGGCGCGTCGCTTTCTCGGTGGCGATGATCGCGCTGTCGGCCAAGATGGCCAAGGCCGACGGCATCGTCACCCAGGACGAGGTGCGCGCCTTCCAGCAGATATTCGAAGTGCCGAAGGAGCAGACGCGCAATGTGGCGCGGCTCTACGATCTGGCCAAGCGCGACATCGCCGGCTTCGAGACCTATGCCGCGCGCATGGCGCAGCTTTGCGGCTCCGGCCATTCGAACTGCGCGATGCTGGAGGACATTCTCGACGGGCTGTTCCATATCGCCAAGGCCGACGGGCTGGTCCACGAGCGCGAAGGTCAGTTCCTGCATCGCATCGCCGAGATCTTCCGGATCGAGGAGGCGCATTACCAGAGCATTCTGGCTCGGCACGTCGATCTGGGTGCGGCCGATCCCTATGTCGTGCTCGGCATCGAGCGGGGAAAAACCTTCGAGGAGGTCAGGAAGCGTTACCGCAAGCTGGTTTCGGACAACCATCCCGACCGGCTGATCGCACGCGGCCTGCCGCAGGAATTCATCAAGATCGCAACCAGCAGGATAGCGGCGATCAACGCGGCCTATGAGATGATCGAACGGGGCCTGCGGCACGCATGAGCGGCTTCCTGCCCGACGAGCCGAGCGCCGAGGTCAGGGTATCGCCGAATTTCGGTCCACGACGCGAGACGGTCGACATGATCGTGCTGCACTACACCGGCATGGAGACCGGCGCCGGCGCCGAAGCATGGCTGTGCGATCCGGCCAGCGAGGTTTCGTCGCACTACCTCGTCCATGAGGACGGCCGCATCGTACAGATGGTCAGGGAAAGCGACCGTGCCTGGCATGCCGGCAAGAGTTCCTGGTTCGGACGAAGCGACATCAACTCCTGTTCGGTCGGCATCGAGATCGTCAATCCGGGGCATTCGCTGGGCTACCGGAATTTTCCGAAACGGCAGATCGATGCCCTGATCGGCCTGTGCAAGGGGATTGTTCAGCGCCATTCCATCCCGGCTCAACGGGTGCTCGCCCATTCCGACGTGGCGCCGGGACGCAAGATCGACCCGGGCGAGAGATTCCCCTGGAAGGCCCTGTTCGAGGTCGGTGTCGGCCATCTTGTCGAAGCGGCACCCGTCAGGCGCGGCGCGGTGCTGAAGGCCGGCGACGCGTCTGCCGAGGTCGAGGCGTTGCAGTCGATGCTGGCGCTCTACGGTTATGGCGTGGAGATATCAGGCGCTTTCGATCGGCAAACCGAAATCGTGGTCGAGGCTTTCCAGAGGCATTTCCGGCAACGCAAAGTGGATGGCGTGGCCGACGGATCGACAATTCGCACGCTGGAACGGCTGCTTGGCTCGGTGAGGGCAGTTCCGTCCAAGTAGTCTTTTCCTGGCTGTAAGTTACAGCCTGTCATTTAAAGTGACTTGCCCCGCCTTTTTTGCCGCCAATTCGACCGTCAAAGGCGATCCGTGCAAGTTGTCGGACCTACAGCCTCCCAAATGTTCCGACGTTGATTGGCGTAGCTGCGTGAAGTTCTTCGCGCGGTTCAAACAGAACAGGATCCCATGCAGAAATTGACCGTTTTAACGGCAGCTATTGCTGCCGGCGTAATGACTTTTGCCATCGGTGCGGCCAATGGCGCGCCTTTGAGCCAGCGGGCCGACCAGGGTTTCATGACCGCGTCCGATAAGACTGCCACGCCGAAAGCCGGGCAAGATGCCGGAGAAAAAAGGACAGCCTCCGCAAAGGCGAAAAAAGTTGCTGCGGTGAAAGCGAAAAAGCCAGCATCCGCAAAGGCGGAAAAGGTCTCTGCAAAGAAGGCAGTCGTTGCAAAGAAGGCAGTCGTTGCAAAGAAGGCAGTCGTTGCAAAGAAGCCAGTCCTTGCAAAGAAGGCAGTCTCCAAGCGGCATGTGAAGCGCAACAGGACCCGCATCGACCAGGCGACGACGGCGTCGATCGGCCGGCAAAGCCGGGCGGCGGCGCCGAAGCCGGCGGCCGCTGGCGATAGCGGCCAGTATTCGACGATCATCGAGCGTCATGCGGCCAGCAATGGTGTGCCGGTCTCGCTCGCCAAGGCCGTCATCATGATCGAGAGCAGGTTTCAGCCGAACCAGGTCGGCCGCGCCGGTGAGATCGGCCTGATGCAGATCAAGCCGTCGACGGCGCGGATGATGGGTTACAGCGGCTCGATCAAGGGTCTCCACGATCCCGAGACCAACATCAAATACGGCATGAAATACCTCGCCATGGCGCGCAACCTCGGCGACGGCACGACCTGCGGCACGATCCTGAAGTACAATGCCGGCCATGGCGCCAAGCGGATGAACCCGATTTCAGCGGCCTATTGCGGCAAGGTCAAAGTGCAACTGGCCGCGCTTGGAGCGCCGGCGTAATAAACCGGGCCCTGCTTTTTTGTTTGCGTTTTCGAATGTGAATCCCTTTATACGCCTTGCCAGCTGGCCGGGCGGCCGCACCCGCGAAGCCGAAAGGCTGCGGGTGAGGAAAGTCCGGGCTCCATGGAGACACGGTGCCGGTTAATGGCCGGCGGGGGCGACCCTAGGGAAAGTGCCACAGAAAGCAAACCGCCACGATCCGTCGTGGTAAGGGTGAAAGGGTGGGGTAAGAGCCCACCGCGCGACTGGCAACAGGAGCGGCACGGTAAACCCCACCGGGAGCAAGACCGAATAGGGGCGGTGCGAGGGGAAACTCTCGAGGGCTGTTTCCGGCTCACCGCCCGGGTAGGTTGCGTGAGGCGCATGGCAACATGCGCCCAAGATGAATGGCCGCCACGTTCTCGCGCCGCAAGGGGCGAGTGCCATACAGAACCCGGCTTACAGGCCAGCTGGCAATTTTCGTCCAGACTCTACAAGGAAACTCTCTGATATCAGCAGGTTGCGTCTTCGGGCGCGCTTGCTGGTTCAGGCGCTTCCTGTGCATGAAGCAGGCGTTTCTTGAAAACGGTGCGATTAAATCGTACCTTCCCGGGTGCGGGCGGTATCAGGAGCGCACCATGGGTCAGGTCGACAAACGCAGCATCACGCTTTCGCCGGAATTGGCGGCGGCGGTCGACGATGTGGTCGCCGCCGGCGAATATGCTTCGGCGAGTGAGGTGATCCGCGACGCACTCAGGCAATGGAAGGACCGCCGTGACTTGCACGGCTACACGGTCGAGGAGTTGCGCAAGCTGGTGCAGGAGGGGATCGACAGCGGTCCGGCGCTGGACGGGCCGCCAATCATGGAACGACTGCGCGCCAAATATCTGAAAATGGCCGAGGCCAAAGGCCTTGAGGAGTGAAATACCGCCTGCTTCCCCAGGCAGTAATCGACCTCGAACGTATCGGCGACTACATTGCCGAACACAATCCTGATGCGGCGATCCGCCTCGTGAATATCCTGGAGAGGCGTTGGGATTTGTTGACCCTGCATCCTTTCTCGGGCGCGCCGCGCGAAGACATTGCGCCCGGCATTCGCCATCTGGTCGTCGGCGAATACCGTGTCGGCGAGGATGCAGTCGAGATCCTGCGTGTGCTGCATGGCCGGCGCAATATCGAAGCCAACGATCTGGCTTCGTGATCGGTTCGCTCAACCGTCGACGCCGTCCAGTGACGCCTCGATCGCCTGCCAAAGCGCTTCCACCGGCTCGCAGCCGACCGACAGGCGAACAAAGCCGGGCGGCACCGCATCACCCCAACGGGCGCGCCGCTCGGCCGAAGAGTGGACGCCGCCGAAGGAGGTCGCCGGCTGGATCAGGGCGCAGGCGCCGATGAACGCTTCGGCCCTGGCTTCACTCCCCAGGTCGAGGCCGACAAGGAAGCCGAAACGCTCCATCTGGGTGGTCGCCAGATTGTGTGAAGGGTCATCCTCCAGTCCAGGAAAGCGGACAGATTTCACGGCCCGATGATTTGTCAGGCGTCGGGCGATCAGTTCGGCCGATGTGCACATGCGGTCGAAGCGGACTTCCAGCGTCTCGAGGCCTCGATGGACCAGCCAGGCTTCGAATGGTCCGGGGATCGAGCCCGACAGTTTGCGCCACTCGCGGATGGCGGTGATGATGCCGGCGTCACGGCTGGCGACATGGCCGAACAGCGCGTCGGAATGGCCATTGGGCGCCTTGGTGTCAGCGGCAACGACGATATCGGCGCCAAGGTCGAGCGGGCGCTGACCGTAAGGCGTCATCGTGGTGTTGTCGGCGACGACCAGCGCGCCGGCCTCGTGCGCAAGGCGCGCCACGCCGGCCAGGTCGCAAATGTCCAGCCCAGGATTGGATGGGGTCTCGACGAACACCAGCCGGTAGCCGGAAAAACCGCCGTCCACAAAGGACTTGGTCGGTCGTGTGTCGAACGGGAGGTCGAAAGGTTTGAGGAAGCGCTCGGCAAGCAGGCGCGGCGTGTAGTAACCATCGGACGGCAACAGGATGCGATCGCCCGCCTTGAGCAGCGCGAAGAAGACCGCCGCGATCGCCGCCATGCCCGACGGGAACGCTACGGACGGCGCGTCCTCGAGGTGGCCGAGCATGTCTTCCACCGCCTCCCATGTCGGATTGTCGTAGCGCCCGTACTGGCTGACGCCGGCCGGATTGCCGGGCAGATGGAAAGTGGTCGTCATTGTCAGCGGCAGCGAGACCGGATCGCCCTTGGCGAGCTTGACGCCACGCAAATGGGCGAGGGTGGCGGCGCGCGACTTCGCTGTTTCGGACATCGTTTTTCGAACCCTGACTTTGAGGAGAAGGATGCGCAGACGCTATGCCGGGTGACACCGGCAGGCAAGCGCCGAACCGCGCCGGAAAACCGCTCTAAACGGTTCGTTAGGCTTAATGGAGCATAAACACGGAAGTGCCGTCAAAGCTGCCCTCATCGGTTGTGGCGCGCGTTTTGTGAAGCCTGTTCCCGTTGACGCCCATAGTGCCCCATGATATCCCATTCAGATATTCAAGCCTTCGTTCCGCGTCAGGGTGAAGCGTACGCCAATCGGGCAGCCGCGGCGGCTGCGCGTTCGCCTGTTTTTGCCATCTGGAAGGAAGTGAGTTTTGGGCAGGGACCGCGCTGCGGCGGCGCGGGCGGGAAGATGCAGAGGGGTGCGGCGGCGCAAGCGGCCGTAACGCGTAATGGACCGGTTTCTGTCAAGCGCGGTGAACAGGATCGATGCGAAGGGGCGGGTGTCCGTTCCAGCGCATTTCCGTGCGGTTGTGCAGAAGCGCGGTTATTCGGAACTCTATGCGCTGCGCTGCCTGGACCGTCCGGCGATGGATGTCGGCGGGCTCGACCTGCTCGACCGCTACGAGCAGCGCATCGCGCAGGAAGACCCCTTCCTGCAGACCTCGGACGACATGTCGTTCTTCTGCCATGGCGATGGAACCTTTCTCAAGCTCGATCAGGACGGCCGCATCTCGATGACCGATTTCATCCGCGAGCATACCGGCATTTCCGCGGAAGTGGCTTTTGTCGGCCGCGGCAATTTCTTTCAGATCTGGGAACCTGGACGGCTCACCGCCTATGGGGCGGAAGCACGCGCCCGGCTTTTGCAGCTTCGGCAGGGGACGAAGCCTGGGGAGCGGCCGGAATGATGGCGGGCTACGGCGATGACCCTCACGCCGTTGGCGGACCGGCCCGTCACATTCCGGTCCTCCTTGCCGAAGTGCTGGAGGCGCTTTCGCCCAAGACGGGCGAGGTGGTCGTCGACGGCACATTCGGCGCCGGCGGCTACACCAAAGCCATTCTGGCGAGGGGCGCCTCGGTTGTCGCGATCGACCGCGATCCGGATGCGATTGCTGCCGGTCGTGTTCTCGAGCAACAATCGGGCGGCAGGCTCCGGCTCGTCCAGGCGCCGTTCTCGACATTGGACGAGCATGTCGAAAGCGCTGACGGCGTCGTGCTCGACATCGGCATCTCCTCCATGCAGATCGATGAGGCGGAGCGCGGTTTTTCGTTCCGTGCCGACGGACCGCTCGATATGCGCATGGCGCAGGCTGGCCTCAGCGCCGCCGATGTCGTCAACTCTTTCAAGGTGGGCGATCTTGCCCGCATCTTCGGGTTTCTTGGCGAAGAGCGCCATGCCGGCCGCATCGCCCGCATGATTGAAAGCCGTCGCGAAAAACATCCGTTCGAGCGCACGCTCGACCTTGCAGACGCCATTGAGACGCATATCGGCCGCGCGCCGAAGGACAAGATCCATCCAGCGACCCGCGTCTTCCAGGCGCTGCGCATTTTCGTCAATGACGAACTCGGCGAACTGGCCAAAGCGCTGTTTGCGGCTGAACGCGTGCTGAAACCGGGCGGACGGCTGGCCGTGGTGACGTTCCATTCCCTGGAAGACCGCATCGTCAAGCGCTTCATCGCCGATCGCGCCGATGCGGCGACCGGATCGCGGCACCTGCCCGAGGCGCAGGCGCGCAGCGCCACCTTCAAAAAGGTGGGCAGCGGCGTGACGCCCGGTGAGGCCGAGATATCGGCCAATCCGCGGGCACGCTCGGCAAGGCTGCGCGCTGCGATCCGCACCGACGCGCCGCCGCGCGCCGGCGATTTTTCGATTTTCGGTCTTCCAAAACTTCCTGACCCAAAACTTCCCGGTGCCGAGCGGCCGGGAGAGAGGTGAGCACGTGTTTCGTACCAGCGACATAGTCCTTATCGCCGTCATGGTTTCGGCCGCGGCCTTGACCTTCAAGACCAAGCGCGAGGCCGAGGAACAATTGGCGGCGGTGCACAAGATCCAGGCGCAGATCCGCTACGAGGAGGATACGATCGATCTCCTCAAGGCGGACTGGAGCCTGCTTACCCAACCGTCGCGCCTGCAAAAGCTGGCCGAGACCTATAAATCGCAACTCGAGCTCGAGCCGGTCAGCGCCCGCCAGATCATCGGGCTGGACGATCTGCCGGCAAAACCCCTCACCATCGAGGACCTTTCGTCCGAGCGGCTGGGCGGCATGGCCGACAGTTCCAGCAAGGAACCGATGGGCAACGACCCCGTGGTCACCGGAGGCATCGTCCAATGATCGCCAGACTTCCAGTGATCACCAGTCTGCTGACGCGCCGCGCCAAGTCCGGTGACGACGGATCGATTGTGGTCGAAGGCGCCCGCAAGGCGACCGGAGGCAAGGGCAGGACCCGCGTCGTGATGACGATGGCGGTGTTTTTCGGCATCTATCTGACCATCACCGGGCGGCTGGTCTATCTCGGTTTCCAGAACCCCGACCTGTCCGGCGGTCCGCAGAGCCGGGTGACGGCGTCGCGGCCCGACATCGTCGACCGCAACGGCGAAGTTCTGGCGACCGACATCAAGACGGCGTCGCTGTTTGCCGAGCCGCGCCGCATTGTCGACGCCGACGAGGCGATCGAAAAACTGGCGACGGTGCTTCCCGAAATCGACTACGAGCAGACCTATCACAAGCTGAAGAGCGGCGCCGGCTTCGTCTGGCTGCAGCGGCAACTGACGCCCAAGCAACAATCTGAGATTCTGCAGCTCGGTATTCCCGGCATTGGCTTCCGCACCGAAAAGCGCCGCTTCTACCCGGCCGGCGAAACCTCGTCCTACATTGTCGGCCTCACCAACATCGACAACCAGGGCATCTCCGGCATGGAGAAATACATCGACGAACAGGGGCTGAGCGATCTTCAGGCGTCCGGCCTGGCGGTGGCCAAGGATCTGAAGCCGGTGCAGCTCTCGATCGACCTGCGCGTCCAGCATATCGTGCGTGATGAGGTCGCCACCGGCATGGAAAAATACCGCGCAATCGCGGCGGGCGCCGTCGTTCTCAACGTCAAGACCGGCGAAGTGGTCGCGATGGCCTCGGTTCCGGATTTCGATCCGAACAACCCCTATAATGCGCACGACAAGGACCGCTTGAACCGCATGTCGGCCGGGCTCTACGAGATGGGCTCGACCTTGAAGAGCTTTACCACCGCCATGGCGCTCGATTCCGGCAAAGTGACGCTGGAAAGCCGTTTCGACGCTACGCGCCCGATCAGGATCGGCCGCCAGACCATCCATGATTTTCATGGCAAGTCCCGGGTGCTGTCGGTGCCCGAAGTGTTCATCTATTCGTCCAACATCGGTTCGGCCAAGGAAGCTGAAGCGGTCGGCATCGAGGGGCACCGCGAATTCCTGCATCGCCTGGGCATCCTCGAGAGAATGCAGACGGAACTGCCTGAGGTCGCCCGCCCGACCGAGCCAAAAGTCTGGAAACAGGTCCATTCGATCACCATCGCCTTTGGTCACGGTGTGTCGACGACGCCGCTGCAGACGGCGGTCGGCTGTGCCGCGCTGATGAACGGCGGCTATCTGATCCAGCCGACATTCCTGAGACGGGCGCAGGAACAGGCGATGTCGGTGGCCAAGAAAGTCGTCAGCGACAAGACATCCGAGAACATGCGCTATCTCTATGCACTCAATGCCGAGAAAGGCTCAGGCAGGAACGCCAGGGTCCCAGGTTATCGCGTCGGCGGCAAGACGGGAACGGCCGAGAAGGTTGTCAACGGTCGCTACTCAAAGGACAAGAACTTCAACGCCTTCGTCGCGGCTTTCCCGATGGACGATCCGCAATACATCGTGCTTACCATCGCCGACGAACCGAAGCCGGAAAAACCCGGCATGGGTGCGACGGCCGCCTCGAATGCAGGCGCCATGGCTGCAAACATTATCCGACGTTCGGCTTCCATGCTTGGCGTGAAGCCAGATTTCAGCCATGAAAATGGCGCAACGCTGGTTTCCTATCAGTGATTCTGAGGGCGCGCCGGCAACTGCGCGCTATTTTGTTGCTATGAACGGGGTTCGATGAAGCTGAAAGACCTAGCCGGTATCCTGCCTGTCGAGGGGACAGCTTCCTTCGATACGGAGGTTACCGGGATTTCTTCGGATTCCCGCCAGGTAGGACCGGGCGTGGTCTTCTTCGCGCTCGCTGGCACCAAGACCGATGGCGCGGCCTATTCCGCCGATGCCGCCAAGCGCGGCGCCGCAGCGATCGTGACCGGCAAGGGCAGCGGCGCCGTCACCGGACTGCCGGTGCCGGTTTTCGCCGTCGACGATCCGCGCCTGGCGCTGGCGCTGAGTGCGGCCCGCTACTTCGGCAGGCAGCCGCAAACCATGGTCGCGGTGACCGGCACCAGCGGCAAGACATCGGTTGCGGCTTTCACCAGGCAGATCTGGGAGCAGTCAGGCCTTGCCGCTGCTTCGATCGGCACGACCGGCGTGGTGGCGCCGGGCCGCAACGAGTACGGCTCGCTGACCACCCCCGACCCGGTCGACCTGCACAGGCTACTGCGCGAACTGGCGGATGCCGGCGTCACCCACGCATCGATGGAGGCCTCCAGCCATGGTCTCGATCAGCGCCGGCTTGACGGCGTGAAGCTCGCAGCCGGCGGGTTCACCAATCTCGGCCGCGACCACATGGATTATCATCCGACAGTCGAGGACTATCATCGCGCCAAGCTGCGCCTGTTCGACGCGCTGCTGCCGAAGTGCGCGCCGGCCGTCATCTTTGCCGACGATCCGTGGTCGGAGCCGACGATACGGGCGGCGAGGGCGGCGGGACTGGATGTGCTGACGGTCGGCCGCCACGGCGAGTTCCTGACACTGAAGCGGGTCGAGCACGAGCGCCACCGCCAGCGTGCCGAGGTGGAAGTCGATGGCGTTCTCCACGAGATCGACCTGCCGCTGGCCGGCGATTTCCAGATCGCCAATGCCCTGGTTTCGGCGGGCCTCGCCATTTCTACTGGAACACCTGCCGCCAAAGCCCTGATGGCGTTGGAGAAATTGAAGGGCGCCCCGGGCCGGCTGGACCTTGTTGGCACCGCTGCCAACGGTGCGCCGGTCTATGTCGATTACGCGCACAAGCCGGACGCGCTGGAAAACGTGTTGGCTTCGGTGCGGCCGTTCACCACCGGCCGCGTCATCGTCGTGTTCGGCTGCGGCGGCGACCGCGACCGTGGCAAGCGTCCGATCATGGGCGAGATCGCCACGCGGCTCGCCGATGTCGTCATCGTCACCGACGACAATCCGCGCTCGGAAGTGCCCGAAACGATCCGTGCCGCGATTCTTGCCGCTGCACCCGGCGCCATCGAGATCGGTGACCGGCGCAAGGCGATCCACGAGGCAGTCGCCATGCTCCATGCCGGCGATACGCTGATCGTGGCCGGCAAGGGGCATGAGGAAGGCCAGACCGTCGGCGCCGAGACGCTGCATTTTTCCGACCATGAGGAAGTCCGCGCCGCGCTCCAGGAGCACGCCGCATGAGCTTGCTGTGGACGTCAGAGGATCTCGTCGCCGCCATGGGCGGACGACCGCTCGGTGCGATGCCGGAGGGTATCGGCGGCATCTCGATCGACAGCCGCAGCCTTGAGCCGGGTGATGCTTTCTTCGCGATCAAGGGCGAGGCGATGGACGGCCATGATTTCGCGACCGCCGCCATCAAGGCCGGCGCCGGCGTGCTGGTCGTCGCTGAGGGCAAGTTGCCGTCGCTCGGGCGGCTGACGGCGCCGATGATCGTCGTGCAGGACGTCTTGGCCGCGCTGGAAAAGCTGGGGCTGGCCGCGCGCGCGCGCTCGAATGCCAAGATCATCGCGGTGACCGGTTCGGCGGGCAAGACCACCACCAAGGAAGCGCTGCGCCATGTGCTGTCCGTAGTCGGCAAGGTGCACGCATCGGCGCAGTCTTTCAACAACCACTGGGGCGTGCCGCTGACGCTGGCGCGGCTGCCTGTGGATTGCGACTATGCCGTGTTCGAGATCGGCATGAACCATCCTGACGAGGTCCGGCCACTGGCCAGGATGGTCCGGCCGCATGTCGCCATCGTCACGCTGATCGCCGCGGCACATCTCGGCTTCTTCCGCAACCTGGACGAGATCGCCAGGGCCAAGGCCGAGATTTTCGAAGGACTGGAACCGGACGGCGCCGTCCTTCTCAACCGCGACGACCCGCGCTGGAAGCTTCTGGACAAGATGGCGAGAGCCGCCGGCGTCGAGCACATCTACGGCTTTGGCGAGAATGCCCGTGCGACCTTCAAGCTGCTGACATGCGCGCTGCATGCCGATCATTCCGTCATCACTGCCAAGATCGGCGGTCAGGAGATCACCGCCAGGGTCGGCGCGCCGGGCCGACACATGGTGCAGAATGTGCTGGCCGTGCTGGGCGCCGCGCACCTGGTCGGCGCCGACATCGCCAGGGTGGCGCCGGCGCTGGCCGATCTTTCGGCCGAACGCGGACGCGGCAAGCGCCATGTGCTGCGCCACCCGAAAGGTCCGATCACGCTGATCGACGAGAGCTACAACGCCAATCCGGCGTCGATGAGCGCAGCAATGGCGCTGCTCAACGCGACGCCGGTGTCGGGCGAAGGCAGGCGCATCGCGGTGCTCGGCGACATGCTCGAGCTCGGCGACCATTCGGCGAAGCTGCACGCCGCCCTTGCCGATCTCATCGTCGGCACCGACACGCGCACGGTCTTTCTCGCCGGCCCGCAAATGCGGGCGCTGGCCGATATCCTGCCTGATGAGATCGAGACAGAATATCGCGCCGGCGCAGAGGATCTGAAACTGGTGCTTCTGTCGGCACTGAAGCCGGGCGACGTGGTGATGATCAAATCGTCGAAAGGCATCGGGTTTTCCAAATTGGTCGACGCACTGCTCAGCAAATTTCCGGCGGCAGCCGCAACCGCCAAACAGACCTAGAGCCAGGTCCGGGGACCGAATCGCATGTTCACACTGCTCGTCGAATTCGCGGACAAGATCTCGGTCTTCAACGTCTTCCGCTACATAACCTTCCGCACCGGCGGCGCGCTGATCACCGCGGCGCTGATCGTCTTCATCTTCGGCCCGGCCATTATCAATTCGCTGAGGCTGCGGCAGGGCAAGGGCCAGCCGATCCGCGCCGACGGGCCACAGACGCATTTCAAGAAAGCCGGCACGCCGACCATGGGCGGGCTGATGATCCTGTGCGGCATCACCGGCTCGTCGCTGTTGTGGGCGAACCTGTCCAGCATCTATGTCTGGGTGGTGCTGCTGGTGACCCTGGGTTTCGGCTCGATCGGGTTCTACGACGATTATCTCAAGGTGACGAAGCAATCGCATCTCGGCTTCTCTGGCAAGGCGCGGCTGGGGCTTGAATTCGTCATCGCCGGCATCGCCGCCTGGGTAATCATGCACAATGGCCAGGCGCCGTTCTCATCGTCGCTGACCTTCCCCTTCGCCAAGGAGTTCCTCATCAATCTCGGCTGGTTCTTCATCCCGTTCTCGTGCTTCGTCATCGTAGGCGCCGGCAACGCGGTGAACCTGACCGATGGCCTCGACGGCCTTGCGATCGTGCCGATCATGATCGCGGCGGCGTCCTTCGGCGTCATCGCCTACCTGTCCGGCAATGCGGTCTTCGCCGAGTATTTGCAGATCCATTTCGTGCCCGGCACCGGTGAATTGGCGGTGGTCCTCGGCGCAGTGATCGGCGCCGGCCTCGGCTTCCTGTGGTTCAACGCACCGCCGGCGGCGATCTTCATGGGCGATACCGGCTCGCTGGCGCTTGGCGGCCTGATCGGCACGGTTGCGGTTGCCACCAAGCACGAGATCGTGCTGGTCATCGTCGGCGGCCTGTTCGTTGTCGAGATCCTGTCGGTCATCATCCAGGTCGGCTACTTCAAGATGACCGGCAAGCGGGTATTCCTGATGGCGCCGATCCACCATCATTTCGAAAAGCTCGGCTGGACCGAAAGCCAGGTGGTGATCCGCTTCTGGATCATCGCCGTCATCCTGGCGCTGGTCGGCCTGTCGACCCTCAAGCTGCGATAGGAGGCCGCTTGATCGCCGCCGCATCCTTCGCAGGCAAGCGCGTTTCACTCTTCGGGCTCGGCGGCTCGGGGATCGCCACTGCGCGCGCGTTGATCGAGGGCGGGGCGGAGGTGCTCGCCTGGGACGACAATCCCGGCAGTGTCGCCAATGCCGCGGCCGTCGGTATCGCGACCGGCGACCTGCGTGGCGCCGACTGGGCGAAGTTCTCGGCCTTCGTGCTGTCGCCCGGCGTGCCGCTGACGCATCCGAAGCCGCACTGGACAGTGGAACTGGCGCGCGCTTCAGGCGTCGAGATCATTGGCGACATCGAGCTGTTCTGCCGGCAGCGGACCTTGCTGGCGCCGGCTGCACCCTTCGTCGCCATAACCGGCACCAACGGCAAATCGACGACCACGGCGCTGACGGCGCATATCCTGAAATCGGCCGGACGCGACACGCAGATGGGCGGCAATATCGGCCGCGCGGTGATGACGCTCGATCCGCCGGAACCGGGGCGGCATTATGTCGTGGAATGCTCGTCCTACCAGATAGACTTGGCGCCCTCGATCAATCCGACCGCCGGCGTCCTGCTCAACCTGACGCCCGATCATCTTGACCGTCATGGCACGATGCAGCACTACGCCGCGATCAAGGAGCGGCTGACGGCCGGCAGCGAAACGGCCATCGTCGGCGTCGACGATTCCTGGTGCGCCCAGCTCGCCGACCGGCTGGAGCGGGCAGGCCGGCACGTCATCCGCATTTCGAAGCGCCTGCCGCTGACCGACGGCTATTTCGCCGAGGGCACCGATCTGATGGAGGCGGTGCACGGCCGTTACAGCCGGGTCGCCTTTCTCGAAGGCATCGGCTCGCTGCGCGGCCAGCACAATGCGCAGAATGCGCTGGCCGCTCTCGCCGCCTGCCTCAAGGTCGGGCTCGATCTGGGCGAGATCCAGTCGGGGCTGGAGAGCTTTCCCGGGCTGGCGCACCGTATGGAGCAGGTCGGCCGCAAGGGCCATGTGCTGTTCATCAACGATTCCAAGGCGACCAATGCCGATGCGGCTGCGCCCGCATTGTCCTCCTTTCCGCGCATCTACTGGATCGCCGGCGGGTTGCCGAAAGAGGGTGGCATCGAGCCGTTGCGCGGCCTCTTTCCGCGCATCGCCAAAGCCTATCTGATCGGCGAGGCCGCACCAGCCTTCTCGGCGACGCTTGGCGAGGCGGTGCCCTACGAGATCTCCGGCACTCTGGCGGCAGCTGTCGAGCATGCGGCAAGCGACGCGGCCAGGGACGACTGCAACGGCGAGGTGGTGGTGCTGCTTTCACCGGCCTGCGCCAGTTTCGACCAGTTCAAGAATTTCGAAGTGCGCGGCGAAGCCTTCAGGCAAGCTGCGAGCACTATTGATGGCGTGAAGCTCATCGGAGGGGCACGATAATGCAAAGCCGTCTCGACAAAAGCCCGGTTGCCACCTGGTGGTGGACGATCGATCGCTGGTTCCTGGCTGCGTTCCTGTCGCTGATGGGGCTCGGCATCGTGCTGTCCTTCGCGGCAAGCCCGGCGGTGGCCCAGCGCATCGGCCTGGACAGTTTCCACTTCGCCACGAGGCAGATCATCTTCACCATTCCCGCACTTGGCGTGATGCTGGCCGTCTCCTTCCTGGAATCGCGGCAGATCAGGCGCATGGCCCTGGCGATGCTGTGCATCACGCTGGTGCTGATGTTGGCGGTGCTCTACATCGGCGTCGAGGTGAAGGGCGCGCGTCGCTGGGTGTCGCTCGCCGGGGTGTCGCTGCAGCCGTCGGAATTCCTGAAGCCTGCCTTCGTCGTCATCTGCGCCTGGCTGTTTGCCGAACACAAGCGCCAGCCCGACATTCCAGGCAATCTGTTCGCCATGCTGCTGCTGGCCCTCGTCATCTCGCTGCTGGTGGCGCAGCCCGATTTCGGCCAGACCATGCTGGTGCTCGGCACCTGGGGGGTGATGTTCTTCATGGCCGGACTGCCATGGCTGTGGATCATCGCGCTGGGCGCTGTCGGCATCGGCGGCGTGTTTGCCGCCTATACCGTGTTCCCGCATGTCGCCGGCCGCATCGATCGCTTCATGACCGGCGAGGGAGACACGTTCCAGGTCGACATGGGCCGCGATGCGCTGATCAATGGCGGCTGGTTCGGCGTCGGTCCGGGCGAGGGCACCGTCAAGCGGGTGATACCCGACAGCCATGCCGATTTCGTCTACTCGGTGGCCGGCGAGGAGTTCGGACTCATCATGTGCTTCTTCATCATGATCATCTTCGCCTTCATCGTGCTGCGCGGCCTCGGCACCGCGCTCAAGGAGCAGGACGATTTCACACGCTATGCGGTCGGCGGCCTGGTCACGGTCTTCGGTCTGCAGTCGGTCATCAACATGGCCGTCAATCTGCAGCTGATGCCGGCCAAGGGCATGACCTTGCCGTTCATCTCCTATGGCGGCTCCTCGCAGATCGCCATCGCCATCTCGATGGGCATGGTGCTGGCGCTGACGCGCAAGCGGCCGGAAAAGCGCAAGCAGTTGGGCTTCGCGCCGTCGCAGCGCGCCATGCCGGCGGAGTGAAATGTCGAGGGGCGCGATCCTTCTGGCGGCCGGCGGCACGGGCGGGCATCTCTTCCCGGCCGAGGCGCTGGCGCACGAGCTGATCAGGCGCGGCTGGACGGTGCATCTCGCCGCCGATGATCGTGCCGAGCGTTTTGCCGGCCAGTTCCCGGCGGCGGGCATCCATCCGATCCAGTCGGCGACCATCGGCTCGAAAAACCCCTTCGCCGTGCTCGCCGCCTTCTGGAAGATCTGGGGCGGCGTGCGGCAGGCATCGGCCGTGATCGGCCGGGTCAAGCCCGCCGTCGTGGTCGGTTTCGGCGGCTATCCGACACTGCCGCCGCTCTATGCAGCGACGCGGCGCAAGGTGCCGACGCTGATCCACGAGCAGAACGCGGTGATGGGGCGCGCCAACCGCGCGCTCGCCGGCCGTGTCGATGCCATCGCCGGCGGGTTCTTGCCGGAAGATTCAAGCGCTGCAGGCGCCAAGACGGTGACGACCGGCAATCCGGTCAGACCGCAAGTGCTGGAGGCGGCAAAGACGCCCTATGCGGCGTCGACCGGGGAGCAGCGGTTCCGCTTTCTGGTGTTCGGCGGCAGCCAGGGCGCACAGTTCTTTTCCGATGCGGTGCCGGCGGCGGTTCGACAGCTTTCCGATGCACAACGCAAGCGGCTTGATATCACCCAGCAGGCGCGTGCCGACGATGTCGAGCGGGTGAAGGCGGCCTATGCCGCCCTTGGCGTCGAGGCTGAGGTGTCGCCCTTCTTCACCGACATGGCGGCGCGCATGGCTGCGGCGCACCTGGTGATGTCGCGGTCCGGCGCATCGACCGTATCGGAAATCGCGGTGATCGGCCGGCCGGCGCTGCTGGTGCCCTATCCGCATGCGCTCGACCACGACCAGGCCGCCAATGCCGCGGCATTGGCGGCGGCAGGCGGCGGCGAAGTGCATCCGCAATCGACGCTTTCGTCCGAGCGCATCGCCGCGCTCGTCGGAGCGCTGATGGACGATCCGGAGCGGCTGACCACAATGGCAGCGGCGGCGAAATCGGCCGGAAAACCGGACGCGGCACGGTTGCTCGCCGATCTGACAGAGGCTATTGCGTCGAAGAAAAGCGTATCGGAATTCAGGAAGGAGACGCACGTATGAAGATGCCGCAGACGATCGGCCTCGTGCATTTCATCGGCATCGGCGGTATCGGCATGAGCGGCATCGCCGAGGTGCTGCATAATCTCGGCTACCAGGTGCAAGGGTCCGACCAGGCCGACAGCGCCAATGTGCAGCGGCTGCGCGACAAGGGCATCGAATGCTTTGTCGGTCATCATGCCGACAATATCGGCGATGCCGAAGTGGTCGTCGTCTCGACGGCGATCAAGAAATCCAATCCGGAGCTGAAGGCGGCACGCGAGAAACTGCTTCCCATCGTCCGTCGCGCCGAGATGCTGGCCGAACTGATGCGCTTCCGGCAGGCGGTGGCCATCGGCGGCACGCATGGCAAGACGACGACGACCTCGATGGTGGCGACGCTGCTCGAGGCCGGCGGGCTCGATCCGACCGTGATCAATGGCGGCATCATCAATGCCTACGGCACCAACGCCCGCATGGGCGATGGCGAATGGATGGTGGTGGAGGCCGATGAGAGCGACGGCACGTTCCTGAAGCTGCCGGCCGAGATTGCCGTCGTCACCAATATCGATCCCGAACATCTCGACCATTACGGCTCCTTCGACAAGGTGCGCGAGGCCTTTCGCCAGTTCGTCGAAAACGTGCCGTTCTACGGCTTCGGCGTCATGTGCACCGACCATCCCGAGGTGCAGGCGCTGGTCAGCCGCATCGAGGACCGGCGCGTCATCACCTATGGCGAGAACGCACAGGCCGACGTGCGTTTCATCAATCACCGCATGGATGGCCCGACCTCGGAATTCGACGTGGTGATCCGCGACCGCAAGACCGGCGGCCAGTCGACGATATCAGGCCTGCGCCTGCCGATGCCCGGCCGTCACAACGTCGCCAATGCGACGGCGGCGATCGCCGTCGCGCATGAGCTCGGCCTTTCGGCCGAGGCGATCAGGAAGGGCCTGTCGTCCTTCGCCGGCGTCAAGCGGCGCTTCACCCGTACCGGTTCGTGGAACGGCGTCGATGTGTTCGATGATTACGGCCACCATCCGGTCGAGATCACGGCGGTTCTCAAGGCGGCGCGCGATGCCACCAAGGGCCGCGTCATCGCGATTGCCCAGCCGCACCGCTTCACCCGGCTTCACGATCTGTTCGACGAGTTTTCCGTCTGCTTCAACGATGCCGACACGGTGATGGTGGCGCCGGTCTATGCGGCAGGCGAAGAGCCGATCGACGGGGTGACGTCCGAGGCATTGGTGTCGCGCATCCGCTCCGGCGGCCATCGCGACGCGCGCTACATCGAAGGCCCCGCGGCGATTGCGCCGGTTATCCGCGACCTGGCCAAACCAGGCGACTTCATCGTCTTCCTCGGTGCCGGCAACATCACCCAATGGGCCTACGCGCTGCCCAGGGAACTCGGCGGTACTGCCTCATGATGCGTGGCCAGGCATTGATCGACAAGCTTGGCGGCCGGCTTGCCGGCCTGCGCGGCCGCATCACGCCCAATGCCGAGATGGACAAGATCACCTGGTTCCGCGCCGGCGGGCTGGCCGACGCGCTGTTCCAGCCGGCCGACGAAGACGATCTCGCTGCGTTCCTGGGAGCAGTGCCCGAAGAGATACCGCTGACCACCGTCGGTATCGGCTCGAACCTGCTTGTCCGTGACGGCGGTATTGCGGGCTTCGTCATCCGGCTTTCGGCCAAGGGCTTTGGCGAAGCCGAAGTGATTGCGCCGACCACGATCAAGGCGGGTGCGGCCACGCCCGACAAACGCCTTGCCGCTGTCGCCTATCAGGCTGGCGTAGGCGGCTTTGAGTTCTACCACGGCATTCCGGGCGCCATCGGCGGTGCGCTGAGGATGAATGCCGGCGCCAATGGCGTCGAGACGCGCGAGCGCGTCGTCGAGGTGCGGGCGCTCGACCGCAAGGGCAATGTGCACACGCTGAGCAACGCCGATATGGGTTACGCCTATCGCCATTCGGCAGCACCTGCCGGGCTGATCTTCACATCGGCGGTGTTCGAAGGCGTTGTGGCAGACAAGGCCGCGATCAAGGCGGCGATGGACGCCGTCCAGCATCATCGCGAGACCGTGCAGCCGATCCGCGAAAAGACCGGCGGCTCGACCTTCAAGAATCCGGAGGGCACCTCGGCCTGGAAGGAGATCGACAGGGCGGGCTGTCGGGGGCTGATGATCGGCGGCGCGCAGATGTCGCCGATGCATTGCAACTTCATGATCAACACGGGAACCGCGACCGGCTACGACCTTGAATATCTTGGAGAGACGGTGCGCGCGCGCGTGCTCGAAAGGTCGGGCATCCGGCTGCATTGGGAAATCAAGCGCATCGGCAAGTTCCGGCCAGGGCACGAGGTCCAGGAATTCCTCGGACAGTTGCTGTAAGGACTCAACAACACAGTTTTCGCGGCCGTTTTTGCGGAAAGTGAATCTCGCGGAATCGTAAGGACTTGCCAGCGATTCAACTCTCTGATTCTCTGCCCTGAAGCGTTTCCTGATTTGAGTCGTTTCGACGCGTCACCAGCGTTTTTCCGTCAGGGGCTGCCTGCCGGGAAAACTCGGGGACCGATGGTGCAGAAATCATCAGAGCAGGGACTGCTCCGAGCGTTTGAGTGTATGGCCCTTTCCGGGGCGTGTGAGATGCAGACCCGCAGTGAAAGGGCCCGCCGTGATAGGGAATGACGGGAAATGAAAAGCAAGCACGTGGCCGTCCTTCTGGGCGGATTCTCGTCCGAGCGGCCCGTGTCCTTGTCTTCGGGGAAAGCCTGTGCCGATGCGCTCGAGACGGAAGGCTACCAGGTCACTCGCGTCGACGTCTCGCGCGATGTTGGATCGGTGCTGGCTGAGCTCAAGCCTGATGTTGCCTTCAATGCGCTGCATGGTCCTTTCGGCGAGGACGGCACCATCCAGGGCATCCTCGAATATCTTGCCATCCCCTACACCCATTCCGGCGTGCTCGCCTCGGCGCTTGCCATGAACAAGGAGCAAGCCAAGAAGATCGCCAAGTCTGTCGGCATTCCGGTCGCCGAATCGAGGGTGGTCAATCGCTTCGCCATCCAGAACAAGCACCCGATGAAGCCGCCCTACGTCGTCAAGCCGGTCAATGAGGGGTCGAGCTTCGGTGTCGTCATCGTGCACGAAGGGCAGTCGCATCCGCCGCAGGTCATCGGTTCGTCCGACTGGAAGTATGGCGATACCGTCATGGCGGAGCGCTATGTGCACGGGCGGGAGTTGACCTGCGCGGTGATGGGCGATGTGGCGCTCGGCGTCTGCGAGATCATCCCGACCGGCCATTCCTTCTACGACTATGATTCAAAATACGTCGCGGGCGGATCAAAACACGAATGCCCTGCAAAAATTTCACCGAATATTTACCAAAAAATACAGACACTGACGCTCAGGGCTCACCAAGCCATCGGCTGCCGGGGCGTTTCCCGGTCGGACTTCCGTTATGATGATCGACACTCCGAGAACGGCGAAATTGTCTGGCTCGAGGTCAACACTCAGCCCGGCATGACGCCGACATCCTTGGTGCCTGAGATCGCCGCGCAGGCGGGACACTCGTTCGGCGATTTGTTGAGTTGGATGGTGGAGGACGCTTCGTGTCTGCGTTGAGGTGGGGACAGGGCAAGGGGAAGGGTGCGGCCGGGCCGATGCTGTTCGGCGTGGCGTTGTCGTTCGACCATTTCGTGCTGCCGCGCCTGCTTCGCCGGCCGGCGCGCATGCTGGCGCGTCTGGGCGAGGACGACTTCGAGGTGCCGCCGTTTTTCGCAGCCGTGCTGTCGGCGGCGCTGCTCGTATCGGGCAGTGCCTATGGCGCCTATCTCGGCGGGCATGTCGACGCTATCGTCCAGGGCATCACCGCCCGCACCGGCTTTGCCGTCGACCAGATCAAGGTCGTCGGCAACCGCGCAACCTCCGAGATCGATATTCTCGACAGGATGCAGCTCGATGGCTGGACGTCGCTGATCGGCTTCGATGCCGAAGCCGCGCGGGAACGCATCGCCACGCTGCCCTGGGTCGAGGTTGCGGCGGTGCGCAAGGTCTATCCGCACACGCTGGAGGTGCGCATCGAGGAGCGTGAGCCCTTCGCGCTCTGGCAGCAGGGCAGCGAGCTTTCGGTCATCGAGCGCTCCGGCGCCGTGATCGCGCCATTCTCCGGCGGCAAGCAGTCGCTGCTGCCGCTGATCGTCGGCACCGGCGCCCCGGCCAAGGCGCCGGATTTCCTGGCCAGGATCAAGAAATACCCAGAGCTTGCCGCACGGATCAAAGGCAACATCCGCATCGGCGAACGGCGTTGGGACCTGAAGCTGGAAAACGGCATCACGGTCAAGCTCCCCGAGGATGGCGAGGACCAGGCGATCGCCGATCTGCTCAGGATGGACCGAGAGAACGGGCTTTTGACGCGCGATATCGCCGCCGTCGACATGCGCCTTTCCGATCGCCTCGTCGTCCAGTTGACGCCGGAGGCGGCGACGCAGCGTCAGGCCGCGCTCAATGAAAAGCCGAAAATGCCGAAGCGCAAGCCGGAGACGAAGATATGAGCTGGCTTGGCGGCAACAGCGATGCCTCGTCGCGCCGGTCCGGCATCATGACGGTGCTGGATGTCGGCTCGAGCAAGGTCTGCTGCGTGGTGGCCAAGCTCAAGCCGCGCGAGGACGGCATGCTGCTGCGCGGGCGCTCGCATCGCATCCAGGTGATCGGCATCGGCCACCAGAAATCGCAAGGCGTGAAATCGGGTGTCGTCATCGATCTCGACAGGGCCGAGCACGCCATCCGCCTTGCCGTCGATGCCGCCGAGCGCATGGCCGGGCTGACCGTCGATTCGCTGATCGTCAACATGACGGCCGGCCGGCTGAAGAGCGAAAGCTTCTCGGCAACCATCAACCTTGGCGGCCATGAGGCGGACGAGGCCGACATCAAGCGCGTGCTTGCCGCCGGCGCCAAGCAGGCGCTGCGGGCCGAGCGCGAAGTGATCCATTCGCTTCCCGTCGGCTTTTCGCTGGACGCCGAGCGCGGCGTGCGTGATCCGCGCGGCATGGTCGGCGACCAGCTCGGCGTCGACATGCACGTGCTGACGGGTGACGCGGCACCGTTGCGCAATCTGGAGCTTTGCATCAACCGTTCGCACCTGTCGGTCGAGCGCATGGTGGCGACGCCCTATGCCAGCGGTCTTGCCGCACTGGTCGACGACGAACTCGAGATGGGCGCAGCCTGCATCGACATGGGCGGCGGCACCACGACGATCTCGATGTTTTCGGAAGGCAAGTTCGTTCATGGCGACGCCATCGCCATCGGCGGCAACCACGTTACGCTGGACATGGCCAAGGGCCTGTCAACCTCGCTCGATGCCGCCGAGAGGCTGAAAGTGATGCATGGCTCGGCGCTGCCCGGCAGTGCCGACGACCGCGACCTGGTCTCGATACAGCCGATCGGCGAGGACGGCGAGGTGCCGCTTCAGATCCCGCGTTCGGTGATGACGCGCATCATCCGGGCGCGCATCGACGAGACGCTCGAACTGTTGCGCGACCGGCTGAACAGGTCCGGCTACGGCAACGCGGCCGGCAAGCGCGTCGTGCTGACCGGCGGCGCCAGCCAGCTTTCCGGCCTGCCCGAGGCAGCGCGCCGCATTCTCGGACGCAATGTGCGCATCGGCCGTCCGCTCGGTGTAGCGGGCCTGCCGGAGGCGGCCAAGGGGCCGGCTTTCTCGACGCCAGTCGGGCTTCTGATCTACCCGCAGATGGCGAATTTCGAGAGCCATCCAGCGAAAGGAATTTCTGGTCTCAGGATGACCGGAACAGGCGGAAAACTGCATCGAATGAGTCAGTGGTTGAGAGACAGTTTTTAAATTGACGGGGACAGCCCCATAGGCGGCCGCAGCGGCGAAGCGGCGGGAAAGGCAAAGGACGGAGACAATGACCATCAATCTGCAAAAGCCGGACATCACCGAGCTGAAGCCGCGTATCACCGTGTTCGGTGTCGGCGGCGGCGGCGGCAATGCCGTCAACAACATGATCACCGCCGGCTTGCGCGGCGTCGAGTTCGTGGTGGCCAATACCGATGCGCAGGCGCTGACCATGTCCAAGGCGGATCGCCTGATCCAGCTCGGCGCGCATGTCACCGAGGGCCTGGGTGCGGGGTCGCAGCCGGAAGTCGGACGCGCCGCGGCGGAGGAATGCATCGACGAGATCGTCGATCATCTCTCCAACACCCATATGTGCTTCGTCACTGCCGGCATGGGCGGCGGCACCGGCACGGGGGCCGCGCCGGTCGTTGCACGTGCGGCGCGCGAGAAGGGGATTCTCACCGTCGGCGTCGTCACCAAGCCGTTCCATTTCGAAGGCCAGCGTCGCATGAAGACGGCGGATCTGGGCATCGAGGAATTGCAGAAATGCGTCGATACCCTCATCGTCATCCCCAACCAGAACCTGTTCCGGCTGGCCAATGACAAGACGACCTTTGCCGACGCTTTCGCCATGGCCGACCAGGTGCTCTATTCCGGCGTCGCCTGCATCACCGACCTGATGGTCAAGGAAGGGCTGATCAACCTCGACTTCGCCGACGTCCGCTCGGTCATGCGCGAGATGGGCAAGGCGATGATGGGGACGGGCGAAGCTTCCGGCGAGGGGCGCGCCATGGCCGCCGCCGAAGCCGCGATCGCCAATCCGCTGCTCGACGAGACCTCGATGAAGGGCGCCAAGGGGTTGTTGATCTCGATCACCGGCGGCCGCGACCTGACCCTGTTCGAAGTCGACGAGGCGGCGACCCGAATTCGCGAGGAGGTCGACCAGGAAGCCAACATCATCCTGGGTGCGACCTTCGACGAGGATCTCGAAGGCGTCATCCGCGTCTCGGTGGTTGCTACCGGCATCGACAAATCGGCGGCAGAAATCGCTGCCGCGCCGATCGCCATCCGCACGGCTCCGCCAAAGCCGGTCAGCCGCCCGGCCGCTCCGGTCACGGAAAGCCGTCCGGCGCCTGTCCAGCAGGGAGGCTACGAGCCGCGCGCCGCCGATCCGGTCGCCGAGGCAATCCAGCTCGCCGAGGCGAATGCGGCGGCGATGGCGCGTCCCGCGCCGGCCTCCCAGGCGGAAGATTTCCGCCCGCAGAGCAAGATCTTCCAGGCGCCGCCGGCCCAGCCGCAGCCGATGCTGCAGCCAATGGTTCAGCAAACGATGCAGCCCGCGCTGCAGCGTGAAGTGCTTCAGCCGGCAGCGCCCCAGCGCATGCCGCGCGTCGAGGACTTTCCGCCGGTGGTGAAAGCCGAGGTGGAAGCCAAAAGCCGTCCGGCCGACCACGAGAACAGCGGACCGATGGGACTGCTCAAGCGCCTGACCAACGGCCTTACCCGTCGCGAAGAAGAGCCTGCACGGCTGCAGCCGGCGCAGCCGCGCGAGCCGAAACTGCGTCAGGCGGCACCCGAAGTGCGCCGCCTTGCCAGCCAGGATCCGCAGCTTTACGCGCCACGCCGCGGCCAGTTGGACGACCAGGGCCGGCTGACGCCGCAGAGCAGGGCTGTCCAGGAAGACGATCAGCTGGAGATTCCGGCATTCCTGCGCCGCCAGGCCAACTAACCTGTTAACGGACCGTAACAGTTGTTAACAGGCAGACAAGAAATTGTTTGCCTGTTAACGCTAAAAGTGCCTGTAAAACAAGGAGTTATGAGACCGTATCCGGTTCGGATCGCGGTTACAGAAAGTAAGAAACCGTGATTTGGAGACTTCCTGCCGGACCACTATCTTCGCCGCGATCAATTTCGGTTTGCTGGGATTCGGGGAAGTGGCCCTGCCTGCCGATCAAAGAGCCGCGCCCTTGGGCTTATGAAGCGGACGTAGGCAGTATGGGCTATGGGGTTTGTTTTGCACGACTATCAGACGACACTTAGATCGCGTGCGACGCTGACCGGCACCGGCGTTCACAGCGGCAATTCCGTTACCGTTCGTTTCCTGCCGGCAGACGCTGATACGGGTGTCGTGTTCCAGCTTTCGAATGGAAGCGAAGTCCGGGAGTTCCGCGCACTCGTTTCCGAGGTCGGCGCCACCGATCTGTGCACCATGCTCGGCGATCCGGCAGGCGAGCACATCGCCACAGTCGAACATCTGATGGCCACGGTTTTCGGGCTCGGCATCGACAATGTCGTCATCGAGATCGACGGCCGTGAGGTTCCGATCCTTGACGGCAGCGCCATGGCGTTCGTGGAGGCTATCGACCAGGCGGGCATCGATACACTGCCGGTCAAGCGCCGCTACATCAGGGTGGTCAAGCCGGTTCGCATCGAGAACGGTGCCTCCTGGGCGGAGTTCAGGCCCTATGACGGCACGCGCTTCGAAATCGAGATCGATTTCGAAAGCCCGGCGATCGGCCGTCAGCTCTTTGCATCCGACATGAACGCCGACATTTTTCGCCGCGATATCGCGCGGGCCCGGACCTTTGGTTTCATGAAGGACGTCGAGCGGCTGTGGGCAGCCGGCTATGCGCTCGGCTCCTCGCTGGAAAACTCCCTGGTGATCGGCGACGACAACCGCGTGATCAACATCGGAGGCTTGCGCTATCCCAACGAATTCGTGCGCCACAAGACGATGGACGCCATGGGCGATCTGGCGCTGGCCGGCGCCCGGTTCATTGGCTGCTTCCGTTCCTATCGCGGCGGCCACAGGCTGAATGCGGCAGCGCTGCGCCGCCTTTTGTCGGACCGTTTGGCGTTCGAGATCGTCGAGACGACACGCCGCGAGCGCGGTCGCACCGTCGAAAAGAGCGCCGTCTATGCACCTGTCTACGCGCCCTGGATGATCTGATTCTTAACGTTTGCGTTTTATGGCCGCCGGCCTGTGTTGCATGAATGCACCATCGGCCGGCGAAATCACGCAAGTGTGCGGGCTGCGCCAGGCTGCCACAAAAATGTGCGAATGGCCGGAGATAGCGTTGCCGGGCACGGCGATTATGGTTATGCCTGCTGCCCCAGGGCGAAATGTCGACTGAAATGACGCCGAAAGGGCGGAATCCAATCATGTTCTTCAAGCGAATTGGTCAATCGAAAGCGCCGCATCGGGCTGTTTTCCTGGCGCTTTCGGTGGTTGTTCCATCGCTGTTCCTGTCGGCCTGCATGTCGTCCGAAAAGGATGTCGACCTGTCGACCTATGTCGAGCAGACCGAGCCGGCAGACGTTCTCTACAATCAGGGCCTCGCCAATCTGAATGCCGGGCGCCTGCAGGAGGCGAGCCGCAAATTCAGTGCGGTCGACCGCCAGCATCCCTATTCCGAATACGCCCGCAAATCGATGGTGATGGGCGCCTTTGCCGATTATCGCCAGGGCAACTATACCGAGGCTGTCGGTTCGGCCAAGCGCTATCTCACGCTCTATCCGTCGACCGACGACGCTGCCTATGCCCAGTACATCATCGGGCTGAGCTACTACCGGCAAATCAGGGATGTCACCCAGGACCAGAAGGAAGCGCGTCAGACCGTGCAGACGATGCAGGATCTTGTGACGCGCTGGCCCGATTCCGAATATGTCGATGACGCCAAGGAAAAGATCCGCTTCGCCAACGACCAGCTCGCCGGCAAGGAGATGCAGATTGGCCGCTACTATCTCGAGCGCCGTGAATACATCGCCGCCGTCAAGCGGTTCCGCGTCGTGGTGGAGACCTATTCCAACACGCGCCATGTCGAGGAAGCGCTCGCGCGCCTTACCGAAACCTATTATGCGATGGGACTGACATCGGAAGCGCAGACTGCCGCTGCTGTGCTTGGCACCAACTATCCCGACAGCGTGTGGTACAAGGATTCCTACAAGCTCCTGCAGACTGGTGGGCTCGAGCCGCGCGAGAATGCGGGCTCGTGGATCGCCAAGGCTGGGAAGCTGATCACCGGCGCCTGAGCGGCGCGTCACATGCTTTCCAGACTGTCGATCCGCGATATCGTTCTGATCGAGAAGCTGGACATCGACTTCTCGTCCGGTCTTTCGGTGCTGACCGGCGAAACCGGTGCTGGAAAATCCATCCTGCTCGACGCGCTGTCGCTGGCGCTTGGCGCCCGCGGTGACGCCTCGCTGGTGCGGCATGGCGCGGCACAGGGCCAGGTCATTGCCGTGTTCGACGTGCCGCGCAACCATCCTGCCCGCATGCTGCTTGCCGACAACGCTATCGAGGACGATGGCGACATCATCCTGCGCCGCGTGCAGACGGCGGATGGCCGTACCCGCGTCTTCGTCAACGACCAGCCTTCCAGCGTGACACTGATGCGCGATGTCGGTCACGCGCTGGTCGAGATCCACGGCCAGCATGACGAGCGTGCCCTGGTCGATCCCGGCGCCCATCGCGAATTGCTCGACAGTTTTGGCGGTCATCTCGGCGCTGGGCGGGCGACCGGCGAGGCTTGGCGGTACTGGCGGGCCTGCGAACAGGAACTTTCGCGGCATCGCGCCAAGGTGGAAGCGGCGGCCCGTGAGGCCGACTATCTGCGCGCCGCGGTCGCCGAATTGACGAAGCTCGACCCAAAGCTCGGCGAGGAAGCCGACCTTGCCGAGCTGCGCGCCTCGATGATGCGGGCGGAAAAGATCGCCTCGGAAATCCATGACGCGCAGGATGTGCTCTCAGGCCCGTCTTCGCCCCTGCCGCAACTCGCCAGCCTGTTGCGGCGGCTGCAGCGCAAGGTGACCGAGGCGCCCGGCCTGCTCGACGACGTGGTCAAATCGCTCGATGAGGCGATGCTGTCGCTCGACGCAGCGCAATCGGGCGTGGAAGCGGCACTTCGCGCCACCGAATACGATCCGCGGCGGCTGGAACAGGCCGAGGAGCGGCTGTTTTCGCTGCGCGCCGCCTCACGCAAGCACAGTGTGGCGGTCGACGATCTGGCGCAATTGCGCGATACGATGGCCGCCGATCTTGCCGATCTCGACGCCGGCGAGGAGCGCCTGCACGGGCTGCAGAAGCAGGCCGCCGCCGCGCGCGAGACCTATGACATTTCCGCTGCCCAGCTTTCGTCGCTTCGCCATGCGGCGGCGGTCGGATTGACAAGGGCGGTGATGGCCGAACTGCCGGCGCTGAAGCTCGAACGGGCAGCCTTCATCGTCGAAATGACAAGCGAGGCCGAGAGCCGCATGGAAGACGGCATCGATCAGGTCGAGTTCTGGGTGCGCACCAATCCCGGCACAAGACCGGGCCCGATGATGAAAGTCGCCTCCGGAGGCGAACTTTCGCGGTTCCTGCTGGCGCTGAAGGTGGCGCTGGCCGACCGCGGCTCGGCGCCGACCTTGGTGTTCGATGAAATCGACACCGGCGTTGGCGGTGCGGTGGCGGACGCCATCGGCCAAAGGCTGGCGCGGCTGTCGAAGCGCGTGCAGGTGCTTTCGGTCACGCACGCGCCGCAAGTGGCGGCACGCGCGGCAACGCATTTCCTGATCTCCAAATCCGGCAGCGCCGATCGCGTCGCCACCGGCATCGCCGAGATGGACCGGGCGGCGCGCCAGGAAGAGATCGCGCGGATGCTTGCCGGGGCGACCATCACCGACGAGGCGCGCGCAGCGGCCGAGCGGCTGCTTCGCGAAAACACCGCAGCATAGCGGAGCTCATGCTCGGCGTCGTGGATCGAGTCAGGATGTGGCTCCATCCCGCTGTTCAGCAATGATTTTTTCGTGCCCGGTCTCTCCCTCATCAGAGAATCCTGTTCTATTGTGTCGCGCCATCGGGAAGGGAGCAATGCATGGCCGAAAAACCAGTTGATTCGCTGAGCGAAAGCGAGGCCGCAAGCGAGCTAAAGCGGCTGGCGGCTGAGATCGCCGAGCATGACCGGCGCTACCACACCGAGGATGCACCGATTATAACGGACGCGGAATATGACGCGCTAACGCGGCGCAACCTCGCCATCGAACAGCGCTTCCCCGCTTTGCTGCTAGAGGATTCGCCATCGCGCCGAGTGGGCGCGCCACCGGCGGAAGGCTTTGCCAAGGTGCGCCATGCGGTGCCGATGCTCAGTCTCGCCAAGGCCTATACCGACCAGGACGTCACCGACTTCATCGAACGTGGCCGTCGATTCTTTGATCGCGACAAGGACCTCGACATCGCCTTCACGGCTGAGCCGAAGATCGACGGGCTATCGGCTTCTTTGCGTTATGAAGGTGGTGTGTTCGTGCAGGGAGCAACGCGCGGCAACGGCGCCGTTGGGGAGGACATCACCGCCAATCTCAGGACAATCGCCGACATTCCCAAGACACTGAAGGGCTCAGGCTGGCCTGATATCATCGAAATACGCGGTGAGGTCTATATGACCTATGCAGAATTCAAGGCGTTGAAGGAACGGTCGGCAGCGGTCGGCGGCCAGGACTACGTCAATCCGCGCAATACGGCGGCCGGATCCTTGCGCCAGAAGGATCCGTCCGTTACCGCCAGCCGCAAACTCAAGTTCTTTGCCTACGCATGGGGCTATACATCCGAGGACCCAGCTCCGACCCAATACGATTCAGTGCAAAGATTCGCGGAGTGGGGGTTCAAGATCAGTCCGCTGATGGTGCGGGCGAAGTCGGTCGAGGAACTGGTCGCGCACTATCACCTTATCGAGGCCCAGCGCTCATCGCTTGGCTACGACATCGACGGCGTCGTCTACAAAATCGACCAGTTGGAGTTGCAGCGCAGATGGGGTTTCGTCACCGGCGAACCACGCTGGGCCATCGCCCACAAATTTCCGGCTGAACAGGCGATGACGACCGTGCTTAGGATCGACATTCAGGTCGGCCGTACCGGCACGCTGGCGCCCGTTGCACGGCTAGCTCCCGTCACCGTTGGCGGCGTGGTGGTCGAAAATGTCACGCTTCACAACGAAGACTACATCAAGGGTCTGGACAGCAACGGCCAGCCGATCCGCGACGGTTATGACGTACGTATCGGCGACACAGTCGTGATCCAGCGGGCAGGGGACGTTATTCCGCAGATCGTCAGCGTCGTTATCGACAAGCGTCCGCCTGATGCCGTGCCCTACGAATTCCCGCACAAGTGTCCGATCTGCGGCTCACCCGCAACGCGCGAGATCAACGAAAAGACTGGCAAGGAAGATTCCCGTCGACGCTGTACCGGCGAACTGGTCTGTCCCGCGCAGGCCGTGGAAGGATTGCGCCACTTTGTGTCACGCGGCGCCATGGATATCGAAGGCCTGGGCGCTGAAAACATAGACCTGTTCTTCAATGCGGGGTTGATCAAAACAGCCGCCGATATCTTTACTCTCAGGGATCGCCGTCCCGCCGTCACCAAGGCTCTGGCTGAGCGGCGCGAGGAGCAGGCCAGACAGCGCGAGGCCGCATCGGGCAAGACGCGCAAGAATGTACGCGGTGTCGAGGAACGCAACTACGAAGGTCTCGACAAGCTCTTCGCGGCCATCGACGCTCGTCGCGAACCGGAACTCGATCGCTTTATTTTTGCGCTAGGCATCCGCCATATCGGCGAAACCACGGCCGCTGTGCTTGCTCGAACCTTCTCGACCATCGAGGAGTTGATCCGCGTCAGCAAAGAGACAGCTGCGGCGGACGATCCACACACGGTTTTTCCATCGGTCAATGGCATCGGCGACACGGTGATAGGCGCGCTTCGCGATTTCTTCGGCAATGAACGTAATGACGACGTGCTTGCAGCGCTGCTCGCGCAGGTCCGGCCGAAGCCGTACATTGTCAACGTCTCAGCCGGCAGCGTGGTTGCCGGCAAGACGATCGTGTTTACAGGCACGCTGGAAAAGATGACGCGCCCTGAAGCCAAGGCGATGGCCGAACGTCTCGGCGCGAAGGTCGCGGGCTCGGTTTCCGCGAAGACCGATCTCGTGGTGGCGGGCCCAGGTGCTGGCTCCAAGCTCAAGCTTGCCACCGAACTCGACATCGAGGTGATCGACGAAGACGCTTGGTTGGCGCGGATCGGCAAGGCGTGATGGAAGGCGCGTTCACCGGTTTCGGCCAAAAGGCAATTCCCTTCCTCAAGGCGCTCGATTTTCACCAGAGCCGGGAGTGGTTTCTGGAAAACCGCGATCTCTTCGAAACCGAGCTGCGCGACCCCTTCGGCGATCTGGTCGAAACGCTCTCCGAGCGCTTCGCGGCAGCGGGGCTGGGCTTGCGCGGCGATCGCAAGAAGTCGCTGTTCCGGATCAATCGCGACGTGCGCTTCGCCAAGGACAAGCGGCCCTACAACCGGCATCTGTCGGCAATCCTCTCGCCTGATGGCACCAAGATGGAACAGGGCGTGTTCTTCATCCATATCGGGCTTGAGCGCTGCTTTGCCGGCGTTGCCTGGTGGCAGCCGGGGCCGGCGCTGCTGCTGGCGATGCGCCAGGCCATCGCGGCGCGGCCGGGTGAATTCCGGGCGCTGATCGAGGCGCTGAAGCAAAACCGCCTCGAACTCGATGCGGAAGGCTGCATGAAGCGCGCGCCACGCGGCTTCGAGCATGTCACGGCGGCCGATCTCGCGGCGGCCATCCGCAACCGGCATTTCGCCGTCCGGCACGAAGTCGACCCTGCGGGAATCCACGGGCCGGCGCTGGTCGACGAGCTGGTCGATTTCGCCTTGCGGGCCAAGCCGCTGCTCGACTGGGGCAGGGCGATCGAAGCCAAGGTCCCGGTGGACTGAGCACTGGCCGAAACGCGCACGCCTGAACCTGCGACGAGGATCACTTCCGCTGATCGTTGGCTCAAGCGAATTGGTGTGACAAGGCTGACAGCGCTCCCTACATACCAGCTTTCCCCCG
Organism: Mesorhizobium sp. WSM4846; assembly: GCF_055811415.1. NCBI lineage: Bacteria > Pseudomonadati > Pseudomonadota > Alphaproteobacteria > Hyphomicrobiales > Phyllobacteriaceae > Mesorhizobium > Mesorhizobium sp. WSM4846. Next base: position 74,671 of record NZ_JBVVPZ010000009.1, read on the forward strand.
CATCGGCCCGAAAATCGGGATCGATTTTCGGATGGCCCGACGCGTGGATTCAAAGTGTTAGAGCGTCCTTTGATCGTCCAAAAGAACGAGCGGTGCTCCGAGGAGTGGCTGATGTCGGCGGAAGCAATCTCCGAAAACCGCGCAAAAAGCGATTTCTGGCAAGGCGTGCGGCTCAGCATGCCCGTCGTGGTGGCGGCGGCGCCGTTTGGACTGCTGTTCGGGGCGCTCGCCGTAGACAACGGATTTTCGGTGCTTGAAGCCTTGCTGATGAGCGCCATGGTTTTCGGCGGCGCCAGCCAGATGGTCGGCATCGAATTGTTCGGGCAGCATGTCGCGCCATGGCTGATCGTGCTGTCGATCTTCGCCGTGAATTTCCGCCATGTGCTTTACTCCGCGGGCATCGGCCGGCGCATCGCGCACTGGCCGCCGGTGCAGCAGGCGGTCGGCTATTTCCTGCTCACCGATCCGCAGTTCGCCGTGGCCGAGCGCAAGGCCGAGGCTGGCGAGACGGTCGGCTTCGCCTGGTATATGGGGCTTGGCCTGCCGGTCTATGTGTTCTGGGTGACCGAAAGCGCGCTTGGCGCGGTATTCGGCAGGCTTATTCCCGATACCCATGCGCTGGGCATCGATTTTCTGCTGCCGATCTATTTCCTCGGACTGGTCATGGGCTTTCGCAAACGGCCACTGTGGCTGCCGGTGGTCGTCGCCAGTGCTGCTGCCTCCATCATCGCCTACAAGACGGTGGGCTCGCCCTGGCACGTCTCGATTGGCGCCGTGGCCGGCGTGCTGCTCGCGGTCATCCTGCCGCCGCGCCACAGCGGCGTGGAGGCGCGGCCATGAGCACAACCTTGTGGATCATCATCGCCGGCGCGATCGCGACCTATCTGACCCGCATCGGCGGCCATCTGGTGATCTCGCGCTTCGAAAACATCCATCCGCGCGTCGAGGCCGGGCTGAACGCTGTGCCTGCCGCAGTGCTGACGACGCTGGTGGCGCCGACAGCACTTGGCGGCGGGCCGGCGGAATGGGCGGCATTGATCGTCGCCGGGCTGGTCTCGCTGCGCAGCGGGCTTATGGCGATGTTTTTGGCCGGCGCCGTCGTGCTGGTGCTGGCCCGGCAGTTCGTCGGGTAACCGGACCGGCTGAGTACGCCAGTCCTATTTGCGCACGATGTTGGAGATCGCGGGATCGAATCGACCTCCTGCAAAGAGCCTGCGCCGTCAACGGCACTGGCGGCACCGACCACGGTACGGCATCGGCTGCGATGATCGCTGGCGGAGCGGTGAATGGCGGGCGGGTGCTGGCCGACTGGCCGGGACTGTCTGCATCGTCTCTTGCGGATCGAGACCAAACGTTTCGGCTGATGTCACCGCAATCAGCGCGTCGAGGTCGAGCGTCGGGGCGAGGTCGCGTCCTTGGTAGAGTGCACCGGTAGGACAGTGCGGCCGAACTCGGTGGCGACCAGCACGGTCGTATCCTTCCAGATATCGCTGAGGCCAACGTGCAACCCATCGATGAGCGCGTCGAGCGCTCTGAGCTGGTTGGCCAGCCTGGCTTGCTGGCCGCTATGGGTGTCCCAGCCGCTGGTTTCGATCATGGCAACGCGCGGTCCGCCGGCCTTGGCGAGGAAGCCCGCGGCGGTGCGGCCGACGCTCGCTGCGTCCTTGCGCTGCGCGTTCACCGCGCCCAACGCCCGTGTCTCCATCGCGCTGTTCCACAGCGCATGCAGCTGTTCGTCGGCGTCATAGAGCTTGCCGACGCGCGTCATCAGGTCGTCCGGCGCCTCTGGCAGGGCGGACGGCGCATAGGAGGTGACGTCTGCCTCGCCTCGCAGCGCCAGCGGGATGGTCGGTGCAAAAGCGATTGCTTCGCCGCGAGACTTCGGCAGCATGCCGACCAGCCGGTTCAGCCAACCGTCCTTGCGCTCGTAGGGCGAGCTGCCGCCGCTTTCGAGCACATTTTGACCGTCGAAATGCGAGCGCTCGCGATAGGGCGAAGCGACCGCGTGGACGAACAGCGCCTGCTTGTCCTGATGCAGCTTGCGGAGACCGGTGAGCGAAGGATGCAGGCCAAACGTGCCGTCAAGCTTTATCGGATCGTCGATGGCCAATGGGGCGCGCAGTGCGCGGTAGGCGGGGTCGGCATAGGGAACGATGGTGTCCAGCCCGTCCGCGGCGCCGCGCTGGATGATGAAAACGAAGCGGCGATCGGTTTCCACATTGGCGAAGACGATGCGCGGCGCGATCAGCATCGAGCCGAGGCCGGCGCCGGCGAGAGTAAGGAATTGACGGCGTTCCATCTTGGTCATCTACTCTGGAAATCATCTTCGCTGAAAGTCATCTTCGTTGGAATTCGGGCGACACGAGCAGCAGCGCGATGCCTGTGCGCCGGCTCTCGGCGCGCTCGATCCCGGCCATCGTCAGGTCGCTGAGTGAGCCGGCAAAGAGTTTTCGCGCGAGATCTCGCGGATCGATATCGCCAACCTGCGCGGCGAGGCGCTGCGCCACCTCGACCCGGCGGACCAGTGCGTCGGGTGCTGCCCAACTCCCGGCAACATCGTCATAGCCGGCCGGCGAACGCGGCCGCCATACCGGTTGGCCGAGTTGGTTGAGCAGTTGCGCCAGACGCGGCTTGCCGAGTTCGCTGCGGCCCAGGCCGCGCAGCGCCGAGATCGTCCATTCCCACGGCGTCTTGAACTTCGCCGCTGCTGGTTGCCAGGCTTCTGGACTGTCGAGGAGCGCGCGGTAGACCGCGACGAGATCGCCCTTTGACCGGCGAAAGGCTTCGGCGAGCCGCGTCACGACCGCGGCCGGCGGCTCGTCGGCGATGAAGTGGCGCGCCAGCTTGGTTGCGATGTGCGTTGCGGTTGCCTCGGCCGCCGCGAGGTCGCCGAGCACGGCGAGCGCCTGTTTGTCGCCGCGCTGGTCGTAGGTCTGGCCGATGATCGTGCGTTGGCCCGGTTCGTGCAGCCCGGGTCGAAAGGTGAAAGCGCCGGCCTGGCCTCGCCCTTTAGCGCGTCCGGTGCTGAAACCGGTCAGCGCCAGTGCGAATTCGGTCACGTCGGCCTGGCTGTAGCCGGAGCGTGCACCGAGTGTGTGCAGTTCCATGATTTCGCGGGCCAGGTTCTCGTTGATGCCGGGTTTGCGCTTGGCGTTGCGTTTTGCGGCGCGTTTGGCAACTTTCGAATTGGGACCGATCCAGCGCACCTGGTCGAGATAGAACAGCATCGCCGGGTGGCGCTCGGCGGCGAGCAGCATATCTTCGAAGCGGCCGAGCACATGTGGGCGGATCGCCTCGCGCTCGACGGCGCCGGCGATCAGGGTCACCTGCGGTTTCTCCGCCGAGATGGCGAAATGGTTCGACCAGAAATGCACGAGCCGTTCGACGAAGGGGGTCGATGTTTCGAGCGCTGCGCGTGCTCGCATGTCGACCTCGTCGCGATATAGCGCTTGAGCCTCCTGGCGTGCCGCCTTGCGGGCGGCCATCTTTGCGGCCGCGTCGGCGTCTTTGGCCTCGAGCATCGCTTCGGCATAGCCGGCGCCGAGTGTGGCCGAGTCCTGCGCGCCGGAAAAGACCGCCGGGTTTGCGTCGTAACTTTCGAACTGCGCTATCAGCCAGGATTTCGGGTCGGCCGGCGCCTCGTCGTCGGGCCGGGCGCCCAGGCCGAATCGGTTGAGCGCAACCGCGACATCGCTCGGACTTGCCAATGTGCCTCCGTCAGCATTGCTTTTGGAGGCTTCAACGCGGCAGCGACTGGAATCCGTCGCTGTTTCAGCTCTATTTTCGCCCGCTCGGCGCAGCATGTTGCTGCGGCCGCGCAGGCCGTCGACAAGTCGCGCCCTGTCGGCTGGCGTCAGTCCCGTCGCGAAGGTCACGATTGCCTGTTCGAGCCGGCCGCGCAGCGCCATATCGGCTTGCCGGACCGAGGCGAGCGTCTCATTGACCGCCGCTGCGTCGATCGGCTCAGCCTCGATCAGGCGCGCCACCGCCTCGCGGCCGACCCGAGCCGCTTCGATGTCGGCAGCCGACTGGCGCCGCGCCTCTGCGAGCGCCTGGCGGAACGCCTTGCGCTGGTCGGGCGACAGGCCGGCCGCGGCGAAGCGCAGGCCGCGCTGGTCGCCCGCTCTGTCGCGCTGCCCCTGCTGCGCCTGCCATATATAGCCAGCGCCGGCGGCGGCGCCGAGCACGAAGACGTTCAGTGCCAACGAGACGGCAAGCAGGATTCTGATGCTGCGTTCGCTCATTGCACGTCCCCCTGCATGTCGCCGAATGCGGTCAGCGCATAGGTGTCGCCATCGTCAGGGGTGCTGTTGGGTGGCAGCAGCACGGCGACTGTCAGCGCCCCGGCCAGCGCGCCCGCCAGTCCGATGCCGGCCAATCCGGCACACCGCCAGACGAGCTGGGTGCGGCGCTGTGGCGATGATCCTTCGCGCGAGCGCGTCGTCCGGAGCTGCGACGCGATGGCGCGACAGCAGATCGTCGAGCTCCACCGCCGGTGCAAGCGCGGCTTCGGCTTGAGCCGGATTGGCGGCGATGAAGTCCAGCGCTGCCGTGCGCTCGTTTTCAGGCCAGCGCTGCGGCGACCCGCCATAGGCGGCAACGAGCTCGGAAAACCTCTCTGGAGTCATGTCATTTCGTCCCTGTCTCGTCCGAGCCTGGATCGCAGCTGCCGCCGCGCCCGCGACAACAGGCTTTCCAATGCCTCGATGCTGATGCCCATGACCTCTGCCGCATCGCCGTTCGAAAGCTCCTGATAATACTGCAGCACGATCGCCTCGCGCTGGCGCTCCGGCAGCTCGGCCAGCGCGCGCCGCACCTGGTGCTGATCGTCGGCCGCGAGCATATCCGCTTCCACGCCCGGGCGTTCGTCGGGGCGATCGGGAAGTTCCGCCACCGGCGTCTCCCGCCGCCTGCGCAGCCGGTCGTAGCAGAGATTGAGTGCGACGCGATGCAGCCAGGTGTCGAACTTCGCCTCGCCGGCGCGCCAGCCCGGAGCCGCCCGCCAGATGCGCAAGAACGTCTCCTGCGCGACATCCTCGGCCTCGCCGCGGTCGCCCAGCATTCGCGTGGCGAGACGGATCAGCCGCGGCAGCTTGCGCTCGACCATGGCTTCCACCGCAGCCGCATTGTTCTGAGCGATCAGCGCCAGCAGCCGCTCGTCGGTTTCGCCCACGCTCTGCCTTCTCGTTCCACCACGCCAGACCTTGTGCCGACACGACCGTCATCCTGCACCCGCCATGTGTCTTCAACGAGTTTCGCTGCGAAATCCGTCGGCGACCCTTGGAGGTTAGAAGGCAGCGATAAGGCCGCAGGCCATTGCCTGCGGACCGGCATCCTGGGTCCCTAGCTGACCCACCGCCTTTCCGAAAAATCAGGACTTCTGGTCGTGCGGCAGCGGTGCGGTTGCCTTTTCCAGCCAGGCCAGCGTCTCGCCATCGAGCATCGGTCCGATCTCGGCCAGCACAAGCTGGTGGTATGTGTCGAGCCAATGCAGCTCGTCGCGCGTCAACAGGTCGGATCGCACCAGCCTGGTGTCGATCGGCGCCAGCGTCAGCGTCTCGAAGCCATGCACGGCGATGTCGCCGCCCTCTATCGGCTCGGCCGGCGTCACCAGTATGAGATTCTCGATGCGAATGCCGTAAGAACCCTCCTTGTAGTAGCCCGGCTCGTTGGAGACGATCATGCCTGCCAGCAGCTTTTCGGTGCCGGTCCTGGCGATGCGCTGCGGGCCCTCGTGCACGGCCAGATAGGAGCCGACGCCATGGCCCGTGCCATGGGCGAAATCGCAACCGTGTTTCCACAGGGCAAGGCGCGCCACGGCGTCGATCTCGGAGCCACGCGTGCCCGGGGGAAAGCGCAGCATGGAAATGCCGATCATGCCCTTCAGCACCAGCGTGAAGCGTTCGCGCATTTCCTCGGTCGGTGTGCCGATCGGCACGGTGCGGGTAATGTCGGTGGTGCCGTCCTGATACTGCCCGCCCGAATCGAGCAGGAACAATTCGCCAGACTGAAGCTTTCGGCTGGTGGCGCGGGAAACGCGGTAGTGCATGATGGCGCCGTTCGGGCCGGCGCCGGCGATGGTGTCGAAGGACACGTCGCGCAGCGGCATTTGCGTTTCCTCGCCGGTGCTGCGGCGGCACTCCTCAAGCTTGGTGACGACGGCGATCTCGTCGAGCTTGCCCGGTTCCTGGCGGTCGAGCCAGCAAAGCAGCTTGGCGACCGCGGCGCCATCGCGGCGGTGCGCGGCGCGGGCGCCGTTGATCTCGGCCTGGTTTTTCGTCGCGCGCGGAATGCGGGCAGGGTCTGGCGCAGTGATGACGGTGCCGCCATTGTCCTCGACCAGCATCCTGAGCTTCTCCGCCGCCAGCACCGGATCCAGCGCGATCTTCGCGCCGCGCTTGGCCAGGGCTGCGATAACAGCTTCGAATTCACCGGGTCCGTGCAATTCAGCGAGCTGCGTCAGATAGGCCGCGACGGTGCGTGAAAACTTACGCTGGTCCATGAAAAGCAGGTGCGATCGATCGGCGGCGAGCACGGCGAAGCCGAGCGCCAGCGGCGTGTGCGGCACATCGCCGCCGCGGATGTCGAAGGCCCAGGCGATGGAGGACGGGTCGGTCAGCACGGCATGGGTGGCGCCATCCTTGCCGATCGACTCGGCCAGCCGCGCCAGCTTGTCCTTGGCCAATTCGCCGGCAAAGCCGATAGGATGAAGCTCGACCGGCGCCAGCGGCGGTTCGGGCTGGTTCTCCCAAATGGCGTCGATCGGATTCCTCTCGAGCGGCACCAATGTCGCTCCCGATTTTTCGGCCGACGCTTTCAGCGCTTTCACGTCGCCGATCGTCTGCAGCCACGGGTCGAAGCCAAGCCGCACGCCCTTGCCGAGATTGTCCTTGATCCAGGTGGCGGGCGGATTGTCGACCAGGCTCTCGATCGAAAAGATGTCGAGATCGACCTCGTGGCGCACCTGCAGCGTGTAGCGGCCGTCGACGAACATGATGGCACGTTCGCCGAGCACGATTGCGACGCCGGCCGAGCCGCTGAAGCCGGTCAGCCATTTCAGCCGCGCCGAGCGGTCGGCGACATATTCGCCCTGATGCTCGTCGGCACGCGGCACGATGAAGCCGTCCAGCCCGTTGGCCGCCAGCCATTGACGCAGCAACGCCACACGTGGCTTGCCGACGGCGGGGTCGCCTGCGGAATCAAAGGTCTGGAACATCATGGCCTCTCCTCGGATGCTGGATGTGAGCGGCGGACTTTCAAGTCGAACCGTGCCGCCGCTCACATCTAGCCTTTTGTTTGAGCATCGGGTTGTCCCAAACCGGTTTCCACTTTTTGGGCCCGATGCTTTGGCGCGACCGTAGCGCATGACCCCGGAAATCGGAATCGACTTTTGCTACGCCAGGCGCCGGCCGAATTCGGTCCAGCAGGGCAATCGCTTCAGGTCTGCGCTGCCCCTCATCTGCCTGCCGGCATCTTCTCCCCGTATAGTGACGGGGAGAAGGGGCTGACCGCAACCTCGGCATCCTTTCCGCAACGCTGGAGATTGGCGAAATCGTTCGCGAAGGCGTTTTTCTCCCCGTCACTATACGGGGAGAAATGCCCGGCAGGGCAATGAGGGGCAGCGCCGACATCGACGGTGATCATTCTACGTGAGCTGGGAGGCCCTCTTTTGCCTGCAGTGATTGCCCTGTTCGGTCCAGCATCGCTTTTGCGCATGGACGCCATGCAGAATCAGCGATTTAAAAAAAGGTCAGCAGAGCTTACCTTTTTGGCGTGGAGGAACGAGTCTTACTGCCCTGCAAAGGAGACCATCATGTCCACGATTTCAGCCAGACGCGGATTTTTTAGAAGCGCCGTGAACGCTCTCATCGAAGCGCGCCAGCGCGAAGCGAGCCGCTATGTGAGCGGGGTTCTGCTTGGCTTTGACGACGAAACGCTGAAAGCGAACGGCTACGATCGCGAAGAACTGAAGAAGGCGGCAAGGTCGCGCTATGTCTGAGCGAATTTGCGGCGTGCGATTGAAGGCGCTGCGCGTCACCGCTTGAGGTGGATCGTCACCCAGCCTTCGCGATGCAACGTCCTGACATGGCGGAACTGCTGGCCGACATAGGCGGAGATCACCGCGTCGCGCTGCCGGTCGAGGATGCCCGACAGCACGATCGAGCCGCCCAAACCGACATGCCTGGCCATTTCGGGCGCCAGCCGCATCAGCGGCCGCGCCAGTATATTGGCGACGATGAGGCCAAAAGGCCCGCGCGCGGCAAAGATCGGATGATGAAAGCCCGGCGCCGTCACCGTTTCGACGAGCGCCTTGACGTGATTGAGCCGCGCGTTGGCGGCGGCGACTTTTGTGGCGACCGGATCGATGTCGGTCGCCAGCACCGGGATATGGGCGAGCTTGGCCAGCGCGATGGCCAGCACCGCGCTGCCGGTGCCGAGGTCGAGCGCGTTGCGCGGGCGTTCGCGCCGCACGACCTGTTCCAGCATTTCGAGGCAGCCGGCGGTGGTGCCGTGATGGCCGGTTCCAAAGGCGAGGCCCGCTTCGATCTCGATGGCGAGCTCGCCGCTGTGGCGCTTCCTGCGGTCATGCGCGCCGTGGACGAAGAAACGGCCGGCGCGCACCGGCTTCAGTCCCTCCAGCGAACGCGTCACCCAGTCGATATCAGGCACGGGCTCGCGCGCAATCGGCCTCGACAGGGCCAGCCCGGCAAGGATCTCCTTCAAGCGCGCCTCGACGGCATCGACATCGCCGTCGGCATAGAGTGACACTTCGTGGATGTCGCGGTCCTCGTCGACTTCGACCAAGCCAATCGGCAGGCCCTCATCTTCGAATGCCGCTTCGAACGCCGCGAAGATACGGTCGGCCTCGATCTTTCCAGTGCTGAAATAAAGCCGCGTTTGGGTCATCAAACGATTTTCTTCGTAAGCATGATCTTGTCCGAAAACCGGTTCCCACTTTTCGCTGGCGCGGACCGTCGGTTCGGGACCATGCACTAACCTGCCGCCAGCCGCTTGAGCTTGGCGATGGCGGCGTCCGGGCTTTCGCCATAGGCGATGGTGCCGGCGAAATCGCCCCTGGCGTTGAGCAGCAGCACCGAAGCAGTGTGGTCCATCGTGTAGTCGCCGTTGCCGGTATCGACCTTTTTCGAATAGATGCCGAAGGATTTGGCCATGGCGCGGACCTTGTCCGGGTCGCCGGTGATGCCGAGGATGCGATCGGAGAAGTTGCTGATATAGGCGTTCATGATTTCGGGCGTGTCGCGCTCCGGGTCGACCGTCACGAAATAGGCGCGCAGGTTCTTGCCATCGTCGCCCATCGTCTTCAGCCAGCCGGCCAGTTCGAACAGCGTGGTCGGGCAGACTTCCGGGCAGTGGGTGAAGCCGAAGAAGACGACGCTGGGGTGGCCGCGAAAGGCAGCCTCGGTGATCGGGGCGCCCTTCTGGTCGACCAGCGTGAACGGCGCGCCGAACGGCTCGCCGCCATAATGCCCACGGTACCACTCGAAGGTGAGCCAGCCGATGCCCGCCGCCATCAGGACGAGAATGCCGACCAGTATTGAACGCATCATCAATTGGCTGTCCGTCGCGATTTTCATCGGCGCCGTATCGGCGCCTTTGCAGCTTGTTGGCGAACACTCTTAACGGTTTGATCTCGCTCGCGCAAAGATGTCGCGTTGCCGCAACCGGCTTTCCCTAAAAAATGATCCGCTTGCAAAGTGCTGCCCGCCGTCCCACCTGAGGTCGGCAAAACTCGAACGGCAGGAGGCTTCCTTGCAAGGAATGATTGGGCAAGGACTGTTTGGGCAAGGACTGATTGGGCGAAAACTGATCGGCGGCGCTTTGGCCGCGTGCCTTGTCGTCGGTGCTGGTGCGGCTGTCGCCCAGGAGGTCGGCAAGGTCGGCGTCGACTGGCTCGGCAACGACATCATCGTCGAGGCGATCAAGGACCCGAAGGTAGAAGGCGTGACCTGCCATGTCTCCTATTTCGACCGTGGCGTGATCGATCGCCTGCAAAAGGGCAACTGGTTCGAGGACCCATCCGATTCCTCGATCGCCTGCCGCCAAACCGGGCCGATCACCATCGGCGACATCGACATGAGCGAGGCCGGCGAAGAGGTGTTCAAGCAAGGCATCAGCCTGATCTGGAAGAAACAGGTGGTGAACCGCATCTACGACAAGACCAACGAGACCCTGATCTATCTGTCGCATTCGCGCCAGGTGCAGGACGGTTCGGCGAAAATGTCGGTCACCACGGTGCCGCTCTATGGCCAGAACGTGGTGTGGACCAACGGCAAGCCGAAATAGGCTCTGGAAACAGGTGACGACGATTGGTCCCCGCTTGCGGGACCAATCGCTCGGGCGTAAAGCCGCCGGCATGGACCGTCCCGAAAATCTTGTCCTGAAAGACCCCGAGCCGCGCATTCATCCGACCGCGGAATTGAAGGCATGCAAGCTTGGGCGCTACGCCTCGATCGGCGAGCGGGTCATCCTGCGCGAAGTCATAGTCGGTGACTTCTCCTATTTCGAGCGCCATGCCGAGGCGATCTACACGACAACAGGCAAGTTCTGTTCGATCGCCGCCAACAGCCGTATCAACGCGCTCGAGCATCCGATTGAGCGGTTGACCCAGCACAAGGTCAGCTACCGGCCAAACGAGTATTTTCGCTGGCTGGGCGTCGACGCGGCGTTCCGCGAACGGCGGCGGGCGACGTCCGTCACCATCGGCCACGACGTCTGGATCGGCCATGGCGCGGTAATCATGCCTGATGTGACCATCGGCAATGGCGCGATCGTCGGCGCCAATGCGGTGGTGACGCGCGATGTACCTGCCTATGCAATCGTCGCCGGCGTTCCGGCCAAGCCGCTGCGCCAGCGTTTTGCCGAGAAAACCGCTGCGCGGATTGAAAGCCTCGGCTGGTGGGACTGGTCGGTCGAAAAACTCGCCAGGGCCATTCCCGACATGCAGGCGCTTTCCATCGAGGCCTTTCTCGACCGCTGGGAGCACGAAATCCCCTGATCCTTGCGGGTCTCTAAACGGCTACGTCGGTGAAAGGAGGGAACCCGGAGCGGATGCTGGTTGTTTCTCCTGCCATGATGGAGAAGCTTTTCACCAGGATCGCCACCTACGTTGCCCATCTTGCCGGTCTGCCGGCGACATTCGCCGTCTGTTTTCTGATCATCGTTGTCTGGGCGGCAAGCGGACCGATGTTCGGGTTTTCCGATACATGGCAGCTCATCATCAACACCGGCACGACGATCGTCACCTTCCTGATGGTGTTCCTCATCCAGAACACCCAGAACCGCGACGGCACGGCGATTCAAACGAAACTCGACGAGTTGATCCGGGTCGGCAAAGCTCACAATACCTTTATCGGCATCGAGCACCTGACCGAATCCGAGGTCGAGGAGATTCGCAAAAAATGTGAACAGGCGGCGAAACGGCATGATACAGCGGTCAAGAAAGCCACTGCACAAAAGCGCGGCTCGAAGAAACATGCGGCGTGAGCGTCAGCTTTCCATGAACGCCGCGAAAGCCTCCTTGTGATCCGGGTGCCAGCGCGACAGGGCAGGGCGGTTTTCGATGATGTCGCCGATCGCCCAGGCCATACGCTTTTCGTCCATGGGCCGCGTCGTCTCGTTGTCGGGGCACAGGATGTAGAAGTCGCCACGCACCAGCGCGGCCAGCATGAAGTCGATCACCTGCTCGCCTGTCCAGGCCCCAGCGGGCTTTTCGGTCGCACCCTCGGTCAGTCCGGTAAAAGTGAACCCTGGAATGAGCAGATGCGCGGCGATGTTGGCACCGGGCTCGTTACGCAGCGCATGCGCCAGGCCTTCGGTAAAGCTCTTCACACCTGATTTGGAAACGTTGTAGGCAAGGTTGCCGGGCGGCGTCGTGATGCCTTGCTTGGAGCCGGTGTTGACGATCAGGCCCGGTTTTCCTGCAGCCAGCATGCGCGGCACGAAGGCCTCGACGCCATGGACGACGCCCCAGAAATTGATGTCCAGCAGCCGCTTCCAGGCGTCGCGGTTCTCCCAGGGTTTGCCGGGATTGTTGCCGACGCCGGCATTGTTCATCAACAGCGACACGCTGCCGAAGGCATCGAACGCCTTTTCGGCCAGCCGGTCGACTTCGTCGGGCTGCGAGACGTCGGTCGCGACAGCGAGCACGGCACTGTCGCCGGCAATCGTGGCAACGGCGCGGGCAGCCTCATCGAGCCGCGCGCCGCCGATGTCGGCAAGCACGATTTTCAGGCCCGTTGCCGCCAGCCGCCTGGCCGCGGCAAGGCCGATGCCGCTGGCGCCGCCGGTGATGACGGCAACGTTGCCGTAGCCAAGGGCAGGCAAAGCGCTCTGGATTTCGGCGTCGGTGGTCATCGATCGTGTCCTCGTTCAGGTTGCGCCGAACTTAAGGCGGCGACAGGCTCGCGCAAGCCCGTTTGGGCGTCCTTGGGTTGACCACATCGGCAGGCGCTGCGCATGCTGTCCGCGTAAGAAGGAGTTTACCGATTGACCGACTGGATCGAGATCCTGAAAGAACAGACCGCCACCGGCGACCAGATGAGCCGCGAGGTGCCGCAAATGCTTGCCAATCCCGACATCAGCGAAGCGCAAGTGAGAACGCTGTTTTCGGCGCTCGAAAAACAGGCGGAATTCGTCGAGAAGCTGCGCATGGCGCTGGAAAAATTCGGCCATGATTTTTCGGTGATCAAGGCGGCCGAGCGGCTGGAGGAACGCTATGCCGACCTCGCTGCCTCGGTGGCCGAAAAGCTGAAGGCGATGCGGGGATAGGGCAGACCTATTTTTCGATCTGCCTTTCAAACCGCTTGTCCGGCACGAACCAGATCATAGCAACCAGCACGTAGAGCGCGACGCTGATCCATTGATTGAAGAAGGTCAGCGGAATGGCGGCGATGTAGAGGACCACCGAGATCTTTTCCTTGCGGTCGGTGCCTGCCGCTCTGGCGAAGGCAGTGTCGTTGCCATGCAGCCGATGCAGCATGACGACCAGAATGAAGTAGGCGGCTGCGCAAAGCGCCAGGACAACACCGTAAACGGCAACAGGCACCGGCGCGAAATGGTTTTCACCCATGAAGGCCGTGGTCACGGGCATCAGCGATAGCCAGAACAGCAGATGCAGATTGGCCCACAGCACGCGTCCATCGACCCGCTGCACGGTGTGGAACATGTTGTGCAGATTGTTCCAGTAGATGCCGACATAGATGAAGGACAGCACGTAGCTGAGAAAAGTGGGCCATAGCGGTGCCAGCGCGGAAAAATCCGCGCTATGCGGCACCTTCAATTCCAGCACCATGATGGTGATGATGATGGCCAGGACGCCATCGGAAAATGCCTCGACCCGTCCCTTGCCCATGGATTCTCCCCTGCAGCGCCTGGCTCATCCTAGGCGATCGACGTGGCTGGAGGGAAGGCCCGGCCATCATCAATCGCTGTCGCGCGCGATCAGTTCCAGCGGCCAGACCTCACGGATGATCCGCGCGCCTTCGGGGCCGGCGAAGGCGGGGATCGACGCCAGCAACATTTCGGCAAGCCGCCGTCCCATCGGCTCCAGGCGAGGGCGGAAGCCGGTCAGTGCCGGTGAAAAATAGCGGCACAGCGGCGTGTCGACGATGACGATCACCGCAATGTCGTGGCCTGGCTTGATGCCCATCTCGGCCAGCGCCTTGCAGCCGCCGAGTGCCATCGCGTCATTGTTGAAGATGATGGCGGTCGGCGGGTCCTTGCAGCGCATGACCTGCGGCGTCACCGCGTCGCCGCCGGCCTCGTTGATGAAGCCTTTCGCGATCAGCCCGGGGTCGACCTCGATGCCGTGCCGCCGCAAGGCCTTGCGATAGCCGGCCAGGAACAGATAGCCGAAATTAAGGTTGAGGGACGGGCGGATGGCGGCGATGCGGCGGTGGCCGCGCGCCACCAGGCGGTCGACCGCGTCGGCCCCGGCTTTTTCGAAATCGAGGTCGAGCGACGGGTAGGTCTTGGCGCCGGAGCGGCTGCGGCCGAGCGTCGCGAACGGGAAGCCGACCCTGGTCAGGTAATCGATGCGCTCGTCCTCGCGACGCGTATAGGCCAGCACCACGGCGTCGGCCCGACGCGTCTCGACCACCCGGCGCAGGCGCTCCTGCTGGTAGTCGCCCGGCGCGCCCATCACCACGATCAGGTCGAGCCCGCTTTCGGCGAGTTTCGCCTGCAGCCCGGTCAGGAACGGAATGAAGAACGGCTCGCCATATTGCTGGTCGCCCGGGTGCGGCTGCAGCATGAAGGCGATCGAGTGGGTGACGCCGCGGCGCAGGCTGCGGCCGGACTGGTTCGGCGAATAGTTCAGCTTTGCCGCCGCATCGAGCACGCGCTGGCGGGTGTCGGCATTGACGTCGGCACGGCCGTTGAGCGCGCGCGACACGGTGCCGATCGAAATGTTCAGGTGACGCGCAAGGTCGTGAATGCTGGACGCCAAAGGACAGTTCTCCCCCTTGCCTGGCTATCATCGACCGCACTTCAGGCCAAGGTGATCTAGGTGATTTTCGCGAGCGGCCAATTGACATTCTACGCCTTCCGGTGTGTTCTCGTAAACGTTTACGGAAAATCGTTTACGGTCATGCCGTGAATGCGTGACGACCGGTCTGGAGGGGCCGAGCGGAGGAGGAGCGCTGGATGATGAATGTCGTCCTGGTCGGCTGCGGAGCGATGAGCAAGCACTGGCTCGATGCGGCGAGGCAGATCGACGGGTTGGCTATTGTCGGCCTTGTCGATCTCGACGCCGACAGGGCGACGGCAAGGGCGCGCGAATACGAGCTTGCCGGCGCCATTGTCGGGACCAATCTTGACGCCGTGCTCGACCAGACCAGGCCCGACGCTGTGTTCGACGTCGTGGTTCCCGCGGCCCGGCGCGATGTCGCGCTTTCGGCCTTTGCCCATCATTGCCATCTCCTGACGGAGAAGCCGCTGGCTGACAGCCCGGAGAACGCGCGCGCCATCGTCGAGGCTGCCCGACGCGCCAGGCGCGTGCACGCCGTCGTCCAGAACCGCCGCTATGTCGCCAACGTCAGGCGCATCAGGCGTTTTCTCGATTCCGGCGCAATCGGTGCGCCAACCAGCATCCACGCCGAATTCTTCGTCGCGCCGCATTTCGGCGGGTTTCGCGAGGAGATGCGCCATGTCCTGCTGCTCGATATGGCGATCCATACTTTCGACGCCGCCCGCTACATGGTCGGCGGCGCGCCGGCCAGCGTCTACTGCCAGGAATGGGAGCCGGTCAATTCCTGGTACCGGCAGGGATCGTCGGCCACCGCAATCTTCGAGCTCGGCGGCGGCAAGCTGTTCACCTATGCCGGCTCCTGGTGCGCCGACGGGTTCCGCACCAGTTGGGAGAGCACATGGCGCATCGTCGCCGAGCACGGCAGCCTGGTCTGGGACGGTGAGGACGGGCTGATGGCGGAAGTCGCGCGGCCTATCCGTGAAGGCCTGTTCGATCGCACTGAGCCGCTCGCCGTGCCGCCGCTCGATCCGAGAGACCGCATCGGCGGCCATCTCGGCATCATCCAGGATTTTGTGCGTGCCGTCGAAACCGGCAGCGAGCCGGAGACGCGCGGCGCCGACAACATCAAGAGCCTGGCCATGGTCTTTGCCGCGATCGAAAGCGCCGAAACCGGGCGCCGGGTCGCGATCGCACAGGAAGGGTGACGATGCCAAACCCGCTTCTCGACATCAGGATCGGCACCATGGTGCGGGCCAATCTCGATGACCCGGCCGCCTATATTAAGGCGATCCTGCCGCTCGGCTTCGAGAGCATCCAGCCCTTCTTCTGGCAGACGCTGGGCGACAAGGATCTTCCACGGCTGGCCGGCCAGATCCGCGAGGCGATCGGTGACGCCGATGTCGTCGTCTCCTCGCTCGGCGTCTTCGGCAATCCGCTGGAAAGCGGCGATGTCGATCGCGGCGTGCTTGATGCCTGGGAAACGGCCATCGACCATGCGCATCTGTTCGGCACCGCGATGGTCAGCGGCTTCACCGGCCGCCTCCGCGGCAAGCCGCTGCCCGACAGCCTGCCGCGCTTCCGCGAGGTCTGGGGACCACTGGCCCGGCGCGCCGCCGACAAGGGCGTGCGCATCGCCTTCGAGAATTGCGCGATGGACGGCAACTGGGCTGATGGAGACTGGAACATCGCCCACAATCCGGACGCCTGGGAGCTGATGTTCAACGAATTGCCAGATGACAATCTCGGCCTGGAATGGGAGCCCTGCCACCAGCTCGTCTACCTGATCGATCCGATCCCGCAGATCCGCAAATGGGCGCCGCGCATTTTTCATGTCCACGGCAAGGACGCGACGGTGCGCTGGGACGTGATCCGCGAGCATGGCGTGTTCGGCCGGCTGCCGTTCGTGCAAATGCGCACGCCTGGCTTCGGCGACAGCGACTGGACGCGGGTGATCAGCGAATTGCGGCTGGCCGGATACAGGGGCGCCATCGACATCGAAGGCTGGCACGACCCGGTCTATCGCGGCGACCTTGAGATTACCGGGCAAGTGCGGGCGCTGGACTACCTCAAGCAATGCCGGGGAGGTGCGACGTATCTGCCGAACCCGGCGTGAGGCTAATGCATGTCGCGCAAGAGCATTCCCTCTGGCCTGACCCAAGGGTGTGCAGCGGTTTTGCGACAACGACATGCATCAAACAGGGAGCCGGCCAGCGAAGCATTGCGGCGAGAAGCCGAAGCATTCGTCGAAGACCCCTCGGCTTGCGAGGGAACAAAGGGAGGAACGTGCATGAGCATCACGATGAGGACAGTTCTGCGCTCGACCGTCATGGCGGCCGCCACGGCGCTCGCCGCCGCAATCTCCACCTTGCCCGCCCGGGCGCTCGATGCCCAGTGGTGCAAGGACGTCCACATCCGCTTCTTCGTCGGCGGCGCCGAGGGCGACGCCTTCGGCACCATCGTCTACAATGGCGCCAAGCAGGCCCAGGCCGATCTTGGGCCAAAGGTCGACTACATCTTCTCCCAGTGGGATGTCGAGAAGATGGTGCAGCAATTGCGCGAGGCCGTCGCGGTCAAGCCCGGCGGCATCGCCATGATGGGCCACCCTGGCGATGCTTCGATCATGCCGCTGGCCGAACAGGCGCACAAGGACGGCATCAGGATGATGTACCAGAACGTGCCGGTGCCGAAGGTCACGGCAGCGTTCGGCGGCGGCTATGTCGGCGCCCAGCAGGAAGAGCAGGGCCGCGCGCTCGGCGCCGAGGCGTTCAAGCTGGCCGGGCTCAAGGCCGGCGACAAGGCGATCATGATCGGCCCGTTCGAGAACGAGAGCCGCGGCGCACGCGAGCGCGGCACGGTCGCCGCCCTGAAAGAGGCGGGCGTCGAGGTCATCCAGCTCTCCTCGCCGCCGAGCGGCGAATGGGCTTCCGACCCTAATCTGGCCATTCCGGTGATTACCGCAGCACTCCTCAACAATCCCGATGTCAAGGCGGTTGGCTATCCCGGCGGACAGATGCTGGGCAACGTCCCGACCTACATGCAGGCGGCGGGCAGGAAGGCTGGCGATATCTTCAATTTTGGCTTCGACACCAGCCCGCAGATCGTCGAGGGCTTCAAGGGCGGCTGGGTCCAGCTGACGGCCGACCAGCAGCCGTTCCTGCAGGGTTATCTGCCGATCCTCAGCCTCTGCCAGCAGGTGGTGCTGGGCCTGGCGCCAATGAATGTCGACACCGGCGCCGGCTTCGTCACGCCTGACAATTACGAGATCGTCGCCGAGCTCGCCAAGCAGGCGCTGCGCTGACCTTTTGACACGGCTGCCGGTCTTCCGACCGCAGCCGGAACCAAGCGAGGATCGCCATGGCCGAACGCCTCATCGAACTGCGCGACATCAGCAAGTCCTACGGTCAGGTCTATGCGCTGGGTGGGGTCAATCTCAGCGTCGACCGCGGCGAGGTGGTCGGCCTGATCGGCGACAACGGCGCGGGCAAGTCGACGCTGATCAAGATCCTCTCCGGCGTGGTCAAGCCGACCAGCGGCGAGATCCTCGTCCGCGGCCAGCCGGTGACCGGCTGGAGCGCCGCGCGCTCGCGCGACGCCGGCATCGAGACGGTATTCCAGGACCGGGCGCTGGCCGTGCAGCAGACGATCGTGCGCAACATCTTCATGGGCCGCGAACTCACCGGCTTTCTCGGTTGGCTGAAGGTCAACAAGGAAATCGAAGAGGCGAGCCGGCTGATGCGCGAGATTGGCTTCACCTCGAAAGTGTTCACGCCGCAGTCGATCGTCGGCCAGCTCTCCGGCGGCGAACGCCAGGGCGTGGCGATCGCGCGGGCAATCTACAAGCAGGCCGACCTGATCATCCTCGACGAGCCGACAACGGCGCTGTCGCTGACTGAGACCGCCAAAGTCTTCCATTTCGTGCGCCAGGTGCGGGCGAGCGGACGCTCGATCCTGTTCATCGGCCACAACATCCACCACGTCTTCGACATCGCCGATCGTTTCGTCGTGCTGGACCGCGGCAAGGTCGCGCTCACCGCCGACCGCAGCCAGGTCAAGTCGGCCGAAGACCTCATCAACTTCATGGAAGACGTCGCGCATCCGGGTGGATTGCCGGGACTGCACGACGCCGGCGACCCGGAGCAGAGAGCACGATGAGCAAGACAATGGAGCCCGATCTGCACGAGCCGTCCGCAATTTCCCGTCCCGGCAATCCCCGGAAGGAGTGGAGACACCCATCCGATCACTGGATGCGCGGCTTCATCCTCGACAACCGCGCCGCACTCGGCACGCTTGCCGTGTTCGTGGTGATGATGACGGTGTTCATGATCGCCAACCCGACCGTCTTCACCACCTGGTATCTCTACAGTTCCGTGCTCACCACGTTGCCGGTTGCGCTGTTCGTGGTGGTGCCGCTGGTCTTCGTCGTCACCTGCGGCGAGATCGACCTGTCGTTTCCTGCGACGATGGGTTTTGCCTCATGGGTCTTCGCGCTGGTCGTGCAGGCCGGCTACGACCCGTTTCTCGGCATCGCCGCCGCCATTGCAACGGGCACGTTGCTCGGCTTCCTGGTTGGGTCGCTGGTCGTCTATGGCGGGCTGTCGTCGCTGATCGCCACGCTCGGCATGAATTTCCTGCTGCGCGGCCTGATCCAGATCATCAACGAAGGCAAGTCGACGGCGCTGACCAGCCTTGCCGACAGCTGGGCCTACAAGACCTTCTCCAGCCAGCTCTACGGCATCCCGGTGCAGATCTTCTGGGCCATCGGCTTCGTCGTGCTGTCGGCGCTGCTCTACAACAGGCATCGCTTCGGCGCGCAGGTGAAGGTGGTCGGCGACAATCCCGACAGCGCCCAGCAGATGGGCATCGACGTCAAGCGCGTGCGGGTGAAAGTGTTCGTCTTCGTCGGCATCGGGGCGGCGATCGCCGGCACCTTCTCGGTGATGATCAACTTCACCTGGTGGCCGACGGCTGGCGACGGCTATTTGCTGCCGGTGCTGGCATCGGTGTTCGTTGGCGGCACGCCGACCTGGGGCGGCGTCGGCACCGTGGTCGGCGGCGCCATCGGCGCCGTCACTGTGTCCTTCATCCAGACCGGCGTCGTCGCGGCAGGCCTGAGCGGCTTCTATGTCCAGTTCTTCAACGGGCTGATCATCATCCTGTCGCTGCTCGGCCACAAATGGAACCAGGCGCGGTATCGGTGAGGGGGAGACTCACACCCCGGTGACAAACCCGTCCAGCACGCGTTTCTGGCCGGCCTTGTCGAAGTCGATGGTCAGCTTGTTGCCGTCGATGGCGGCAATGTTGCCGTTGCCGAATTTCTGGTGGAAGACGCGGTCGCCGACGCTGAAGGCCGACGGCTTGTCGGCAACGGATTTGGCGACCAGCTCGCCGTCGATGGTGCGGCCCTTGATCGAGGTGCGGCCGGCACCATAGCCACTGTCGGTCTCGCCATAGCCGATGCGCTCGACCTGATGGCCGGAACGCGAGCCCCAGTTGCGGTCGGTCGCCTCGGTGCGGTTCTGCTGCGCGCGCTGCCAGCCCGGCGTTGCATAGGTGCTGGAGAAGGCGCCGGATTTTTCTGCGCCGACATTGTCGAAGCGCGAAGCGCCGTAAGGATTCTGTCGTCCTGCCGCCTGGCCGCCTCGTCCGGACGCGAAGGAGCCGCCGCCATAGGCATTGCCGTAACCGCCATAGGAGTTGCCGCTCTCGGCGACTTCGACATGGGCTTCCGGCAATTCATCTAGGAAGCGCGACGGGATCGTCGATTGCCACAGGCCGTGGATGCGGCGGTTGGAGACGAACCACAAATGCAGGTTCTTCTTGGCGCGGGTCAGCCCGACATAGGCCAGCCGCCGCTCTTCCTCCAGCCCGGAGCGGCCGCCCTCGTCGAGCGCGCGCTGATGCGGGAACAGGCCTTCCTCCCAGCCGGGTAGAAAAACGGTCTCGAATTCGAGGCCCTTGGCCGAATGCAGCGTCATGATGTTGACGGCGTCGAGTTCGGCGTTCTGCTCGGCGTCCATCACCAGCGCTACATGTTCGAGGAAGGAGCGCAGCGATTCGTACTCCTCCATGGAGCGGATCAGTTCCTTGAGGTTTTCCAGCCGGCCGGGCGCTTCTACCGAGCGGTCGTTCTTCCACATGTCTGTGTAGCCGCTCTCCTCCAGGATGGTCTCGGCCAGCTCGGTGTGCGGCGTGGTCTCCAGCGCCTTCTGCCAGCGCTCGAAATTGGCGGCGACTTCGCGCAGCGCTGCGCGCGGCTTTGGCTTCAGCTCGTCGCTCTCGGCGAGTTTTTCCGCAGCCTCCAGCATCGGGATGCGCAGCGCCCTGGCGGTGTCGTGGATCTGGCGGATGGTGGCTTCGCCCAGCCCGCGCTTCGGCACGTTGACGATGCGCTCGAAGGCGAGGTCGTCTGCGCCTTGCGCGACGACGCGGAAGAAGGCGAGGGCGTCGCGGATTTCGAGGCGCTCGTAAAAGCGCGGGCCGCCGATGACGCGGTAGTTGAGGCCGAGGGTGACGAAGCGGTCCTCGAACTCGCGCATCTGGAAGGACGCGCGGACAAGAATGGCCATGTCGTTGAGATTGTGCTTCTGCCGCTGGTAGGCCTCGATGGTTTCGCCAACGGCGCGGGCCTCTTCCTCGGAATCCCAGGCGGCATGGACATGCACCTTCTCGTCGTCCTCGGCGATTTTTTCGGTGAACAGCGTCTTGCCGAAGCGGCTTTCATTGTGGGCGATGAGGTGGGAGGCTGTGCCGAGGATGTGCGCGGTAGAGCGGTAGTTGCGTTCCAGCCGGATGATCGTGGCGCCGGGAAAATCCTTGTCGAAGCGCAGGATGTTGTCGACTTCGGCCCCGCGCCAGCCATAGATCGACTGGTCGTCGTCGCCGACGCAGCAGATGTTGACTTTATTCTCGCTCACGGGCTGTTCCGCGCCTGCCGGCGCGGGCCCGACCCCCCTTTTTTGCGCGCCTTCGGCGTCGCGGGAGGGGCCTCGCAACGGCTCGGACGCCCGGTCGGGCTTGCGGCCTTCGGCCGTTCGCAAACCTGTTGATGTTGAAGCTCGTCCGGCATCCGGCCGCTGCGCCAGCAGCCGCAGCCACATGTATTGAGCCGTGTTGGTGTCCTGGTACTCGTCGACGAGGATGTAGCGGAAGCGCTTGTGGTATTCCTTCAGCACGTCCGGATTGGCGCGGAAGATGCGGATCGGGTGGCACAGAAGATCGCCGAAGTCGCAGGCATTCAGCGTCTTCAGCCGCTCCTGATAGGCCTTGTAGAGCTCGCGGCCCTTGCCGTTGGCGAAGGCGCGGGCGTCGCCCTCGGCAATCTCGGCGGGGCCAAGCCCCTTGTTCTTCCAGCCGTCGATCATCTGGGCGAACTGCTTGGCCGGCCAGCGTTTGTCGTCCAGTCCTTCGGCCTGGATGAGCTGCTTGATCAGGCGCACGACGTCGTCGGTGTCGAGAATGGTGAAGTCGGATTTGAGCCCGGCAAGCTCGGCGTGGCGGCGCAGCAGCTTGACACCGATCGAGTGGAAGGTGCCGAGCCACGGCATGCCTTCGACATTGCCTTCGCCGATCAGCAGGCCGATGCGCTGCTTCATCTCGCGCGCCGCCTTGTTGGTGAAGGTGACGGCGAGGATCTGCGAGGGGAAGGCCCTGCCGGTGGCGAGGATGTGGGCGATGCGGGTGGTCAGGACGCGCGTCTTGCCGGTGCCGGCGCCGGCCAGCACCAGAACCGGACCCTCGGTGGTTTCCACCGCCAGCCGCTGCTCGGGGTTGAGCCCGTTCAGATAATCGGGCGCATTGGCATGGCCGCTGCGGGCAGCCATGGCGCGCGCAGCAATGCCCGACGGGGCCACGGGCCGCGCGTTCGGTTCATCAAAAAAAGGCATATCTTCCGAAAAGCCGGACATCTTCCCCGAATGTAGTGATTCGGCAGCGAAAGGCCAGAAGTGTCTCCGTTTTGTTCTCTGTCCAGCCGGGGGAGTTGCAAATCCGATGGCACGCCAGCCATAGCGCCGGCCTGCTCGACAGGCACGGCGGGTCGGAGAAAGTGGGACAGCGCACCAGTCGAACGGTGTCATCCTGGACCAGCCGCCGGTCTGGCGGACCTGTGCTCGCGTCAGCAGCGCCTCACCGATCCGTGACTGGACCGTGCGGGCTTCTACCCTATCTTGCGCGGCGGACATGTTCCCGAAGCCGAGGAGAGCGCCATGACAAAACCGAGCCCTGCCAACCCCGCCGTCAACAGACCCGCCATTACCCAAGCTATGATCGACGCGTATGACGAATACACGCATCTGACGCTCGACCGGCGGCGCTTCATGGAACAATTGACCAGGCTTGCCGGATCAGGTGCGGCGGCCGCCGCAATCGCGCCGCTGCTGGCGGCGAATTCAGCCCGGGCGGCGATAGTTGCCGACGACGATTCACGCGTGACCGGCGAGGACATCAGCTATCCCGGCAGCGGTGGCGAGATGAAGGGCTATCTGGTCAAGCCGGCCGGCCAGTCCGGCAAGCTCGGCACCGTCATCGTCGTGCATGAGAACAGGGGGCTCAACCCGCATATACGCGATGTGACGCGGCGCGTGGCGCTGGAAGGCTTCGTTGCGCTCGCCCCGGATTTCCTGTCGCCGCTCGGCGGCACGCCGGCCGACGAAGACAAGGCGCGCGAGCAGTTTTCCAAGCTCGATCCGGCGCAAACCACTGCCAATGCGGTCGCAACGGTCGCTTTCCTTAGGGGCAGCGAGGATGGCAACGGCAAGGTCGGCGCGGTCGGCTTCTGCTGGGGCGGCGCCACGGTGAACACACTGGCTGCCAATGCGCCGGATCTGGCTGCCGCTGTCGCCTATTACGGCATGCAGCCGAAGGCCGAGGATGTGCCGAAGATCAAGGCGGCGCTGCTGCTGCATTATGCCGGGCTCGACACCCGCATCAATGCCGGTATCGACGCCTTCAGGAAGGAGCTCGATGCAGCCGAAGTCGAGTACACGATCCATGTCTATGAAGGCGCCAATCATGCCTTTAACAATGACACGTCGGCGGCTCGCTACGACAAGAACGCGGCGGACCTCGCCTGGGGCCGGACGATCGCCTTTCTCAAGGAGAAGCTTGCCTGATCAGGCATTTGCCGGTTTGTGAAAAGCGACGCCAGCCACCACCAGCGCGATGCCGATGCAGTCGGTTGGGCTGGGTATCTGGCGGAGCACAATAACGCCGATCAGCGTGGCGGTGACCGGCAGCAACGACAGCATCAGTGCGAAGCTCGGTCGCGGCAGCCGCGACATGGCAAGCTGGTCGCAGATATAGGGGATGACCGACGAGCAGATGCCGACGCCGACGGCGGCGATGAGCAGTGGCGGCGTCGTGAAAGCCGGCAGCGCATCGGTGAAGCCGATCGGCAGCACGATGAGGAAGGCGACCGCCATGGCTGCGCCCAGTCCGGCGATGCCGTCGCCAGCGCCGGCGCGGGCAACGCGATGGCCAAGCATGATGTAGCCGACGAACAGCGCGCCGTTGAGGAAAGCCCAGAACAGGCCAATCGGGTCGCTTGACCATTTGACGTCGATGAGCAGCAAGGTGCCGGTGACGGCAACGGCAAGCGCTGCGAGGTTGCGCGGGCTTCTGACGCCGATCAGCGCAACGCCGATGGTGCCGACGAATTCGATCGCCGCGACCAGCGAGATCGGCAAGCGCTCGAGTGCCAGGTAGAAGGAGCAATTCATCACGCCGAGGCAGGCGCCAAAACCGAGAAGCAGCAGCCATGTCGGCCCGTCGGCGCGGGCGAAGGCCGTCCACGGCCGGGTTAGCGGCGCGAAGACAATGGCGGCCGTGACGATGCGCAGCCAGGCCATGCCGAGCACGCCGACATGCGGGAAAAGCAGCACGGCGAAAGCCGGCCCGAGATAATGAAACACAGCGCTGACACCGAACCAGACATGCGGCGGCAGCGATGTCGCCAGCCTGCCAAACTCAGGGCCGGCGAGGGCAGGGATAGCAGCTGGGGCTTGCGCTTGATCGTCCATAGGATCATTATCGCAGGCAGTTTTACCTGTTTATATGGGTAATGGCCAGCCAAAGAGATAATTTTTTCTCTTAAACAAAGGAGTTTTTCCTGAAACGCGTTCGAAACGAAAATGTTGATCTGGATGCGGCGGATCTGAAAATCCTGTGCCTGCTGGAAAAGGATGCGCGCACCAGCACCGCCGAACTGGCGCGCTCGGTCGGCCTGTCAGCGCCGAGCGTGGCCGAACGCATCAAGCGGCTGCAGGAGAGCGGCGTGATCGAGGCCTACACTGTGCGGATCGACCCGGCCGCGCTCGGCATGAAGCTGTCGGCATGGCTGCGGATCAGGCCGGTGCCCGGGCAGTTGGCTGTGGTCGCCGAGATCATCCGCGACTTGCCGGAAATCGCCCAGTGCGATCGGGTGACCGGCGAGGACTGTTTCATCGCGCTGGCGCATGTCGGTTCGGTGGCCGAGCTCGAACGGGTGATCGACCGCATCATTCCGTTTGCGATGACCAACACCGCAATTATCCAGTCGTCGCCGGTGGTGGCGCGTTCGCCGCTGGCGGCAGTGAAGCACCAGCCCTGATGGTTGAGGTGGTCGCTCGTCAGTACATCATCTTGACTGGAAACGTCGCGCCGCCCCTGATCGCCCTGCCGGGCTTCTCTCCCCGTATAGAGACGGGGGAGAAGAACGCTGTCATCAATGGTTTCGCCAATTTGCGGGCGTTGCTGGAAGAGCGCCGAGGCTGCGGCAAGCTTCCTTCTCCCCGTCACCATACGGGGAGAAGGTGGCGGCAGCCGGATGAGGGGCGGCGCAAACGCACCAGAAAAAGCAATCGAACAACGAACCTACTTTTCCCGCACCGATCAGGCGTGGCCGCGCTTCATCCGTGCTTGCTTCAGGATGGCGCGCCAGCGGATCATGGCGAAAGGGATCGGCTCGTTGTTGTTGGCGATGGTAAAAATTTCATAGTTGAGGTTCTTCAGCGATCGCCAGAAATCGTAGTCGCTGATGCGTGGGTCGGCCGCCAGCCTGTCCGCCTCGACCTTGATATCGGTTTTCATGCAATTTCCCCGAACCGCTTCAGCCCCCGCCGCCAGTATCGCAATGCTGACGGTTCTCGACCGCCGTACTGAGTCGTGCAACGCCTCAATTCGGCTTGTTCACGTTAAAACCTTGGTAAGGTTAACGGCGGTCTGACTGCGGCTCAAGCGTCTTGCGACGAATACCGATCGAACGGCCGGCGCGCTCAGGCATCGGCAGCGCCGCATGGGCGGCGCGCATGACTTCGACCTTGGCCAGGACATCGGCCGGGAAGGGCGCCACCTTCGGTCCGGACATGTCGACATGCAGCGACAATGATTCGGATGTGGCAGCGAGCCAGCCGTCGACATGGCGGATTTCCTGGTAGGCTCTCAGCCGCTTGTCGTCATGGTCGAGCAGCTGGAACGAGACATCGACCTTGTGGTCGAGATGCAGCTCCCTGATATAGCAGACATGGACTTCCGCCGTGTAGATGGTCAGCCGGCGCTGCTTCGCATAGTCCGGTCCCATCCCCATCATTTCGAACGCTTCGTCGGAACAGCGGTCGAACAGCACGTTGTAATAGGCCATGTTGAGATGGCCGTTATAGTCGATCCAGTCTTTTTCGATGGCCATGGGAGCAGAGGCGAAGGGGGCGGCGGTGGACATCGAAAACTTCCTTCTGGCTGGACAGGACGTGGTCGGGGAGACTAGAGCGACGTGCGTCCAATTGGACGCACAAAGTACGCTCTAGCACATTGAATCTTCGCATCGTGCTTTCCGAAAATCGATTTCGATTTTCGGGCCGATGCGATAGGCATCCATAAGTCCATAACAAGGGTGGACACTGGTCCATTCGCGGAGGAATCGATGGCTCTGAGCGACCTCAATCCGGTCGAGCGCAACGAAGAAGGCATCGCCGCGGTGCTCGGCATCCTCAAGCAGCGGCTCGGCCAACGGTTCCAGACCGGGCAGGCGATCCGCACCCAGCACGCGCATACCACCACCTACATTCCGACCCAGGCGCCGGATGGCGTGGCGTTTCCGGAGACGACACCGGAGGTGCAGGAGATCGTGTCGGCCTGCGCCGTGCACCGCGTGCCGGTGATCGCCTTCGGCGTCGGCTCCTCGCTGGAGGGCCACACCAACGCGCCGGGCGGCGGGATCTCTGTCGATACGTCGCGGATGAACCGCATCCTCGCGGTCAACCCGCAGGATCTCGATTGCACGGTTGAGCCCGGTGTGACGCGCGAGGATCTCAACCGGCACCTGCGCGACACCGGCCTGTTCTTTCCGATCGATCCGGGCGCCAATGCATCGCTCGGCGGCATGGCGGCGACGCGGGCGTCGGGCACCAATGCCGTGCGTTACGGCACGATGCGCGAGAATGTATTGTCGCTAACGGCGGTGATGGCCGACGGCGAAACGGTGACGACCGGCAAGCGCGCAAAAAAGAGCTCGGCCGGCTACGATCTGACGCGGCTCCTGATCGGCTCCGAAGGCACGCTCGGCATCATCACCCAGCTGACGCTTAAGCTGCAGGGCATTCCGCAGGCGATTTCCGGCGGCGTCTGTCCGTTTCCCAGCGTCGAGGCGGCCTGCAATGCGGTGATCGCGACAATCCAGATGGGCATTCCGGTGGCGCGCATCGAACTGGTCAATGCGCTGCAGATGCGGGCGATGAAGAGCTATTCGAAACTCGACTATCCCGAAAGCCCGTGCCTGTTCGTCGAATTCCATGGCAGTGATGCCGGCGTTGCCGAGCAGGCCGAAACCTTCGGCACGATCGCCGAAGAATATGGCGGCGGACCATTCCTGTGGACCAGCGTCGCCGAGGAGCGGACGAAGCTGTGGAAGGCCAGGCACGACGCCTATTGGTCGTCGCTGACGCTGCGGCCGCGCGCCAAGGGGCTGTCGACCGACGTCTGCGTGCCGATCTCGCGCTTTGCCGAATGCGTCACGCAAACCGAAGCCGACATCGCCGAGATGGGGCTGATCGCGCCGATCGTCGGCCATGCCGGTGACGGCAATTTCCATGTGCTGGTGCTGATGGACGCGGACGATCCGAAGGAAATCAAGCAGACGGAAGAGTTTGTCGCGCGGCTGAACATGCGGGCGATCGGCATGGATGGAACCTGCACCGGCGAGCACGGCATCGGACAAGGCAAGATCGGCTTCCTGCGCCATGAACTCGGCCACAGCGTCGACATCATGCGCACGATCAAGCAGGCGCTCGATCCGCAGAACATAATGAACCCTGGGAAGATACTGCCGGCCGACTAAAGTCTTTTGCTCTTGGGGCGATCGATTTGCCTCTTTATCGACACGCTGATGCGGGTAGAGTGCGGCTGATTTTCAATCAACTGCTTGGGGGTTGATGCTCGCACGCTTGTTCGTGATCTTCGGTGGCTTTTTCGTGCTGGTGCTGTGTGCGGCGCTGGTGGTGCCGTATTTTATCGACTGGACGGGCTACCGGGCCGATTTCGAGCGCGAGGCGAGCGCCATTCTGGGCCGCAAGGTCACCGTTCAGGGCGATGCAACGGCGAAATTGCTGCCGTTTCCCTCGGTGACCTTCTCGAATGTCACTGTCGCCGGCGGCCCCGGCGGCCGGCCGGCAATGACCGTCGAGACCTTTTCGATGGATGCCGAACTGGCGCCCTTCCTGAGCGGCGAGGTGCTGATCTTCGACATGCGGCTGGTGCGGCCGAAGGCAACGATCGACATTGCCGCCGACGGCACGGTCGACTGGGCGATACGCCCGTCCTCGCCCTACGATCCCAGCCAGATCTCGATCGAGAAGCTGACGGTGACCGACGGAGAGATCGCGCTACGCCATGCCGCCGGCGGCCGCAGCCATCTTCTTTCCGAGATCAATTCGACAATCTCTGCCAGATCGCTGGCCGGACCCTGGCGGATGGATGGTTCGCTGCGGCTCGACGGCCTGCGCAGCACGGTCGTCGTCTCCACCGGCAAGGCCAGTGGCGACGGACAGTTGCGGCTCAGGCTCAAGGCCGATCCAGACGCCTATCCGCTGGTCATCGAAGCGGATGGCAATGGCGGCATTGTCGATGGGGCCGCGATCTATTCGGGCCAGTTCAAGGTCACGAGTTCTGACAAGAATGGCGCCGACAAGCGTTTGGCGCAGCTTGACGGCACCGACGGTGAGATGGCCAGCGCCGGCAAGCCGGAACCGGGGTTCAGGCTGAACGGCAAGTTCTCGCTCGACCACCGGAAGCTTGGCGTCGACGAATTCCGCTTCGAGACCGGGCCACTCGACAATCCCTACACCGCCCACGGCAAGGCTGCCGTCGACCTTGGGCCGAACCCTCGCTTTTCAATCGAGGCCGATGGCGCTCAGGTGCAGTTCGATGAAGCCGTCGGCGCCGCGACCGGACTGACGCTGTCAGAGCGCGTCGCGGCGTTGGAGCAGGCGCTGCTCGCCCTGCCCAAGCCGACCATACCGGGCACCGTCGAGGTGAAGCTGCCGGCGGTGGTGGCCGGCGACACGACGGTTCGTGACGTGCGCCTTTCCGCCGAGCCGGCCGATGCCGGCTGGTCGGTGAAGTCGCTGGGCGCGACGCTCCCGGGCCGCGCCAGGCTGGAAGCAAACGGCGTGCTCAGTCTCGAGGATCAGTTCGGCTTCAGCGGTTCGCTGCTTCTGGCCGTGGGGCAGCCTTCCGGCTTCGCCGCCTGGCTGTCGAAGGATGTCGACGAGGCGATCCGCCGGCTTCCGGCCGCCGGCTTCAAGGCCAAGGTCGACCTGACCGGTAACCGCCAGGCCTTCAGCGACCTCGAACTCGTTCTCGGCAAGGCGAAATTTTCCGGCCGCATCGATTCCAGCCAGGGCGAAGACGCCAGGCCGTCGGTGCTGATGCGGCTCGATGGCGGCGAGCTCGACGTCGACGGGCTCGCCGCCTTCGCCTCGATCTTCATCAGCGACAAGGGCGCCAACCGATTTTCCGACCGCGACCTCGATTTCCAGATCAAGGCCGGGCCGGTCAGCGCCGGCGGACTGACCGCCGATACGGTCGATACGGCGCTCAGGCTGCGCGACGGGCTGCTTGAAATCGACCGGCTCTCGGTCGGCGGACTTGCCGGCGCCTCGATCAGCGCCACCGGCCGGATCAAGGATTTCCCAGCGAGCCCGACCGGCAAGCTCGATGCCTCGGTGGTCGCCGTCGATCTCAAGCCGTTGGTCGATGTCGCGGCGAAGCACTATCCCGACAATGCCGTGCTGAAAGGGCTGGCGAGGCGTGTCGCCGCCTATCCCGAGCTGTTGCAGAATGCGCGCATCGATCTGGTGACAAGTGCCGCCGCCAATGGCGACGGCACGACGGGACTGGCGGTCAGCGCGCAAGGCAGGGCAGGCGGCTCGGCGTTTTCAGCATCGCTGTCCGGCAAAGGACTGGCCGATCGGCTTCTCGAGGCGCCGGTGTCGTTGACCTTCAACGCCAGGAATACCGACGCCACCGCGCTTCTGGCGCTTTACGGCCTGCCGGCGCTGCCGCTCGGCATGCTTGGCGAGGCGACAACTGATGTTTCGGCGAAAGGCACGCTTGGCGGCGGCATGGCGACAAGCTTCAACCTGACCGGCGACGATTTCAAAGCCGGTTTCGACGGGACGATCGCCAGCGCGCCGCAAGGCGCCGCCGCCAAGGGCAAGATCGGCCTGGAAGCCGCCGATATCGAGCCGTGGCTGATGACGACAGGCGTCGGGCTGCCGGGCCTGGGGAAAGGCATGTCGACTTGGCTTGCGGCCGATGCCGACTTCGGCAACGGCCGTCTGGTGCTGTCCAGCCTCAGCGGCGCCGTCAACGAGGCTGCGGTTTCCGGCGACCTCAATGTCGGCGTCGCCGACGGGCTGCCGCATCTTGCCGGCGCGCTGGCGCTCGATGAGCTGGATCTCGACCCGATGGCGGTGGCAGTGTTTGGCGACCAGGCCTTTCTGGGCTCCGGCAGGGCTTGGCCGGCCGCCCCGTTCAGCCAGAAACCCATCCTGCCGTTCACCGCCGAACTCGAGTTGACCACGGCGTCGCTGGTCGCCGGCCCGTTGGCCACGACCTATGACGCGGCGCTTTCGCTGAAGCTCGACCACGAAGGCATCCGCGTTTCGGACCTCAAGGCAAAGTTCGCCGGCGGCGCGCTTTCCGGACTGTTCGAGCTGAAGAATAATGACGGCACCGGGTTTTTCTCCGGCCAGCTGAAGCTTGCCGGCGCCGATCTGGCCACCGTGCTGCCAGAGACCGGCATCAGCGGAACCGGCGATTTCTCGGCGGCGCTCTCGACCAGTGGCAAATCGGTCGATGCGATGGTTGCGGCGCTGTCCGGTTCCGGCACGGCGGCGCTGAAAGGCTTGACCATTGCCGGCGTCAATCCCGACGCCTTTGGCGCCGTCATAGCCAAGGCCGACGCCATTGGGCGCGATATCGACGCGGCCAAGACCGCCGGCTTCGCGCCGCAGATCGCCGCGGATGGCAGTTTTCCGGCTGGGGATGCCGACATCGCCTTCACAATCGCCGGTGGCACGCTGAGGGCGCCGCCGGTCAATCTTGAAAATCCGGCGGCGACGCTGTCGGCCGACATCACGGCGGACCTGAAGGCCAGCATGGTCGCTGCCATTGGTTCGATCACTTATCGGCCGGGCGACGAAGCGCTGGTCGGCTCCGATCCGACCGTGAATTTCAGCGTTGACGGGCCGTTCGGCGCCGCGAAGCGGCGGTTCGACAGTGAGCCGCTGGCGCAGTTCCTGACCCAGCGCGCGCTGGAAAAGGAGCAGCAGCGGGTCGAGGCGATGCAGGCAGCGCTGCTTGAAAAGCAGCGGTTGCGGCGCGAGGTGCGTTACTACGCGGCCCTGCAAGCCGAGCGCGACAGGGCAGCCGAAGAATTGCGCAAGCAGCAGGAGGCGGCGCGGCTGAAAGCCGAGGCAGATGCCAGGGCGAAAGCCGAAGCCGAGGCAAAGGCTAAAGCCGAAGCGGAGGCGAAGGCCAAGGCTGATGCGCAGGCGAGGGCTGAAGCCGAGGCTAAAGCCAAAGCCGAGACGCAGGCGAAGGCTGAAGAGGAGGTCAAAGCCAAGGCTGAAGCCGAGGCCAAGGCTGAAGCCGAGGCCAAGGCTAAGGCGGATGCCGAAGCGAGAGCCAAGGCGGCGCAAAAAGCGGCGTACGAGGCGGCGAAGGCCGAGGAACAGCGACGTCGGAAAGCGGAAGAGGCGAGGCGGATCGCTGCGGAACAAAAGGCAAGGCTCGACGCCGAGCGCAGGGCCGCGGCCGAGCAGGCGCAGAAAATCGAGCGGGCGCGTCAGCCGCCGGCCAATGACAACCCGCCGCCATCAGGACCCGCGCCAAAACCCACGCTTGAACCCTCGTCGATCGACAATCTGCTGAAGTCGCTGGGTGGCGGATAGCCCCTAGCTAACCATCCGGGCTAGACCGGTTTCATCCCGCGCTTCGCCCAATCCAGGACGTAGAGCCTGAGCGCCGAGGACAGGTTGGCATCGCGCGGCCGGGCCTCGTCGATTTCGGCGACGAGGGCTGCGAGAGTCAGTTTGCGCGCGGCGGCGATGGCGACGAGATCGTCGAAAAACGGCTTTTCGAGCGAATAGCTGGTGCGATGGCCGCGAATGGTCACCGAGCGTTTCTCGACCGGGCTCACCGGACCTGACTCATTTCACTTCAAGCATCGGACTTATCCGAAAACGGCGCCACATTTTTCGGTCTGACAGCCGCGGAATCCGCATCGCCCGAGGGTTCGCGGCGATGGCCGGCGACAAATTTTTCTGCCTTGTCGGCGATCGAACGGTCACGCTCCCGGTCGGCCTTGGAGCGGCCGTGCAGCGCCCGGTTCAGTTCGGCCAGGCGCTCCTGCTCGGCTCGTGCCTTCTGCTTGCGGGCCTGGCGGAGGTTGACGATGTCGGCCATGTCGCGCGGCCCCGTCGGATCACTTCTTGCGGAAGGCGTCGAGCGACACCACTTCGGCGCCCTTGGCGGCGGCGTCGGCCGCGGCCGGCTTCTTTTCGGCCTCAGCGGTCTTCTTCTTGTCGGGCTTTTTCTCGGCGACGACGGCCAGCGGTTCGGAAGCGGGCTTGCCGGCCAATTCCCCCTCTGCCGAGGTCTCCGTCTTCACGTCGAATTCGAGCTCGAAATTGACGGAAGGGTCGTAAAAGCCGCGCACGGCCGAGAACGGGATTTCCAGCTTTTCCGGCACGTCGGAGAAAGACAGCCCGACCTCGAAGCCGGTGTCGGTCACCTTCAGGTCCCAATACTGGAACTGGATGACGATGGTCATCTGTTCAGGATAGCGCTCACGCAAGCGGGAAGACACGCGCACGCCGGGGGCGCCGGTCAGGAAAGTGATGAAGAAATGATGGTTGCCGGGGAGGCCGGTGCGCGCGACTTCGGCCAGGACCTTGCGCATGACGCCGCGCAGTGCCTCCTGGGCCAGAATGTCGTAGCGAATGTGGTCGTCGGCCATGTCGCTGTCGGGTTCCGTTGAATCGTCCGCATAGCTGTAATCAAGCTTGAGCGCGGCGTAAACCGGATATAGATGCCGGCAGCACAGATGCGAGAGGACATGCCTCAGATTTGATCGCTCAGGCGCCAGCGAGCGCGCTGTGCTTTTGCGCATCGGCCGCCGCCTGCCGCTTGGCGAAGGCGCGCAGGAAGGTGCGCACGCCATGTGTAGCGGATTGCAGCACTTCATCATCGGTCGGCGTGCCGCCGAGCATGAAGGTCGTCTGCAATTCGGCATTGGCGAGGGCCTGGAACTGGCGCGCCGCGACATCGGGGTCCTCGATGTCGAGGAACCCGGCATGGGCGAGGCGGGCGAAACGGGCGGCGATCGCCGGCCATGTCCTGCCCGGTCCCTGTTCGCGCCATTCGGCAAACAGTTCGGGATAGCGCTCGCCCTCGGTCTGGATCAGCTTGCGCAGGAACTTTCCGTCGCGGCTGCAGATACAGTTGCGGGTCATGCGCACGGCGAAGGCGATCAGATCGGCCTCGAGATCCTTCGGCTGGTCGGGAAACGTTGAAATGGTGGCGAAGATACCGGCATTGCAGCGCTCGGTGAGGTCGCGGACGATGGCGACGAAGAGTTTCTCCTTGTCGCCATGGTGGTTGTAGATCGTCTGGCGCGAAACGCCGGCCTCGGCGGCAATCATGTCGATATTGGCGCCGGCGAAGCTTTCACGGCAGAACACCGCGCCGGCAGCGTCCATGATCGAGGCGCGCTTTGCCTCATGGCCGCGTGGCGGGATGCTGTCAGGAGAAACGTCGTGCTTCATGAAAATTATATAGAGGTGATTGACGAATTAGACAAGAGTGTCTAAATTTATGGACTTAGATTTAGAGGAATTCCCCCTGCAGGAATTCCACGGGATGGGATGTCCCAGGATTACACGCCGGTCGGCAAACCAGATTGAAAGAAGCCCGCTATCATGAATCCCCAATTCCTCCGCATCGCGGTTGTGCTCGGCCTGTTGTCGGCCATCGGTCCGTTCGCCATCGACATGTATCTTCCGGCGCTGCCTTCGATCGGCGCAGATCTGCAGGCCAGCACCGCTGCCGTGCAGATGAGCTTGCTGATCTTCTTTCTGTCCATGGGTTTTGGCCAGATCGTTGTCGGACCGATCTCCGACATGGTCGGGCGCAAGCTGCCGCTCTATGGCGGCCTCGCCCTGTTCATGGTCGGCGGCATCGGCTCGGCGCTGGCGCCCTCGGTCGAATGGCTGATCGCCTTCCGTTTCCTGCAAGGGCTCGGCGCCAGTGCGGGCATGGCGGTGCCGCGCGCCATCGTGCGTGACCTGCACACCGGCACCGAAGCTGCCAAGCTGATGTCGCTCCTGATGCTGGTGTTTTCGGTGTCGCCGATCCTGGCGCCGCTGACCGGCAGCGTCATTATCGAGAATTTCGGCTGGCGTGCCGTGTTCTGGACGGTGACCGGTGGGGCGGTGCTCGCCACCATCCTGCTGGCGACCTCGCTGAAGGAGACGCGGCCGGTCGAGGCGCGTGCAGGCAGCTCGTTCGGCACCGCGCTGTCGGCCTACCGCTTCCTGATGGGCGACCGCAACTTCCTTGGCCTGGCGGCCATCGGCGGCTTCGGGCTGGCGAGCTTCTTCGTCTATCTGTCGAGTTCCTCCTTCATCCTGATAGAACACTACGGGCTGTCGCCGTCGGTCTACAGCGTGTTCTTCTCGATCAACGCGGTCGCCTTCATCGGCATGTCGCAATTGACGGGAACGCTGTCCGAAAGGTTCGGGCTGAGGCCGGTGGTGCGGGTCGCGGTGGCCGGCTATGCGACGACGATGGTCGTGCTGTTCGCGGTGGTGGCGTCCGGCGTCGACCGGCTCGACGTCATGGCGGCGCTGCTGTTCGTCGGCTACGGATTTCTCGGCCTGGTGATCCCTGCGACTTCGGTGCTGGCCATGGAGGAGCATGGCGCGATCGCCGGCACCGCCTCGGCGCTGATGGGCACCCTGCACTTCGCCATCGGCGCGGTCGCCATGGGCATCGCCGGGGTGTTCTTCGACGGCACGCCGCTGCCTATGGTGGCCGGCATCATGCTTTGCGCGGTGATCTCGTTCACGCTGGCCAAGGTGACGCTCGGCCGCGGACGGCAGGTTGTCGAAGCGCCGGCAGAATAGATGCTTTCCAGTGAGAGCAATGAGAAAGGCCGAGTCAGTCCCGGCCTTTTTCACGTCTGGGCGGGGCGGCGCGGCCAGCAAGCCTGCTGCCGTCACAGGATCGAGGGGAGATGGGGATCGGAGGGGAAGAATCGAAGCGGGAGAAGTGGAGGTTTCTGTTGCCAGGTACCTCCGGACCCCGCCTAGAAGTGCGAACCACTAGGGCTTGATTTGAAGCTGTCGCACCGCTTACGCGGCGAGACGTGCTTCCGCATAGTTGTCGTTGGCAACTATAAGTTCAGCCCGATAACGGTGGTACAATGCCGGGCAAAAGTACGATCTTTACACCTTCGTCGATCCTATTTCGCCCCCAGCAAAAGCCGCTCTTCGCAGAGCGGTTTTTGGTGGAGGCGCCGGGTACCGCCCCCGGGTCCGAACGGCTTATTTCATCGCCTGTTTATCGCCATAGTCGGTCGAGCCGACGAAACAGATATAGGGACCGATCGTGGAAAATGAAAGGCCTCAATGATGCTTTGTCCGCTGTGTCAAACAGCATCGCCAAAGGCTTGACTTGTCAACGCTCTCAACCGAAGCTTCGCGGCGGTGAGGAGTTACCGACTAGCGCACATTTTGCGGCAGCGCGCCACAACCCTCATCGAGTGGATCCCGTGGCGCCGACGAGGGGAAAATTCGATGGCCGATTATCTCGCAGACGTGAAGAAGTACGATGCCGCGGCGGATGCCGATGCGGTCGCCAAGGTCGTTAAGCATTTGGGCATTGCGCTCAGGAATCGGGATTCCTCGCTGGTCTCCTGCACGGATCCCGACGAACTCGGTCGCGTCAAGGCCAGCTGGGTTGCCAAAAAGCTCGGCGTCGACGACGGCAGCAAGGCGGACGCCGCCATCGAAAAGACCTGCAAGGCGATGGAGGCCGACAACACCAAGAGCCGCGTGACCTTTTATTACCTGGTCGCCAAGGAGCTGGGCAAGCTCGCCAGCCTCTGAGGATCGCATGTCAATTTGCGGATGCTGACGCGGGCAGCTCTTTCTCCCCGTCACTATACGGGGAGAAATGCCCGGCAGGGCAATGAGGGCGGCGCAAACGGCCGGTAAGAGAAAGCGACTATGGTGCCGTTTTGACATATTCGGCCGGCAGCCAGTCGGTTATGATTGCCTAACCCGAATCGAGCCCCCGAATCGCCGATGCGCCAATATCTCGACCTGTTGAAGCACGTGCTGGAAAACGGCGCCGATCGCGGTGACCGCACCGGTACCGGAACGCGCTCGGTGTTCGGCTACCAGATGCGCTTCGACCTCGCGCGCGGCTTTCCCGTCACCACCACCAAGAAGCTTCACCTGAAGTCGATCGTGC
This sequence comes from Mesorhizobium sp. WSM4846, assembly GCF_055811415.1. Lineage (NCBI taxonomy): Bacteria > Pseudomonadati > Pseudomonadota > Alphaproteobacteria > Hyphomicrobiales > Phyllobacteriaceae > Mesorhizobium > Mesorhizobium sp. WSM4846. Next base: position 111,167 of record NZ_JBVVPZ010000009.1, read on the forward strand.
ATGAACTTCTGTGGTTCCTGGCCGGTGACACCAACATCAAATATCTCAACGACCACGGTGTCTCGATCTGGGACGAATGGGCCGACGAGAATGGCGACCTCGGCCCGGTCTACGGCAAGCAATGGCGCTCCTGGCCGGACGGCCATGGCGGCGCGATCGACCAGATTGCCAATCTCTTGAAGGAGATACGCAAGAATCCTAATTCCCGACGGCTGATCGTTTCGGCGTGGAACCCGGCCGAAGTGGAAGCCATGGCGCTGCCACCCTGTCATTGCCTGTTCCAGTTCTATGTCTCGGAAGGCAGGCTCTCCTGCCAGCTCTACCAGCGTTCCGCCGATATCTTTCTCGGCGTTCCGTTCAACATCGCTTCCTATGCGCTGCTCACCTTGATGGTGGCGCAGGTGACGGGGCTGAAGCCCGGCGATTTCGTCCATACGCTGGGCGATGCGCATCTTTATGCAAACCATTTCGAGCAGGCGCGGGAACAGTTGCGGCGCACGCCCAAGGCGCTGCCGACGCTATGGATCAATCCGGAGGTGAAGGACCTTTTTGCCTTCCGCTTCGAAGATTTCCGGCTGGAAAACTACCTCGCCGATGCGACGATCAAGGCGCCGATCGCGGTGTGAGCCGCATCATCGAGCTTTTTGCTTTGTCTCAAATTGCTCGCCGGTGCCGTGTCGTCCGCCCGCGAGCGGTGGCGGTGCCATGCAATGCCGTCGGCGGGCCATTGGGCCAAAGTCTGGCAAAAAACCTTCCCTTGTTATATTCAGGCGGATATATCGACTGGCAGGGTCGCGCCGATCGGATTTCAAGTCCCAGGGAGAGTTTCATGCTGGTGCGCAAGGGTTTTGGATTGAAGGTGGCCGCCATTGGCGGTCTTGCGATATTGATCGCCGCCATGCCGGTTGCCCATGCCGATGACAGGCTGATCGTCTTTGCCGCCGCAAGCATGAAGAACGCACTGGATGCAGTGAACACCGCCTGCGCCGCCGATGTCGGCGAGGCGGCGACAATTTCCTATGCGGCAAGCTCCGCATTGGCCAAGCAGATCGAGGGCGGCGCGCCGGCCGATGTCTTCATCTCGGCCGACCTCGACTGGATGAACTATCTTTCCGACAAGAAGCTGACCAAGCCGGATACCGAAGTGAAGTTGCTCGGCAACCAGATCGTGCTGGTGGCGCCGAAGAATTCGACGGTCGAAACCAGGATCGAAAAGGGTTTTGATCTTGCCGGGCTGATCGGTGACGGCAGGCTTGCCATGGGCGATTTCAAGGCGGTGCCGGCCGGCAAATATGGCAAGGCGGCACTTGAATCGCTCGGCGTCTGGTCCTCGATCGAAGGCAAGTTGGCACAGGCTGAGAATGTGCGCGCAGCGCTCAAGCTGGTCTCATTAGGCGAAGCAGCGCTCGGCATCGTCTACGCCACCGACGCGCATGCCGAGCCCGGCGTCAAGGTGATCGGCACCTTCCCGCAGGATTCGCACCCGCCGATCGTCTACCCGGTTGCCCAGATCGCGGATTCGAAGGACAAGCATGCGTCGGCATTCCTAAAGTGCCTGCAATCCGCCAAGGCAGGCGACCTCTTCAAGGCGCAAGGTTTTACGGTCCTCACGCCGAGCAACTGAGGCACGCCAAAGGATGGATTGGTTGCTGGACCTCACTCCCGACGAATGGAACGCGGTCCGGCTGTCGATCAAGGTGGCGACAGTGGCGATGGTCGCCAGCCTGCCGCCCGGCATATTGATCGCGCTTGTGCTTGCCCGTGGCCAATTCTGGGGCAAGACGCTGCTCAACGGGCTGGTGCATCTGCCGTTGATCCTGCCGCCGGTGGTTATCGGCTATCTGCTGCTGCTCTCCTTCGGCAGGCGCGGCCCGGTCGGGGCGTTTCTGGCCGAGCATTTCGGCATTGTCTTCTCCTTTCGCTGGACAGGTGCCGCATTGGCCTGCGCTGTCATGGGCTTTCCCCTGATGGTGCGGGCCATCCGGCTGTCGATCGAGGCGGTCGACCGCAGAATTGAGGCGGCGGCCGGGACACTTGGCGCCAATCCGTTGTGGGTATTCGGGACGATCACGCTGCCGCTGATCCTGCCCGGCCTGATTACCGGCGCGATCCTGTCTTTCGCCAAGGCGATGGGCGAATTCGGCGCAACGATCACTTTCGTTTCCAACATCCCCAACCAGACGCAGACGCTGCCGTCGGCGATCTACACGTTCACGCAGGTGCCGGGCGGCGATGCCGGCGCGCTCAGGCTGACGCTGATCTCGATCGTCATCTCGATGGCAGCACTTGTCGCATCGGAGGTGCTGGCGCGGCGCGTCGGCCGGCGGATGGATATCGAATGACCGTTGTGGTCGACATCAGCCATCGGCTTGGCGACTTCGAGGTCGACGCCCGCTTCGAGAGCGCCGGGCGGCTGACCGCACTGTTCGGGCCCTCGGGCTCCGGCAAGACGACGCTGATCAACATGATTGCCGGCCTGATCCGGCCGGACAAGGGGCGGATCGAGGCCGACGGCCGCGTGCTGGTCGATACGGATGCGGGTCGGTTCGTGCCGAAGCACAAGCGCCGCATCGGCATGGTGTTCCAGGACGCGCGGCTGTTTCCGCATATGAGCGTGGCCAGCAATCTGCGCTACGGCCGCTGGTTCACGCCGACGGCCGAACGCTATGCGGACATCAAAGCGGTGGTCGACCTTCTCGGCATCGGTGCTTTGCTCGACCGGCGGCCGGCAAAGCTTTCCGGCGGCGAGAAACAGCGCGTGGCGATCGGCCGGGCGCTGCTCGCCAGCCCGAAACTGTTGCTGATGGACGAGCCGCTGGCTTCGCTTGACGAGGCCCGCAAGGCAGAAATCCTGCCTTACATCGAGCGGCTGCGCGACGAGACGAAAATCCCGATCGTCTATGTCAGCCATTCGGTCTCAGAGGTCGCGCGGCTGGCAAGCGACGTCGTTGTGCTGGCGCAAGGCAAAGTCGCTGCTTGCGGCCCGACCGGGGCGATCATGCAGCGGCTCGACCTGTTGCCGGCGGAGGAGCGCGGCGAGGGCGGCGCGGTGCTGGATACCGCGGTGCTGCGCCACGACAATGTCTTTGGCATGACCGTGCTCGGCTCGGTGGCGGGCGAGATCCGCGTGCCGCTTCTGGCCGTGCCGGTCGGTGCGCCGATGCGCGTTCGCATCCGTGCCCGCGATGTGATGATCGCCACCGAACAGCCGACGGGTCTCAGCGCGCTCAACATCCTGCAGGGCACGATCGTGACGATGGCGCCGGGCGAGGGTCCCGCAGTCGAGATCGGCATCGACTGCCATGGCGCAACCGTGCTTGCCCGGATCACCGAGCAATCGCGACAGACGCTGAAACTCCGGCTTGGTCGAGAGGTCTACGCCGTGGTCAAGACGGTGAGCTTCGACCCGGCGAATATGAGCGCCGGCCTGCCAGTCGAGGCGGATGGATGACCCGCGGATGATCGTCGCTATATCATTTTAGAATAGCGGTAGCGCCGGAGAGCTTCTAGGATGGATGGCGGGACTGCGGAGGAGAGAATGCCGTCGCTGAGCTTGCGGATAAACCTCGATCCAGAAGGGCGCATCGGGCCGGGCAAGATCGAGCTTCTGGAGCAGATCGCCGCCTTCGGCTCGATCTCGGCGGCGGCGCGCGGCATGGAAATGTCCTACAAACACGCCTGGGATCTGGTCGAGGACATGAACCGGGTGTTCGGCAAGCCGCTGGTCGCGGCGCAGACCGGTGGCAAAAAGGGCGGCGGCGCCCAGTTGACTCCGGCGGGGCTTGCGGTGGTCAGCCGCTTTCGCGCCATCGAACGGGCAGCGGCTTCCGCGGCGGCGGCGCATCTGGAAGCTTTACAGGCGGAGATCGATGCCGGGTGAGGTCGGTGGAACCTGTATTGGCGGAGCCTACTCCTCCGGCTCGCCGGGCTTGCGCAGCAGATAAGTGTCCATGATCCAGCCTTTTTTCCGGCGCGCCTCGTCGCGGGTCCTGACGATCTCGTCGCCGACGTCGCCAAGGCGGCCGGAAATGAGGATCTCGTCGGGCGTGCCGAGATAAGCGCCCCAGTGGATAAGGAGGTCGTTGTCGTCCAGCGTGTTGAAGGCGCACTTGCCGTCCAGCATGACGACGGTGCTGCCGGCATTGTCGGGCAAGCCTTCCTCGGTGAGCCGGCGGCCGGTGGTGATCTGAACCGCATCGCCGATGCGGTTCAGCGCCATCCTATGGCTTGCGGCGAGCGCCTGGACGGCAGTGATGCCGGGGATCACTTCGAGCTCGAACGCGACATTGCCTCTCATGCGCACCCGCTCCAGGATGCGTAGCGCGCTGTCGTAGAGCGAGGGATCGCCCCAGATCAGGAACGCACCGCAGCCATCTTGCGAAAGCTCGTCGCGGATCAGGCTTTCATAGATCGCGGCGATCGCCTCGTGCCAGTCATCGACGGTCGAGCGATAGGAGGGCGCTGGCTCGGCCCGCACCGGCACGTCGAATTCGACCCGGCGCGAGTTTGGATTGGTGACGAATCGGTCGCAGATCTGGCGGCGCAGTTCTGCGAGATCGTTCTTCCTGGCGCCCTTGTCGGGGATGAACAGCACGTCGGCGCGGTTCAGGCCGTCGACCGCCTGCACGGTCATGTGGTCGGGATTGCCGGCGCCGATGCCGATGACGAGAAGCTTGCGCATGGGCGATCTCCTGCCCGATCGGAACGTCGCTGTCCAGACTGGCCCGGCGGGTGGGCATGGCATTTGCGCAAGCGCGGAAGGGCTTTGAAACCCAACATTGAAACGGCTAGAGCGACGTGCGTCCACTTGGACGCACAAAGTACGCTCTAGCACCTTGAATCGTCGCATCGTGCTTTCCGAAAATCGATTCCGATTTTCGGGCCGATGCGATAGAGCGACGTGCGTCCACCTGGACGCACAAAGTACGATCTAGCACCTTGAATCGTCGCATCGTGCTTTCCGAAATCGATTCCGATTTTCGGGCCGATGCGATAGAGTCATAGCGGCATCTCGCCCAGGGAGCTTCCATGTTCCGTTATGTTCTGACCGCCGCGCTGGCGCTTTCGGCCACGCCCGTGTTCGCCAATGATTCGATCGCCGAATTGGGGACGGGCGGCCTGATCCTGTCGCGCAGCGACGCGGTCGCCATGGAAAGCGAGGACCTCTACATCTCGCCGGAAAAGGTGACGGTCGACTATGTCTTCCGCAACAACACCGACAAGGATGTCGATGCGATCGTCGCCTTTCCGATGCCTGACATCGAAGGCGATCCGAACGAAATGCCGGCAATTCCCGACGGCCAGAGCGATAATTTCCTCGGCTTCGAGGTGACCATAGACGGCGTGGCGGCAAAGCCGCAGCTCGAGCAGAAGGCATTTGCGCTCGGCATCGACATCAGTGCCGATCTCAAGTCGCAGAACGTGCCGTTCTACCCGTTCGGCGATGCGGCCAGGGCGGCATTGGCGAAGCTGCCGCAAGCGGTTGCCGACGACTGGGTCGACCGCGGCCTCATCATCGAGGATACCGCCGACGACGGTTCGGGCATGAAAACCGTCTATGTGCCGTTCTGGCAATTGCGCTCGACCTATTGGTGGCGCTCGACCTTTCCAGCCAACAAGGCAGTCCGCGTCGCCCATCGCTACAAGCCCAGCGTCGGCGGCACCTCCTCGGTCAGCTTCTTCTATGACGGCCAGTTCCAGGGCCAATACGCCGCCTACAAGACCCGTTACTGCATGGACGGCACGTTCGAGAATGCGATTCGCAAGGCGGCGAAGGGCACTCCCGACGGCACGCCGAGATATTTCGAAAACCGCATCGCCTATGTCCTGACCACTGGCGGCAACTGGGCGACTGGCTCGATCGGCAAGTTCAAGCTGACCGTCGACAAGGGCGATCCGAAGAACCTGGTCTCGTTCTGTGGCGAAAACGTCAGGAAAGTCGGGCCGACGCGTTTCGAGATGACGGCAGAGAATTTCTACCCTGAGCACGACATCGACATAATGCTGCTGGTACCTTCGGGCGGGAGCGGCGGCTGATGGACGTCGCGATCTATGTCGCCATCGCCGAAAACGGTGTGATCGGGCGCGATGGCGGTTTGCCGTGGCGGCTTTCCAGCGATCTCAAGCGGTTCAAGGCCGACACGATGGGCAAACCTGTCATCATGGGTCGCAAGACCTATGAAGGCATCGGCCGGCCTCTGCCGGGCAGGCTCAATATCGTGGTGACCCGCGACAAGGCCTGGCGCGCCGAGGGCGTCGAAACCGTGCATTCGCTCGACGAGGCGATCCGCCTGGCGAAGGTGCGCGGGCGCTGCATGGCCGGCGCCGACGAAATCTGCGTCATCGGCGGCGGCGAGATCTATGCCCAGGCGCTGCCGCTGGCCGACCGCTTGCATGTCACCCATGTCCTTGCCGCAGTCGACGGCGACGCGCATTTCCCGCCGATCGACCTGGATTTGTGGCGCATCGGCCGCTCGCAGGACGTTCCGGCCGGTGAAAAGGATAGTCATGCGACACGCTATTCGGTTTACGAGCGACGCCGCGACGTGCATTGAGAGACGGTAAAGGGTCGCGACGGTCCAAAACGGACGGTGACGACGACCGATCGCGTTGAAAGCGCGCCGTCGCATCCCTATAGAAGAACAACACCGGATTTTGCGTCGTCAGGCCGGCGCATGAGGGAGCGAAAGGACATTTATGCCCTGGAATGACAAAAGCGGCGGAGGCGGCGGCCCATGGGGCGGCGGCAACAATCCAGGACCCTGGGGGCAGGGACCAAAGGGACCTAGCGGTCCGCAGGGCTCGCCTCCCGATCTCGAAGACATCATCCGGCGCGGCCAGGACAGGTTGCGGCGTGCTTTGCCGGGTGGCACTGGCGCCAGCCCAGCCGTGTTCGGATTGATCGCGGCAGCGCTTATAGCGCTGTGGGCGTTCAAGGCGGTCTATACCGTGCAGCCCGACGAGGTTGCGGTCGAACTCAGATTCGGCGTGCCAAAGGCAGAGTTCTCCCAGCCCGGCCTGCATTTCCATTGGTGGCCCATCGAGACGGTCGAGACGGCCGTGATTGCCGAACAACTCGTCAACATCGGCGGCGGCACGGCCTCCGGCAACGGTTCAGGGCTGATGCTTTCGGGCGACCAGAACATCGTCAACGTCCAGTTCTCGGTGGCCTATCAGGTCTCCGATCCGAGGGCCTATCTGTTCGACGTGTCCGATCCCGACGGCATGCTGCGCCAGGTCGCCGAAAGCGCCATGCGTGAAGCAGTCGGCCGGCGGCCGGCGCAGGACATCTTCCGCGATGATCGCGAGGGCATTGCAGCGTCCGTGCGCGAAATCATCCAGACGACGCTGGACGGCTACAAGGCCGGCCTGAACGTCAACGCGATTTCGATCGAGGATGCCGCACCGCCGCGCGAAGTGGCCGACGCCTTCGACGAGGTGCAGCGCGCCGAACAGGACGAGGACAAGTTCGTCGAGCAGGCCAACCAGTATTCCAACCAGAAGCTCGGCCAGGCGCGCGGCGAGGCCGCACAGATCCGCGAGGAGGCGGCCGGCTACAAGAACCGGGTCGTGCAGGAGGCCGAAGGCGAGGCGCAGCGCTTCATCTCGGTCTATGACGAATACGCCAAGGCGCCGGATGTGACGCGCCAGCGGCTTTATCTGGAAACGATGGAGAGGGTTCTGAAGGATTCCAGCAAGGTCATTATCGAGCAAGGCAGCGGACCAGGGGTCGTTCCCTATCTGCCGCTGCCTTCTTTCCACCAGACGGCGCCGGCGCCGGCGCCGGTGCTGGGAGGAAACCAGTGATGGCCAACCGTCTTCCCATCATCGCCGTCATCGCCGCGGTCGTCCTGTTCCTGCTCTATTCGTCGGTCTTCGTTGTCAATGCGCGCCAGCAGGCACTGGTGCTCAGGTTCGGCGAGATCGTCGACGTCAAGAGCCAGCCGGGCATCTATTTCAAGGCGCCGTTCGCCTTCTTCGATGCCGACAGCGTGCAGTTGATCGAAAACAGGGTGCTGCGCTTCGACCTCGACAACATCCGCGTCCAGGTTTCGGGCGGCAAGTTTTATGAGGTCGACGCCTTCATCGCCTATCGGATCTCGGATCCGCGCGTGTTTCGCTCCGCGGTTTCCGGCCAGATCGAGCTGGCCGAGGCACGCTTGAGGACGCGTCTCGACGCCGCCTTGCGCCGTGTCTACGGTCTGCGCGACTTCGAGGCGGCGCTCTCGGAAGAGCGAGCCGTGATGATGCGCGAAGTGCGCGATCAGCTGAGGCCCGACGCCACGTCGCTCGGCCTGCAGATCGAGGATGTCCGCATTCGCCGGACCGATTTGACGGCGGAAGTCTCGCAACAGACATATGACCGCATGAAGGCTGAGCGTCTGGCCGAAGCCGAGCGGCTGCGGGCGCGCGGCAACGAGGCGGCGCAGCGCATCAGGGCGCGCGCCGACCGCGAAGTGGTGGAGATCGTCGCCGAGGCACGGAGAGAGTCTGAAATCCTGCGCGGTGAAGGTGAAGCTCAACGCAGCGCCACCTTCGCGAACGCCTACCAGCGCGATCCAGCCTTCTTCGACTTTTACCGGTCGATGAATGCCTACGGCACGGCGCTGAACAGTACCGGGACGACGATGGTGCTGTCGCCGAATTCGGACTTCTTCCGTTTCTTCCGCAATCCCGCCGGCGCGGACATGCCGGCAGCGACGGCTGCACCGGCAGCGCCTGGGCCAGCAGCTGTGCCCCGTGCACCCGCTGCACCGACAGCGCAGCCAGGCACCGGCCAGTAACGGCCGGTGCAGGACTTTCTGGCGGCAATAGGCCTGGTTCTCGCGCATGACCCCGAAAATCGGAATCGATTTTCGGAAAGGATCATGCGCCAAATCAAAGTGCTACAGCGTCCTTTGCGCGTCCAAAAAGACGCGCGGCGCTGTAGTGTCGAGGGCCTGGTCTATGGCGGCTTTCCCGGTCTCGCCAAGAAACTTGCCGGCGAAGTTCTGTCGATGCCGGAAAATACGCTGCGGGTCGCCGGGCTGATTGCAATCGCCGTTGGTGTCGGCCCGGTCTGGCTGGTGCGTGGTGGATGACGATGATTTCGGGATAACGGAGGATTTATCCTCTGCCGATAGCCATAGCCGCAAACGTGCCGTATTTCTTGCCAACATGGCTCGACGCAGCGTCTTCGGCGAGCGCTTTTTCTTCTCAGAGACACCGGGAGACTTCTCGATGACATCCAACAGCTTTTTGCGCGCGGCGAGGCGGACGTTGACCGCGGGTGCTGCAGCACTTCTTATCGGCGTCGCTACCGTCCCGTCGCTGGTGACGCCCGCGGCCGCCGACGACGGCCCGGCTTCGGTCGCCGATCTGGCGCAGGGCCTGCTCGGCGCCGTGGTCAATATATCGACCTCGCAGAGGGTGAAGGGCACGGAAGGCCCGGGCGCGGTGCCGATGCCGCAGCTTCCAGAGGGCTCGCCCTTCCAGGACTTCTTCGACGATTTCTTCAAGAACCGTCCCGGCGAACAGGGCAACCCCTCGCAAAAGGTGCAGTCGCTGGGCTCAGGCTTCGTGGTCGACGCCGAGCAGGGCATCGTGGTGACGAATAACCACGTGATCGCGGATGCCGACGACATCGAGGTGAATTTCTCCGACGGCGTGACGCTGAAGGCGACGCTGGTCGGCACCGACACCAAGACCGACGTGGCGGTGCTGAAGGTCGATCCGAAAGGGCACAAGCTGACGGCGGTGAAATTCGGCGATTCCAGCAAGATGCGCGTCGGTGACTGGGTGATGGCGATCGGCAATCCGTTCGGCCTCGGCGGCACCGTGACGGTCGGCATCGTCTCGGCCCGCAACCGCGACATCAATTCCGGCCCCTATGACGATTTCATCCAGACTGATGCCGCGATCAACCGCGGCAATTCCGGCGGGCCGCTGTTCAACAGCGCCGGCGAGGTGATCGGCATCAACACGGCGATCATTTCGCCGTCCGGCGGCTCGATCGGCATCGGCTTTTCCATCCCCTCGCAGCTGGCGTTGGGAGTCGTCGACCAGCTCCGTCAGTTCGGCGAGACGCGGCGCGGCTGGCTCGGTGTGCGCATCCAGCCGGTGACGGACGACATTGCCGAGAGCCTCGGCATGGCGACCGCCAAGGGCGCGCTGGTCGCCGGCGTCATCAAGGGCGGGCCTGTCGACAACGGCACCATCCTGGCGGGCGACGTCATCATCAAGTTCGACGGCAGGGACGTCAATGAAATGCGCGACCTGCCGCGCGTCGTCGCGGAGAGCACGGTCGGCAAGGCTGTCGACGTGGTCATCGTGCGCAAGGGCGTCGAGCAGACCGTGAAGGTGACGCTTGGCCGGCTCGAAGATGGCGAAAAGCTCGCCAGCGGCGAGAACGGCAATACCGACAAGGACACTGGCGACGAGGCGCCTGCCGTCTCGACGGCGTCCGTGCTCGGCATGACCGTTGGCGACCTCAACGACGAGACGCGGACGAAATTCGGCATTGCCGCCGAAGTCTCCGGCGTCGTCATCACTGAAGTCGCCAAGGATTCAGCCGCTGCCGAACGCGGCATCCAGGCCGGCGAGGTGATCACCGAGATCGCGCAGGAATCGGTCGCCACGCCCAAGGATGTCATGGACCGGATTGCTGCGTTGAAGGAGCAGGGACGCAAGAATGCGCTGCTGATGCTGGCGTCGAAGAGCGGCGAATTGCGGTTTGTGACGATCCGGATGGACTGAGTCCCGGAGGCACGTGCTGATGGTGTGTCGCTGAACCAGTGGATCGCGTCGGCGGTGGCGCAAAAGGTTGGAGCCATGAAGACAGCGGCCGATTTCCTGCGCCGACGGGCTGGTAATGCATCGGGCGACGATTTCGCGAAAGTGCTCGATCGGGTCGGCGTCAAACCGCCGCAACCCGGCGACGAGCTTCCGTTTGAAAAGCGCTGATCAGGGCCGGCGCTGATCAGCGCCGATTTGCTCGCCAATCCGTGGCTGTCAGCCTGTAGAACACATGCCGCTTGAGCCTGGCGTGGCTGTCCGGAATGCCGGGGTGGTCGAAATCCCTGGCCGGGTCGGCGGTCATGCCCAGGCGTTCCATGACGGCGGTGGACCGGCTGTTATCCCTGACGGCGAAAGAAACGATTTCCTCGAGGCCAAGCGTTTCGAAGCCATAGGCGAGCCAGGCTTCGGCTGCCTCGGTGACATAGCCATGGCCCCAGAATTCGGGCGCCAGCCGCCAGCCGATCTCGACGGTGCCGGCCGGCAGGAACGGCAAATGATCGGTGTCGAGGAGGCCGACGAAGCCGATGCATTGGCGCGTTTCAACTATCTCGGCGGCAGCGAAACCGTAGCCATCCTCGGCAATCCAGGCGCGGAACTCGTCCATCTTGGCGTCGGCCTGCGCGCGGTCGCGGCGAAACGGAAAGAACTCCATGACGCGCTCGTCGGAGTTGATGCGGTAGAAGAGGTCGCGGTCGCGATCCTCCCAGTTGCGCAGGATCAGGCGCTCGGTGCGGATTGGCGTCACTCCACAAACTCCTCCCGCCGGTAGCCCTGCAGATAGAGAAGCGCGGTCAGGTCGCCATGGTCGATGCGGAACTTTGCCTCCGCCGCCACGACCTGCTTGGCATGAAGCGCCACACCGGTGCCGGCAAGGCGGATCATGTCGAGGTCGTTGGCGCCATCGCCGACAGCAATGGCGTCGGCGGTCGTCAGCCCGAGGCGCGCCGAAATCTCGAGCAGCGCATCGGCCTTGGCGGCGCGCCCCAGGATCGGCTCGGCGACCAGCCCGGTGAAGCGGCCATCCTGCTCGATCAGGCGGTTGGCGCGATTCTCCTGAAAGCCGAGCATGGCGGCGATGCGTGAGGTGAAGACGTTGAAGCCACCCGACACGAGTGCAGTCCAAGCGCCGTTGGCCCGCATGGTCTGGACAAGCGCGCGGCCACCGGAAGCCAGCGTCAGGCGATTGGCGATGATGCGGTCGACCACGGCAGTGTCGAGACCTTTCAGCAGCGCCACCCGCTCGCGCAAGGCCGGCTCGAAAGCGATCTCGCCATTCATCGATCGCGCCGTGATGGCGGCGACGTAATCCTTGACGCCGATCTCGTCGGCGAGCTCGTCGATGCACTCCTGGTCGATAACGGTCGAATCCAAATCGGCGATAAGGATTTTCTTCCGCCTTGCCTCGGGCCGCTGAACGATCACGTCAACCGGTTCGGGTGCAAGCACCGCGCGCAGGCTGGCGGTCGTTTCAGCGGCTTCGGCCGTCTCGGGCAGAGAGAATTCGCAGGCGATGCCTTCGGCCAGCCAGCGAACAGTGCTTGCGCCGACCGACCGTGACGCCATATTCGCAAGCGCCGGCGACAATGCGCGACCGGCGGGATGGGATACAAGCGTGGCGATCAGCGGCATCGAAAATTCCGGCGGGCAGGCGGGCGAGGGCCGCGTTAAGAACGCGATCCTGATAGCCGGGCCGACCGCCAGCGGCAAGTCCGCCCTTGCGCTCGGCGAGGTCGAGCGCAAGGGCGGCGTCATCGTCAACACCGATTCGATGCAGGTCTATTCGGTGCTCGACGTGCTGACGGCGCGGCCGACTGCTGCTGAACTCGCCCGCGTCCCGCATTTCCTCTACGGGCATGTCCATCCCGCCAGCGCCTATTCCACCGGCGCCTGGCTGCGCGACGTGATGAAGCTCATCGACGGCGGTGCGCTCGTCGAACGGCCGGTCGGCACGTTCTTCGAACGGCCGGTGATTTTCGTCGGCGGTACCGGGCTCTACTTCCGGGCGCTTGCGGAAGGCATTTCGGAAATGCCTGACATTCCGCAGCCGATCCGTGATCGCTGGCGCTACGAACTCCAGGAGCACGGCGCAGCCAAGCTGCACCGCATCCTGCTGCGCGAGGATTCCGCAGCCGGCATGATGCTGAAGCCGACCGACGGCCAGCGCATCGTGCGGGCGCTGGAGGTGCTCGACGCATCGGGCCGTTCCATCGTGGAATGGCAGGCGGCGCGCGGCCGTCCACTGATCGACAGAGCCAGCACGCGCTTCCTTGTGATCGAGCCGGACCGAGCGGAGCTGGTGGAGCGGATCGAGGCGCGGTTCGACCGCATGCTGGAGAAGGGCGCCCTCGACGAGGTCAGGCAGATCACCAATCTTGGTCTCGATCCCGATTTGCCTGCGATGAAAGCCATCGGCGTTCGCGAACTCCAGGCCGCAATGGCCGGCGAGCTGAGTTTTCCCGAAGCGATCGAGCGCGCGAAGATCGCGACGCGACAGTATGCCAAGCGCCAGGCGACCTGGTTCAGGCATCAGTTGGGTCCGGAATGGCTGAGATTGCGCCTTGGTGATCGTGTGGAATCCACGATCTTGGACACCTTTTCGAGTGCAACCTGAAAAGTTGACTTTAAGGGAAGACTTCCCGTTGAAGTTGTCCTAATTAACCCTCCGTAAGGCCGTCGATGCCATAACGTCTTTCGGGTTTTGCAACGGGGAGCAGATGCGTTTTCACAAGGCGGAATCAGCCTTTTTCGTCTTCATCTTCGTGATCCTGGCCGCCGGCCTGGTGACGCTTCACGCCTATGGGCTTCTGCAGGCGCTCGCGGCGGAGATCACTACGCCTGCCGCGATTGAGAAGACCACTTATCTCAACAAGCTGTTGTTTGGGACCGGCGTCCTTTTGGCGACTGCCCTGTTCTTCGGGATTTTCTTCATCTACCCGCTGATCCGCAAGCAGGCGACGGAAGAAGGCAAGCTGCGCGCCATGACGGTTTCGCTCAGCGCCCGTTCGGAAACGCTGGAGCATGCGGCGCTGACCGACGGCCTGACCGGCATGCAGAACCGGCGTTATTTCGACGATGCACTGAAGGAATATCTCGAGGAATTCCGTCGCATCGACAAGCCGGTCGGGCTGATGATCCTTGATCTCGACCATTTCAAGCAGGTCAACGACACCCACGGCCATGATGTCGGTGACCAGGTGTTGCGGGCGGTCGCCAGCTGTCTCAAGGACATGACACGCTATCACGACGTGGTGGCGCGCCTGGGTGGCGAGGAGTTCGCGGTGGTCACGCCCAACATGGACGCCGAACTGCTGTCCAGGTTCGCCGAGCGCATCCGCAAGGCGATCGCCAACATGTCGATACTGTCGGGCAATGTCCGGCTGAAGATCACCACCAGCGTCGGTCTTGCCATCTGGGACCGCAAGGAAACCGCCGAAGAGTTCTATCGCCGCGCCGACCGCCAGCTCTACGAGGCCAAGAGGCAAGGCCGCAACCGCGTCTGCGCCTGAAATCCCGGAGACGAATTCATGAGGCCGGCCGACTGACGCAGCTTTCTCGACTTCCGGTGCTCATGGACTCAAATGTCCACTCCGCGCCGGGTTCTCGAAAGCCACGTCATTCGATCCGGCCTGATGAATTCCCTTCCGGGATTTGTCCTGGTTTCCTAGGGTGACATAGTTTTAACTTTGGAAGCGCCTTAGCCTCACAGGCTAAAGCCGCCCGGCTCAATCGTTCTGCGAGCGCAGGCCGAAGGTTGCGGGTTTCAGGCCATAACGCATGTCGAAATCGTCGTCCGGCTGGGCGCGTGCGACAGTCGGGGCGGGCGGCTTGCGATAGTCGGGATCGCCGGCCTGCCGGCTCGAATCCACGACTTCGGCGAAGGCCATCGCCTGCTGCGGTTTTGGCACGTTGCGAAGCCTTTCGACGATCGCCACCAGATCGACATCGTTGCCAAGCTTGGACGGCAGGGCTTCCTCGCGCTTGGCCGTGCCCGGGATCAGGCCCTCGGACAGTTTTTCGAATTTCATTCGCATGGTCGTCGCCACGCCTTCACCAAAGGCGATGGCTTCGCGTTGGCCCATCGAAGACAGGAATGCCAGTGTAGAGGCCGACGAATCGGCGATCGCCGAGCGGATGATCGCCTGGTCCTGCTCGTTGGCGAGTCGCATCGCAAAAAAGGTCGAGCACTGCGACAGGATGGTGGGGTCGAGTTCGCCCGGGCGCTGGGTGACGATGCCGAGATAACAACCATATTTGCGGCCTTCCTTGGCGATGCGCGACAGCGCGTGCCGGGTCGGCGCGAAACCAAGGCGCGGATCGGCCGGCATGTAGCGGTGCGCTTCCTCGCACAGCAAAAGCAGCCGCAGCCGGCCTTCGCTCCACAGCGCCAGGTCGAAGGCCAGACGCGCCAGCACCGAGCAGACGGAATTGACCACTTCCGAAGGCATGCCTGCCATCTCGAAGCAGGTCACCGGGCGGCCGTGATGCGGCACGCGGAAGATGTTGCCGATCGTCTCGTGGATGGTGTCCTCGATCAGCCGCGAGTTGAACATGAAGCGGTAGCGCGGATCGGAGGCTGCCGATTCGATGCGCGTCTTCAGCGATTTGAGGGTGGGGCGGTCGTTCTTGCTTTCCAGAAGCCCCATGCGCTCGTCGACCTGCTTGATGAGATCGACAATGCGATAGGGCACTGGCGTGTCCGCGGTCAGCGCATCGCTGCCGCGCCTGAGATACGTGCCCGAATTCGGGTTGCGATAAAGGTTTTTGGCCGCGGGAATAAGATCGCGCAAGGCGTCCACCTCTTCCGGCACGATCTCTCGACCGCGAAACAGCACTTCGGCAAACTCCTCGAGCTTGAACATCCAGAAGGGCAGGTCCAGCGTCGCCGAATCGACCCTGACGCAGTGCTCTGGCAAGGACGCGGCGAACTCGTTGTGCGGATCGAGGATGAGAACGCGCAGGTCGGGTCGAGCGGCGATCGACTTGCGCAAAAGCAGCGAGACGGCGGTGGATTTGCCGACGCCGGTGGTGCCGACAATGGCGAAATGGCGCGCCAGCGTGTCGTCGATAGCGATGTTGGCGTCGATCTCCTCATCCTGTGACAGCGTGCCGACGGTGATCGAGTGACGCCCGGCCAGGTCATAGACGGCCTGCAGGTCGCGGCTGCGGATGCGGTGGGCAATGGCGCCGATATGCGGATAGGTGGTGATACCGCGGTCGAAAACCGGTTTGGCGCCGGGCTCGGCGCTGTCGCGCACCTCGCCGATGAGCTCGATACTGACCTCGATCGGGTTCTGGCCCTCATCGTGCCAGGCGCGATCCGACTTGCCGACCGCGTAGACCAGCCCGACGGTTCGCGTGTTGCCAAGGTTGATGGAGATCATCTTGCCGACGCTCCAATGGCCGGTGACCGTGCCCAGGATATCGGCGGCATGGGCGCTGATGGTGGCGCGCGCGCCGTCGCACTGGACGACATTGCCCAGAACGCGCTTGTCGCTCTGCTCCGCCTTGCGGCGCTCCTGCAATGTCGGCTCTCCAACGGAGGCGTCGCGGTCGACGAACATGGACAGGCTGTTCCCCATTTCCCTTTTCCATTTTCCCCAAGGCGATCGACCTTACGCCGACGCGGTTAAGGGGGGGTGAGGTCGGATGGTGTAGGGACGATTAAGCCGGTCGCGAAAATTGAACCGACCGGCGGCAAGTCCCGGCGACAGCCTCGATCGTCTATCCTGTGTGATGGACCTGCTGCAGCCCGTAGACCGGCGTCGCGATGCCCTCGTGCCGCGCTTTCAACTGCAGCGACAGGAACTGCGAATAGTGGCGTGACTGGTGCAGATTGCCGCCGTGGAACCAGAGCGCTTCCTGTTGCGTCGGCTTCCACATGTTGCGCTGCTCGCCCTCCCAGGGACCGGGATCCTTGGTGGTGTTCGAGCCGAGCCCCCAGCATTTCCCGACTTTGTCGGCGACCTCTTTCGAGATCAGCTCTGCCGCCCAGCCGTTCATCGAACCGTAGCCGGTGGCATAGACGACGACATCGGCCGGCAGCTCGGTGCCGTCGCTGAGCAGGACCGAATGTTGCTTGATCTCGGTCACGTCGACGCCGCTCTTCAGCTTGATGGCGCCGTCGATGATCAGCTGGGAGGCGCCGATATCGATATAGTAGCCGGAACCGCGCCTGAGATATTTCATGAACAGGCCCGAACCGTCGTCGCCCCAGTCGAGCATGAAGCCAGCTCTTTCCAGGCCCTCGTAGAAGGCGGCATCACGCTCCTTCATCTTCTCGTAAAGCGGGATCTGGAATTCGTGCAGGATCTTGTAGGGCAGCGAGGCGAAGATGAGATCGGCCTTGGCCGTGGTCATGCCGTTTTGCACGGCCTGCTCCGAATAGAGGGCTCCGAGCCCGATATCCATCAGCGTGTCGGATCTGACGATGTGCGTGGTCGATCGCTGCACCATGGTGACGTCGACGCCGGCTTCCCAGAGTGCGGCGCAGATATCATGCGCGGAATTGTTCGACCCGATGACAACGACTTTCTTGCCAGCGCAGCTGTCTGGACCGGGATGTTTCGAGGAATGGTGCTGATCGCCCTTGAAATTCTCCATGCCTTTGAACGGCGGGATGTTGGGCCGGCCCGACATTCCGGTGGCCAGCACCAGCTGCTTCGGCTTCAGCGTGATGTCCTTGCCGTCGCGATGGACGACGACCGTCCATTCCCTCTTCTGATCGTCATAGGTGGCGCTCTTGGCCTGCGTGGAGGACCAATAGTTCAGCTCCATGACCTTGGTGTACATTTCGAGCCAGTCGCCGATCTTGTCCTTGGGCGAGAAGACCGGCCAGTTCCGAGGAAAGTCGATATAGGGCAGATGGTCGTACCAGACCGGATCGTGCAGGCAGAGCGACTTGTAACGCTTGCGCCATGAATCGCCGGCACGCTCGTTCTTCTCGACGATGATGGTCGGCACGCCGAGCTGCCTCAGCCGGGCACCGAGCGCGATGCCGCCCTGGCCGCCGCCGATGATCAGCGTGTTGGGCTGATTGACAAAGCCGAGTTCGGCGGCTTCCTTCTCGCGCTCCTCCTTCCAGGTCGGCCGGTTTTTGCCGTGACCGTGCTTGGCACCCATCGGCCGGGCGAAGCCGGCGGGTTCCTCATGGTCCTTCAGCTCGACCATGGTGGTGAGCAGCGTCCAGATCTTGCCGTTCTTCAGCCTGATATGGCCGAAGCCGCGCGCAACCTCCGTTTCGAAACTGATCCAGCCTTCGAGCAGCCCGTCGCTCTCCGTGGCGTCTTCGCCTTTCGCAAGCGCCCAGTTCGATGGCTTTATCTTCGCCAACTGGCTCATCAGCATATCGCGCACCTGGTCGCGACCCTCCATGGTCTTGATGTTCCAGGTGAAGGTCACCAGATCGCGCCAGTAGCAGTCTTCCTGAAAGCACCCGACCGCTCCGTCGATGTCGCCGGCGGCGAGCGCTGCGCTGAATTGGTCGAGCAGGTCGGCTAGTTTCTTGGCTGGGGCCTTGTCGAGCATCAAATTCCTCCCGTGAAGTGCTGGTCGTCATCGCGGCTTTGCCGGACCCTCCCAGCCCGGTCGACCGGAGTATCGCGGCAAACTGCGTGCCGCGTCACGTCGTCAAATAGTTTGGTGTGGTTTCAATGGCTTATCGCGAAGATCGTGGGCACTGGCCCTGCCGGCGGTCGTACCGGAACGGTGGTTCGACGCGATGGGCGCAACCGGGCCTGCCTGATACGGTCAAGTGGCTCGAACCGCCCGGCATCGTGCATATTCGCCGTTGACAGCGGCGCAAAACCAATTCTATTGTCCGCCACCATGAAAACGGCACTCATTCTCGTAGTAGGAAAGCGTGTGGGCAAGGCGGTGTAACCGCCGGGCGAAACCCCCCCATGCGCAGACACAGGCTCCCTCGGGGGCCTTTTTTATTGCCCGAAACACGACTAAACGACCAGCAATCGCCCGATGGCGGACAATACGGGACCAGACCGATGAGCAGTGGACAGAACGAACGGCGCGAAATGACCGGTGCCGAAATGGTGGTGCAGGCGCTGAAGGACAATGGCGTCAAGCATGTTTTCGGCTATCCGGGCGGCGCGGTTCTCCCGATCTATGATGAAATCTTCCAACAGGACGAGGTCGAGCACATCCTCGTCCGTCACGAGCAGGGCGCCGGTCATGCGGCGGAGGGCTATGCGCGCTCGACAGGCAAGGCTGGCGTCATGCTGGTGACATCGGGGCCGGGCGCCACCAACGCGGTCACGCCGCTGCAGGATGCGTTGATGGATTCGATCCCGCTGGTCTGCCTGACCGGTCAGGTGCCGACCTCGCTGATCGGCTCGGATGCGTTCCAGGAGTGCGACACGATCGGCATCACGCGGCCCTGCACGAAGCACAATTGGCTGGTGAAGGACGTCAACGATCTCGCGGCGATTATCCATGAGGCCTTTCACGTCGCGACGACAGGTCGCCCCGGCCCGGTCGTCGTCGATATCCCGAAGGACGTGCAGTTCGCCAAGGGCATCTATGTGCCGCCGCAGACGGCGCCGCGCACCAGCTATCAGCCTAAGGTCCAGGGTGACCTGGAAAAGATCAAGGCGGCGGTCGAGCTGATGGCCGCCGCGAAAAGGCCGATCCTCTATACCGGCGGCGGTGTCATCAATTCCGGCCCGGAAGCCGGCCATTTGCTGCGCGAACTGGTCGACCTGACCGGCTTTCCGATCACCTCGACGCTGATGGGGCTTGGCGCCTATCCGGCATCGGGCAAGAACTGGATGGGCATGCTCGGCATGCACGGCACCTATGAAGCCAACATGGCGATGCATGATTGCGACGTCATGGTCTGCATCGGCGCGCGCTTCGACGACCGCATCACCGGCCGGCTCACCGCGTTCTCGCCGAACTCGAAAAAAATCCATATCGACATCGATCCGTCATCGATCAACAAGAACGTCCACACCGATGTGCCTGTCATCGGCGATGTCGGCCGGGTTCTGGAGGATCTGGTGCGGCTGTGGCGGGCGACCGCCAGGGCCGACAAGAAGGCGCTGCACCCATGGTGGGAGCAGATCGCGAAATGGCGGGCGCGGGATTCGCTTGCCTACAAGATGAACCACGACGTCATCATGCCACAATATGCCGTCCAGCGGCTCTATGCGCTGACCAAGGACATGGACACTTACATCACCACCGAGGTCGGCCAGCACCAGATGTGGGCAGCGCAGCACTATCATTTCGAGAAGCCGAACCGCTGGATGACCTCCGGCGGGCTCGGCACGATGGGCTACGGCCTGCCGGCGGCGCTCGGCGTGCAGATCGCGCACCCGGATGCGCTGGTCATCGACATTGCCGGTGACGCCTCGGTGCAGATGACGATGCAGGAGATGAGTGCCGCGGTGCAGCACGAGGCGCCGATCAAGATCTTCATCCTCAACAATCAGTACATGGGCATGGTGCGGCAGTGGCAGCAGCTTCTGCACGGCAACCGGCTGTCGCATTCCTACACCGAGGCAATGCCGGATTTCGTCAAGCTTGCCGAAGCCTATGGCGGCCATGGCATTCGCTGCGAGAAGCCGGACGAGCTGGACGACGCAATCAGGGAGATGATCTCGGTGAAGAAGCCGGTGATCTTCGACTGCCGGGTCGCCACGCTTGCCAACTGCTTCCCGATGATCCCGTCGGGCAAGGCGCATAACGAGATGCTGCTACCGGACGAGGCAACCGACGAGGCGGTGGCCAACGCCATCGACGCCAAGGGCAGGGAACTGGTGTAGGCCTGAGCCGGGGCAGGGCTGTCGGATGAAGCCGTGCGAACAGAGAAACAACTCAAAAGTTGAAATCGAGAACCATATCATGACCGCACACCTTCAACCCACCGGGTCCGCCTACTTCATCGCCAAGGAGACGGAAAGACCGGAAATCCACACGCTTTCCGTGCTGGTCGACAATGAGCCGGGCGTGCTTGCCCGGGTCATCGGCCTGTTTTCCGGACGCGGCTACAATATCGAGAGCCTGACCGTGTCCGAAACCGAGCACGAGAAGCATCTGTCACGCATCACCATCGTGACGCGCGGCACGCCACATGTGCTGGAGCAGATCAAGCACCAGCTCGAGCGCATCGTGCCGGTGCACCGTGTCGTCGATCTCACCGTGCGTTCGCACGAGCTCGGCCAGGAACGGCCGCTTGAGCGGGAACTCGCGCTGGTGAAAGTGGCCGGCACCGGCGAGGGCCGCGTCGAGGCGCTAAGGCTGGCCGATGCCTTCCGTGCCAGCGTCATCGACGCCAACACCGAGCATTTCATCTTCGAGATCACCGGCAAGGGCTCCAAGATCGACCAGTTCATCGCCATCATGAAACCGCTCGGCCTGGTCGAGATCTGCCGGACCGGCGTGGCGGCGATGAATCGCGGCCCGCAGGGGATGTAAGCAGGCTGGGGATCCTGATCGTCAGCCTCATGCCGGAACGTGTTGAGTCGACTGGAAGGAAGCCAATGTCTTTCGATGCATTCCTTGCCCTGCTGGTCTATGCCTTCGTGACTTCGATCACGCCGGGTCCGAACAACTTCATGCTTCTGGCTTCCGGCGTGAATTTCGGTTTTGCCAAAACCATTCCGCACATGCTGGGCATCAGCATCGGCTTCCTCGTGCTGTTGCTTGCCGTCGGCTTCGGTCTTGGCGCGGTGCTGACCGCGTTTCCTGTTCTCCAGACCGCATTGAAAATCGCTGGCGGCGTCTATCTGCTCTATCTCGCCTGGAAGATCGCCATGTCGCGGTCGCTCAGCAACAAGGGCGAGACCAAGGCGCGACCGATGCGCTTCATCGATGCGGCAGCGTTCCAGTGGGTCAATCCCAAGGCGTGG
This sequence comes from Mesorhizobium sp. WSM4846, assembly GCF_055811415.1. Taxonomy (NCBI): domain Bacteria; kingdom Pseudomonadati; phylum Pseudomonadota; class Alphaproteobacteria; order Hyphomicrobiales; family Phyllobacteriaceae; genus Mesorhizobium; species Mesorhizobium sp. WSM4846. The sequence continues at coordinate 132,808 of NZ_JBVVPZ010000009.1, forward strand.
GTGATGGCGATCACCGCCATGGCCGTCTATGCCGTTCCGGAGCATCCGTTTCTGTCGGTGGCGCTGGTTTCGATAGCCTTCACCGTCGTCAACCTGCCGAGCGTTTCGGTGTGGGCAGGTTTTGGCACGGCGCTGCGCAGTTTTCTGTCGGACCCGGTGCGGCTGAAATGGTTCAACATCGCAATGGGCGTGCTGCTGGCAGCGACACTGTGGCCGATGCTGCGGTAGCTGCCGTTTTATTGTGTACTGCACATTAAATCTTCGTAATCCCGGGTTTTGGCCCTTTTTTGCCCTCGGCGCCTTCTATCTGTTGGTGAAACCGCGGCACGAGGCTGCGAGTTATACCCAGACATGACCACCGAACCACGGCGTGTCGATGGAAGGTCTTCGACGATGCGTGGAAAGATCGTGCTTGCGATGCTTGCGGTCGCCTGCCTTGTCACGGCTGGGCTCTATCTTTCGCCCGCGGCAACGGACAAGGTCCGGCAGATGCTGTCAGCGGGTCAGGCGCCTGACAAACCGGCGGCCGCCGCGAATGCCGCACGTGCGACCGCCGTGGTTGCCGCCACCGCTTCGACGGCCGATTTCCCGATCCGGCGCTACGCCATCGGCTTTGTATCCTCGCCCGCCGTGGTCAGCGTGAATGCGCGGATCTCGAGCCAGATCATATCGATCGCCGTCAAGGACGGGCAGATGGTGAAGGCCGGCGACCTCCTGTTCTCGCTGGACGACCGCGCGCTGAAGGCGCAATTGGCCCGTGACCAGGCGACGCTCGCTAAGGACCAGGCGCTGCTTGCCAGTGCGACGGCCGATCTTGAGCCTGCCAAGGCTCTTGTCGCCAGGCAGGCCGGCACGCAGCAGACCTATGACCAGGCGATCGCCGCGCAGAAGTCCGCTGCGGCCACGGTCGATGCCGACAGAGCGACGATCGAAGCGGACGAGATCCAGCTCGGCTTTGCCACGATCACGGCGCCGATTTCCGGCAGCCTGGGTGTGGTCAGCGTCGCGATCGGCGGTCTCGTCACCACCAACAGCGGCAGCAGCACGTCGGCCCCGCTGGTGACCATCACCCAGATGGACCCGCTGCGGGTGAACTTCAATCTTCCGGAAAGCGATCTTGCCCTTTTGCACAAGGCGCTGGCGGCGCCAGGGCAAGGCGCAGTCACGCTGACCAGGGACGGTGACCCGACGCCGATCGGCAAGGGGACCCTCGATTTCGTCGATTCCAGCGTCGACACCGCCTCCGGCACGATTGCAACGCGGGCCAGTGTGCCCAACCCCGATCTTTCGCTGTGGCCGGGCCAATATGTCAATGTCGTGCTCGACGCCGGCATCATGCCGCAGATGACCTCGGTTCCCACGGTTGCGGTCCAGCCAAGCCAGAAGGGGCCGTTCGTCTATGTGATCAAGCCCGACAACACGGTGGAGGTGCGGCCCGTGCAGGTCGCACTGACCGAAGGCGACAACAGCGCTATCGGCGCGGGGCTGAAAAGCGGCGAAAATGTCGTCGTCGAGGGCCAGGCAAAGCTGAAGGACGGTGCGCCGGTCCGCGAAGGCGAGGCCGGTGGTCAGGCGTCTCCCAGGGTTGCCGAGGCTGGCAAGGCGGATGGGACGCGGCCATGATCTCCGAATTCTGCATCCGCAGGCCTGTCGCCACCCTGCTCATGTCGTTTGCGCTCGTTCTGGGCGGGCTGTTCGCTTACAGGTTCCTGCCGGTGGCCGCGCTGCCGAGCGCCGAGTTTCCGGTGGTCAACGTCTCGGCCTCGCTGCCCGGCGCCTCGCCGGAAACCATGGCGACCTCGGTGGCAACGCCGCTGATCAAGCAGTTCACCACCATCGCCGGCATCGATTCGATCTCGACCACCAACGCGCTCGGCTCGACCTCGATCGCCATCCAGTTCGTGCTCAACCGCGATATCGATGCAGCCGCCGCCGACGTGCAGGCGGCGATCGCGCGAACGCAGCGGCAATTGCCGCCCGAGATGACCAGCCCGCCGAGCTATCGCAAGGTCAATCCGGCCGATGCGCCGATCCTGCTGATGTCGCTGGTCAGCGACACGGTTCCGCTGACCGATCTCGATGCCTTTGCCGAGAATGTGATCTCGCCGTCGCTGTCGACAATCGAAGGCGTGGCGCAGGTCTCGATCTTCGGCCAGCAGAAATACGCGGTGCGCGTCCAGATCGATCCGACGGCGCTCGCTGCACGCGGTATCTCGATCGACCAGTTGCAGACGGCGATCGCCTCGGCCAACAGCAACACGCCGCTCGGCGTGCTGCAGAACGACAAGCAGCAGCTGACGATCACCGCCAACACGCAACTGAACAACGCGGCGGGATTTTCCAACATCATCATAGCCACCAGGAACGGCCGTCCGGTGCGGCTCGGCGAGGTGACCCGCGTCATCGATTCGGTCGAGACCACGACGACGGCAAGCTGGTACGACGGCACCCGCGCCATCATCATGGCAGTGCAGCGTCAGCCCGATGCCAACACCGTCGACGTCGTCGACCGGGTCAAGGCAATGCTGCCGTCCTTCCAGGATCAGATGCCGGCGGCGGCCAGCATCCAGTTGCTCAACGACCGCTCGACGTCGATCCGCGAGGCGGTCGACGACGTGCAGTTCACGCTGCTGACCATCGCGCTGGTGGTGATGGTGATCTTCCTGTTCCTGCGCCGGGTAACGGCGACGATCATCCCGGCGGTGGCGGTGCCGATCTCGCTGATCGCCACGCTCGGCGCCATGTTCCTGTTCGGCTTTTCCATCGACAACATCTCGCTGATGGGGCTGACGCTGGCGGTCGGCCTTGTCGTCGACGACGCGATCGTCATGCTGGAGAACATTTTTCGCCACATGGAGGAGGAGGGACTCTCGGCCTTCGACGCGGCGCTCAAGGGTGCGCGCGAAATCGGCTTCACCATTATTTCGATCTCGATCTCGTTGGTCGCTGTGTTCATCCCCGTGCTTTTGATGGGCGGAGTGATCGGGCGCATCTTCAACGAATTCGCGGTGGTGGTGACGGTCGCCATCCTGGCCTCGATGTTCGTGTCGCTGACGCTGACGCCGATGCTGTGCTCGCGGCTCTCGTCGGTTTCGAGGGCTGAGCGCGAAGCAGCGCAGGGCGAAGGTCACAGGCATAATGTCTTCATGCGGGGTTATGACTGGCTGCTGACCTTTTGCCTGCGGCACAGTTTCCTGGTTCTTCTCGTCTTCATTGGGACGGCCGCACTGTCGGCCTGGCTGATCCAGACCTCGCCGAAGGGCTTCTTCCCGCAGGAGGATATCGGCCAGATTTCGGTGACGACCACCGCGCGCCAGGACATCTCGTTCGACGCCATGGTGAAGCTGCAGGGCCAAGTGGCTGATGTCTTTACCTATTCACCCTATGTCTCGCATGTCGGGTGGTCGGTGGGCAGCGGCGACAACGCACTCAACCAGGGCCGGCTCTATGTGCAATTGAAGGACAAGGACCAGCGCCCTGTCATCGACAAGGTGCTTTCGGATCTGCGGCGGCAGCTGGCCAATGTCGCCGGCATCGAAACCTTCATGCAGCCGGCGCAGAACCTGCGGCTCGGCGCGCGCGCTTCGGCCAGCGCCTATCAACTCGTCGTGCAGGGTCTCGACATCGGCGCGGCGGACAGCTGGGCGCAGAAGCTCACCGACGCGATGGCCGCCGACCGTAGCGCCTTCACCGACGTCACCAATGACTTGCAGAACAACGCCCTGCAGGCGTCGCTGGTGGTCGACCGCGACAAGGCGGCGACGCTCGGCGTCGACACCGATACGTTGCGCTCCAGCCTCTATGGCGGTTTCGGCACCGAGCAGGTCTCGACCATCTTCGGTTCGGCCGATAGCTACGAGGTGATCATGGAACTCGACCCGAGGATCGAGTGGTCGCCGGAAAGGATGCTGGCGATCAAGGTGAGGACGGCCAGCGGCAGCCTGGTGCCGCTCGGCGCCTTTGCCCGCGTCGATCGGACCGCCGGGGCCCTGACCGTCAATCAGCTCGGCCAGCTTCCGGCAGTGACCATTTCCTACAACCTGCCGCAGGGCGTCGCGCTCGGCGACAGCGTGAGCCGCATCGATGCGTTGAAGGAAAAGATCGGCATGCCGGCGACGATCTCGACCACTTTTTCGGGCACGGCGAAAACGTTTCAGGATTCGCTTGCCAACCAGGGCCTGCTGATCGCCGGCGCGATCCTGACCATCTATATCGTCCTCGGCATCCTCTACGAGAGCTTTATCCATCCGCTCACCATCCTGACCGGACTGCCGTCGGCGGTGCTCGGCGCGCTTGTTGCACTGCGGCTGGCGGGGATGGACCTGTCGGTGATCGCGGTCATCGGTATCCTGATGCTGATCGGCATCGTCAAGAAGAACGGCATCATGATGATCGACGTCGCGCTCGAACTCAGGCGCGAGGGGATGTCGCCGCTCGAGTCCATTCACAAGGCCTGCCTGATGCGTTTCCGGCCGATCATGATAACGACGCTGGCGGCACTGATGGGCACGATCCCGATCGCGCTCGGCACCGGCGCCAGCGCCGAACTGCGCCAGCCGCTCGGCGTGGCGGTGGTCGGCGGCCTCGTCGCTTCGCAAGCGCTGACGCTGTTCGTCACGCCGGTCATCTATATCTATATGGAGCATTTTTCGGGCTGGCTTGTCGGGCTGTGGCCGAAGCGCCGGGACAAGCAGCCACCGGTCGAAGCCGTCGACCAGCCGTCGCTGTTCGAGAACGGAGAAGCGTTGCAGGGCGAGCCGCACAAGGCGGCGGCCGAATAGAAGCCGACGGGCTGGCCCAAACCGCGGCGCTTGCGGTGGAACGCTTGCAGCCGTAATTTACGGCCATGTCCCACGATCATAATCACGACAACGAGCTTGATCCTTTTGCCGCCCGGGTGCGCGCACTGGAGACGATCCTCACCCAGAAAGGGCTGATCGATCCAGCCGCGATCGACGTGATCGTCGACACCTATGAGACAAAGATCGGTCCGCGCAACGGCGCCAAGGTGGTGGCGAAGGCGTGGGTCGAGCCGGACTTTGCCGTTTTGCTGAAACGCGACGCGACGGCGGCGATCGGCTCGCTCGGCTACACTGGCCGGCAGGGCGAGCACATGCAGGCCGTGTTCAACACGGCGGACACGCACAACCTCGTCGTCTGCACGCTGTGCTCCTGCTACCCGTGGTCGGTGCTGGGCCTGCCGCCGGTCTGGTACAAGGCGCCGCCCTATCGTTCGCGCGCGGTCATCGATCCGCGCGGCGTGCTCGGGGAATTCGGGCTGACCTTGCCGGCAACGACAAAGATCCGGGTGTGGGATTCTACCGCCGAGCTGCGTTACCTGGTCGTGCCGATGCGGCCGAAGGGCACCGACAGCTGGAGCGAGGAGCGGCTGGCGGATCTGGTGACGCGCGACGCGATGATCGGCACCGGACTGGCGCGGGAGCCGGCATGAACGGGCCGCAGGATCTCGGCGGGCAGATGGGGTTCGGGCCGGTCGCACCCGAAAAGGACGAGCCCTGTTTCCATGCCGCCTGGGAAAGGCGGGCGCTTGGCGTGACCTTGTGCGCGGGCGCCATGGGCGCCTGGACCATCGACGAGAGCCGGCATGCGCGGGAATTGCTGCATCCCGCCGACTATTATGGCTCCAGCTATTATGAGATCTGGATCAAGGCGCTCGAAACCTTGCTGAAGCGGCACGGCTTCGTCAGCGACCGCGATCTGGCCGCGGGCAAGGCGGTCGACCCTGCCGCGACGCCAAAACGGGTGCTGAAGGCCGAAAACGTGCCGGCAGTGTTGGCCAAGGGCGGCCCATGCGACCGGCCGATCGCCGCGCCGGCCCGGTTCAAGGCAGGCGATATGGTGCGCACGAAAAATTTCCATCCGACCGGCCACACAAGGTTGCCACGCTACGCACGCGGCAAGCAAGGCGCCGTCGAGGCGGTGCGCGCTGGTTTTGTCTTCCCTGACACCAATGCACATGGCCAAGGCGAAAACCCGCAATGGGTCTATACGGTGGTTGTTGACGGCGCCGAGATCTGGGGCGAGGGCGCCGATCCGACGCTGACCGTGTCGATCGATGCCTGGGAGAGCTATCTTGAGCCGGCGTGAGGCGAAGTCAGCCACCGCCACGCTGCCGGCGGATGCGCCGGTATTCGCCGAGCCGTGGCAGGCGGAAGCCTTCGCCATGACGGTCGCGCTGCACGACAGCGGCCTGTTCTCCTGGAGCGAATGGGCGGACGCCTTGTCCGCCGAGGTCAAGCAGCCTGGTGCCGCAAGCGATGGCCACGATTATTACGAGCACTGGCTGGCGGCGCTGGAAAATTTGCTGTCGGCAAAAGGCGTTGCCGGCAAGGGCGACGTCGATGCGCTCGCTGCCGCCTGGGAACGCGCCGCGCATGCAACGCCGCACGGCAAGCCGATCCTGCTCGAGAACGATCCCAGCCCGACCGAAGGTCGTGGCGGCCCGACCGAGGGTCGTGGCCCGGCCGGCTAGACCGTCTCGAACCGTGCTCGTTCTCTTTACGTTCTGATCTCTGCCTGATAAATTGCGTTATTGCAGGCGGTGCGGCCCGCCGCCGATGATCGTTGCGCCTTGTCTTTCCCTCGCGAATCCGGTCTCTCGCGCTGATGGAATTCTCTCCTCAACAGGACGATGCGCTGAAGGCGGTCGCCACCTGGCTCAAGACCGGAAAGCCGCAGCTGTTCCGGCTGTTCGGCTACGCCGGCACCGGCAAGACGACGCTGGCGCGCTATTTCGCCGAGCATGTCGACGGCCAGGTGCAGTTCGCCGCCTTCACCGGCAAGGCGGCGCAGGTGCTGCGTTCCAAGGGCGCGGTCAATGCCCACACCATCCATTCGCTGATCTACCGGCCGAAGGGCGAGGAATCGGTGGCGGACGAGGTGACCGGCAAGACTTCGATGTCGCCGACCTTTTCGCTCAACCGGCAAAGCCCGATCTCGCGGGCCAAGCTCGTCGTCATCGACGAATGTTCGATGGTAGACGAGCAGCTTGGCCGCGACCTCTTGAGTTTCGGCACGCCGATCCTGGTTCTCGGCGATCCCGGCCAGCTGCCGCCGATCTCGGGCGGCGGCTTCTTCACCGAGCATGAACCGGATATTCTGCTCACCGAGATCCACCGGCAGGCGCGCGACAACCCGATTATCCGGCTGGCGCTCGACGTGCGCGAGGGCCGCGAGTTCATGCGCGGCGACTATGGCGCGGCGCAGGTGATCGGCAAGGAAGACGTCACCCAGGAACTGGTGCTGAAGGCGGACCAGGTGCTGGTCGGCACCAACAGGACGCGGCGTCGCTATAATCAGCGGCTGCGCGAGCTGAAGGGGTTCAATGCCGACTATCCACAGGCGGGCGACAAGCTCGTCTGCCTGCGCAATGACCCAGCCAAGGGACTGCTCAACGGTTCGCTGTGGAAGGTGATGACCTCGTCGCGCGAGACGGTGAAACCCGGCATCAATCTGCTGGTCTCCCCGGAGGAGGACGATCCGGACCGCGGCGTCGCCAAGATCAAGCTGCTCAAAGCGGCGTTCGAGGACCCGGACGCCGACATTCCCTGGCAGCAGAAAAAACGCTTCGACGATTTTGACTATGGGTACGCGCTGACCGTGCACAAGGCGCAAGGCTCGCAGTGGAACGAGATCGTGCTTTTCGACGAAAGCTGGGCGTTCAAGGAAACCCGCCAGCGCTGGCTCTACACGGCAATCACGCGGGCGGCGGAACGGCTGACGATTGTCAGATAGGCCGGTCGAGCAGCCCCCATGGACCAGGAATCCGGGACTGGCACGGGATCGACCTGCGTCAGCGTGGGGCCAGCGGTCTGGCGTCGAGCCATTCCCAGGCGGATGCTTCGTCCTTTGCCTCGAAATGCCTGAGTTCGACGGCTGAGGAAGCAGGCAGCACGCTCTGTGCGCTGGGTACCCAGTTCGGCTCGCCGAGCGCAGCGCAGCGGCCGACATGCTCCACGGCATGGGCCGTGCCCTGTTCAAGCGTTTCGTCCGACACATCGGCCCAATCGACGCCTTCATGGTCGATCAGGCGCACCAGCACATCGATTTTCGGGTGCAGCGCATAGGCCGCCTCCAGCAATCCGAACAGGTTTTCCGCATCGGCCGCCGTGACATGGCCGACGACGTCGATGGCGAACAGGTCGTCGCGGTCGGTGTCGATGCGGCGAACCGCCGGCACGTCTTCAAGATAATTCACGGGTCTTCCTCTTGCTGGATATTATACGTCCCTCTGGAACACCGGAAACCCCCTGTCTGTTCCCGCCAAAGGCGGTATAGATGGCCGCGATTATGTCCGGACCCGAGAAGCCATGCCTGCAAAACTCTCCGTCAATCTCAATGCCATCGCCATGCTGCGCAACCGGCGCGACCTGCCGTGGCCAAGCCTCATCGGGCTCGGGCGCCTGGCGCTGGCCGCGGGCGCGCATGGCCTGACCGTGCATCCGCGGCCCGACGAGCGGCACACCAGGCATTCCGACCTGCCGGAGATCAGGGCGCTGATCGACGACGAATTCCCCAAGGCAGAGTTCAACATCGAGGGCTACCCGAGCGAGGATTTCCTGGCGCTTGTGGAAAAGCACCAGCCGGAGCAGGTGACGCTGGTGCCCGACGACCCTGCCCAGGCCACCTCCGACCATGGCTGGAACTTTGCCGGCGAGGCGGCGTTCCTGACACCGATCGTCAAACGGCTGAAGAAAGGGGGCTTGCGCGTGTCGTTGTTTTCCGACCCGGATCCGGCAGGGATGAACGCCGCGCGCGACACAGGCGCCGACCGGATCGAGCTCTACACGGGGCCGTATGGCAGCTTTCATTCCGATTCGGCAAAAGCGGCGAATGAGCTGGAAAGATTGGGAAAAACCGCGGATGCAGCACTTGCCGCCGGGCTTCAGGTCAATGCCGGCCACGATCTGGTGGTGAACAACCTGCCGGCATTGGCAAAACGCATCCCGACATTGGCCGAAGTGTCGATCGGACATGGGTTGACAGCCGATGCGTTGGAGTATGGCATGGCCGGTACGGTCAAAAGATTTCTGAAGGCTTGTGGGTGGTAGAGATGGAAGCCTCGCTTTGCGGACATGGCAGCCATCACGTTGGGGCACTTGATATTGCATCGCAGCAAGCGTAGAGCACCGCGCGCTTATCGGAGTGTCGTCCATGGCCCTTACCAACAGTGGTAGTGAGGCAGAACCAGTCGAACAATCCAGCCATCCTGAGGTCGAAAAGCACAGCACCAAGGTCCTGATGCTGGGCGCTCTCGGCGTGGTCTATGGCGATATCGGCACCAGCCCTATTTATGCGCTTCGCGAAGCACTGCATGCTTCGTCGGGCACCGATCCGCGCAGTGCCGTTCTGGGCATTCTGTCGCTGATCGTCTGGGCACTGACGATTATCGTGACCATAAAGTATGTCGCCTTCGTGCTTCGGGCGGATAACAAGGGTGAAGGCGGCACCCTGTCGCTTATGGCGCTGGCCCGGAAAGCCTATCCGGCTGGTTCCGGCCTCATTCTCGTCATCGGTCTGTGCGGAGCCGCACTGTTTTTCGGCGACGCGATCATAACGCCGGCCATTTCGGTGCTTTCAGCGGTGGAAGGGCTGAGCGTCGTGACCCCGGCGTTCGATCCATACGTGGTTCCCATTACATTGGTGATTCTTGCCGTCCTGTTTGCCGTGCAGCGCTTCGGGACCGGCAGAGTGGCCTCGGTTTTCGGGCCGGTGACGGCGCTCTGGTTTCTGGCGATCGGCATTGCCGGATTGGTGCATATCCTCGACGATGTCTCCGTCCTTCTGGCAATCAATCCCTATTATGCGGTGGCCTACCTTGCCGAGGCCAAAGCGGGCGCGTTTCTCACCGTCGGCGCGGTTTTTCTGGCGGTTACCGGTGCCGAAGCGCTTTACGTCGATCTCGGACATTTCGGTCGCCGTCCAATCGTGCTGGCCTGGTTCTGGATCGTCTTTCCCTGCCTGCTGCTCAGCTATTTTGGGCAAGGCGCATTCGTTCTTGCTCACGGCGGCGTGCCCGACAATCCGTTCTTCCAGATGCTGCCGGATTGGGCACTGATACCGATGGTCGGGCTCGCAACAGCAGCGACCGTGATCGCCAGTCAAGCCGTTATCTCCGGGGCGTTTTCGCTGACCCGGCAGGCGGTGCAGCTCAATCTTCTGCCCAGAATCGAAGTTCAGCATACTTCCGAGATGCAGCTTGGCCAGATTTACATGCCACGCGTGAACCTCATTCTCGCGCTCGGCGTGATGCTGCTGGTCGTCGGCTTTGGCAGTTCGAGTTTGCTGGCGTCCGCCTATGGGATTTCGGTGACAGGCGAGATGCTGATGACGACGATTTTGCTGTTCGTGGTGATGCGGTGGCAATGGAAATGGCAGACCGCGCTCGCTGCGGCGCTGGCGCTGCTGTTTGGCACGATAGACACCGGCTTCTTCCTGGCGAATATCGTGAAATTCGTAGAAGGCGGATGGGTTTCAATCGCCGTGGCCTGCATCATGGGGCTGATCATGGGGACCTGGATACGCGGCAGCCGATATCTGTTCGACAAGACGCGCAGGAACGAGATTCCACTCGATTTCCTTGCCGCCAATCTGTTGAAGAAGAAGCCGCAGCTGGTGTCCGGCACGGCCGTGTTCCTGACCAGCGATCCGGTCAGCGCGCCGACCGCGCTGATGCACAGCCTGAAGCACTACAAGGTGCTGCACGAACAGAACGTCATCCTCTCGGTGGTGACGGCGCAGCAGCCCGTCGTGCCTGACAGCGACCGAGTCAAGATGGAGACGATCAACGATATGTTCATGCGGGTGACGCTGACCTTCGGCTACATGGAACAGCCCAATATTCCGCGTGCGCTGGCGATCTGCCGCAAGCAGGGCTGGAAGTTCGACATCATGACGACCTCCTTCTTCCTGTCGCGGCGCTCGCTCAAGGCGTCACCCAATTCCGGCATGCCGGTGTGGCAGGACAAGCTGTTCATCGGCTTGGCGCGCACGGCAGCCGATGCGACCGAGTATTTCCAGATCCCGACCGGACGTGTGGTCGAGATCGGAACGCAGGTGGCGATTTAGAGCCGCTCCGTCGCGATCCTTCGCGCCCTGGTTTTTCCGAGGTGGCGCACGCTGCCAGTTTCTTTTCGGTCGCGTTCCGTCGCCCACCCCCCTCTGTCCTTCCGGACAGTCCGGCAGGACAGAGGGGGTGCTGTCCCGCCGGCCTTGGCAGTCCGGCACTCTATTCCGACTTCAGCCGGCCAGAGCTGCCTTGTTCGCTTCAAGAAACTGCTTCAGCGATTGCGGCTTCCTGCCCGACAGTGTCTCGATCGCGTCGGTCACCATGTCGATGCGGCCGGTGCGCGTGTTGGTGTCGAAGGACGTGACGATTGGGGCAAAGCCCTCGGGAACGCCGGCAGCCTTCAGGCCCTCGGTCAACGCCTCGTCCGAAAGCTGGACGACCTCGATCGGCTTGCCGGTGACGTCGGTCACCAGGGCTGCGATCTCGGCGACGGTATGGGCCTGCGGACCGGTCAGCGTGTATGTCGTGCTTTCGGTGGCGCCCGAGGCAAGGCCGGCAGCGATCGCCGCGGCCATGTCGTCGCGGGCGCCATGGGCGATGCGGCCGTCAGCTGCGGATGTATACCAGTGCCCCGAGGCAATGGCGTGCGGCAGCGACATGAACAGGTTCTCCTGATACCAGCCGTTGCGGAAAATCGTGTAGGCGATGCCGCTCGCCTTGATCGCCTGCTCGGTCCCGTAGTGATCGCCCGCAAACAGCACCGGCGATCCCGGCTCAGGATTGGGCATCGAGGTGTAGAGCAGATGCGAAGCGCCAGCCTGCCTCGCGGCTGCGACGGCATTCTCATGCTGCTTGAGCCGCTTGCCCCGAAGATCGAGCTCGCCGGTCGAGATGATCAGGACCCTGCCGGCGCCCTTGAATGCTTCGACAAGCGACGCGGTGTCATCGAAATCGGCTTGCCTCATGATGACGCCGCGCGCTGCCACTTCGGCGAGGTTTTCCGGATTGCGGGTGGCGGCGATGATGCGTTCGGGCGGAACCTTGAGCGTGTCCAGCAGATGATCGACGACGCCGCGGCCAAGCTGGCCGGAGGCGCCGGTGACGAGAAGGGTATCGGTCATGGGAAGTCCTGTCGTTGCGCCGGAGCGGCGGGTGCTTATATAAGTCTCAAAAAGAGACCAGCACTAAAATAGGAATTGACCGACCCTCGTAAAGAAGGCAGTTTTGCGGGAGGTAGGCAGGCGCAGGGAACCAGCGATGGACAGCAAAGTCGTCAGTCTGAAGTCGAAGCTCGAGATTTACAAAGCGCGCAGCGGCGGGGGCAACATTGCCGACTGTCCGGTGCGCGATGTGATCCAGGGCATCAGCAACAAATGGAGTTCGCTGCTGATGATGGCCCTGGCCGAAAAGCCGTACCGGTTCGGCGAATTGCGGCGGCTGGTGCCCGACATTTCCCAGCGCATGCTCACCCAGACACTGCACGATTTGCAGCGCGACGGTTATGTCCATCGCGAGGTCTTCCCGACCAAGCCGCCGAGCGTCGAATACAGTCTGACCGATCTCGGAAGCTCGATGTTTGGGCCCCTGCATCAGCTGCTCCAATGGGCCGAGCTCAATCATGGCGCGGTGCGCGCTGCGCGGAACGCTTTCGACGCTGCCGGGACCTGACTCATCGATGCCAGCAGCGACGGCTTGATTTGGCGATAGTGCTGAAGGATTGTCCGGCCTGGGCGAGACGATTCGGCGGGCAATGGGCATTTCTCTGGACATTGCGATTGCCGGCGCCGGCCCGGCCGGGCTGGCCGCGGCGGTCTATCTGAAGCGTGCCGGGCATCGGGTCACCATCTTCGAGCGCTTCGACGAGCCAAAGCCGGTCGGGTCCGGGCTGATCCTGCAGCCGACCGGGCTGACGGTGCTTGCCGATCTCGGCTTGCTCGACGACATCCTGGCGCTGGGCGGCCGCATCGACCGCCTGCATGGCGCCGATGCGAAAACGGGCCGCACCGTGCTCGATGTCCGCTATGATGCGCAGCGCCGCAGTCGTTTCGGGCTGGCGGTGCACCGGGCGGCCCTGTTCGGCGTGCTTTTTGGTGCCGTCCGGCGCGAGGCGATCACCATCGAAACCGGCGTCGAGCTCGAGACGCTGGAAACCGGCGAACGGGCAACGCTGATCTGCGGCAACGGGCGAAGGATAGGGCCGTTCGATCTGGTCGTCGATGCCAGCGGTTCGCGCTCCAGATTGCGGCAGCGCGTAGGGAGCCCGGGGGAGCCGCGGCCGCTCGCCTATGGCGCGTTCTGGGCGTCGCTCGGCTGGCGCGGCGACGGTTTTGACGAGCACGCGCTGCTGCAGCGCTACGACAGAGCGAGCGTGATGATCGGCGTGCTGCCGATCGGCAGGCCGGAACCGGGCGCCGGAAGATGGCGGCGTTCTTCTGGAGCCTGAAGCCGGCGGACGCAGAGCAGGTCAGGGCGACAAACCTCGACGCCTGGAAGGCGAGGGTGGTTCGGCTGTGGCCCGAATGCGAGGCGTTCACGCGCCAGATCGACAGTTTCGATCAGCTTTCGCTGGCGCGCTACGGCCATCACACGCTCAAGGTGCCGGCCGGACGGCGATGGGCGGTCATCGGCGACGCGGCGCATTCGACCAGCCCGCAGCTCGGGCAAGGGGCGAACATGGCGCTGCTCGACGCGGCGGCGCTCAACTATGCGCTCATAGGAACGGATCGTGTCGATACTGCGCTGGAGGTCTATGTCCGGGCGCGGCGATGGCATGTCCGGGTCTTTCAGGCGCTGTCGCTGATGCTGACGCCGTTCTACCAGTGGATTCGACCGTGATGCCGTTTATCCGCGATAGCCTGGTGGCGTCGGTGGCAAAAATCCCGCCGGCGCCAAACATCCTTGCCTCGATGGTGGCCGGAAGGTGGTCGATCCGTTCAGGCGGATCGGTATCAAGGAAGCGCGGTGGCCGCCTCGCTGCGGATGAGTTTCGAAAGGTGCGAACCCTTCGCTTGCAGGAATGCATGAAGGCGCTGTGGATAGTCCGGGGTGACAGCGTCCTTCACCGACTTGCGTTCGTGCAATCGATTTCGCCAGGCCTCGACACGCGGCTTTCCGCTCAGGATGCCAAACGCGCCGATCCGATCGAAGGCGTCGAAATAGCGGAAGACTGGCCCAAAGACAGCATCGACCAGTGAAAAGCGCTCGCCGGCAAACCATGGCCCAGCCCGGCCAGCCGCCAGTTCCGCTTCGAGACGATCGAACATTGCCGACAGAGCTTCGCTTTCGGCAAGGAAGGCGGCCTCGGTCGGTGCGGAATAGAACCGACCGATGGCGTTGAGGATGGCCGAGCCGAACTCGATCCAGGCGCGATGCCGGGCGCGGGCCAGCGGGTCGGCAGGGTGGAGTGGGTTGGCCTGCGTTTCCTCAAGAAATTCGAGGATGACCGCCGACTCGAAAATCACGGTTGCCTCGCTATTCTGCGGCACGCGCAGCAGCGGCACCTTGCCGAGCGGCGATATCGCCTTGAACCAGGCCGGTTTTTTGGCGAGATCGACGGTGATCCGCTCGAACGGCACGTCCTTTTCGCAGAGCGAGATCGCCGCGCGCTGCACATAGGGGCAAAGGTGGTGGCTGACGAGAACGAGCTTGTCGGTCATCAGGCCGCCCGTCTCCGGAATGTCGGCGATCTCGCAGGTTTCATGCTTCATGACAGGGCCATCCGATATAAATGCAGTTGCATCTATATAGATGCATTTGCATCCATTGGCAAGCTTGATGCAATTGCATCTATCGCCTATGCTGCATCATGACGGAGAATCCTTCGCCGGCGGCCATCAAAGCCTGGGCGCGCCTGATGCGCGTTTCGCGCCAGCTGCTGGAAAGAGCCGAAGACGCGCTGAAGGACGCCGGCTTGCCGCCGCTTGCCTGGTACGACGTGCTGCATGAGCTTGCCGAAGCCGGCGAGGGCGGCTTGCGGCCGTTCCAGCTGATCGAGCGCACGCTGTTTGCGCAGTACAACGTCTCGCGGCTGCTGGCGCGCCTCGAAGCGGACGGGCTGGTCGAGAAGCTCAGGGTTGCCGATGACGGTCGCGGACAGACTGTCCGCATCACCGGCAAGGGGCGCGAGATGCGCCGCCGGATGTGGGCCGTCTACGGGCGATCGATCGCCGAACTGGTCGGCGCCAGGCTCTCCAATGATGATCTGGAAACCTTGTCGGCTCTGCTCGGGCGGCTGCGTCATCCGGCGATGCCGGGGTGATGTGGTCCGGCTGGCGCTGAAGGTCGCTTGCAGCCGTCAGGCACTGCCCCAGAGGAAATGCCAGTGCCGCCAGCACGCCAAGCATGACGCGAACCAGATGCAGATTGCCCCATTTGACGATCAACGCCCGGGCCTGCGGATTGGCGGCGGCCGCGTCCATCGCCGCCAGCAACCGGTTTGTCGGCATCATTGCGACCAGCGTCCATGGCCATGGCAGGATGATCAGCACCGCCCCGATGAGATAGCCGACACTGCCGGTCTGCCACCAGGCAACGACACCAAGAACACAGGCGACGATGGCGATCGACGCCTGCATGGCGGCGCCGCGCTTGTAGGAAGGTTGCCATTCCTGCAGCAGTGCACGGTCGTCGAGGCGAAGCCGCGCCGGCTGCTCGGCAACGCTGATATAGATGGCGGCGCCCGCGAAAGCGGCGGCAACCGTCAATGCAAGCAGGCCGACGAGCATCTTTCTCCCCGCGACAAGCCGGTCAAAAAGCGGAGATAGGGCTTGCCCCGGGTCTGGCAATACGTCATAGACATGCCGAACCGTAACGTACGGTACGCCCATTGCCGTACCGTTATCGAGCAGGAAAAGAGATTGCTGCAGGCAAGCGTCGACGTCGACACCAGCGAAGCGCTGACCGAGCGGCAGAAAGCCGTGCTCGACGCCGCACTTCGCCTGCTGGTCGAGGAGGGCGATCAGTTGACCATGACCGCCGTTGCGCGGCGGGCAAGCTGTTCCAAGGAAACGCTCTACAAATGGTTCGGCGATCGCGACGGGCTGTTGACGGCAATTGTTCAATGGCAGGCCTCCAAGGTGCGGGTGGTCCCGGTCGACGGCAAGGGGCTTACCCTTGCTTCGCTGACGGTGAGCCTCGCACGCTTCGCTTCGGACTGGCTCAAGGTGATTTCGAGCGACACATCGATCGCGCTGAACCGCGTCGCCATTGGCCGTGCCGGCTCGGGCAATGACGATCTCGGCGCCATCGTGCTGGAGAACGGGCGTTTCGCGCTGGCCCGGCGCCTGAAGCCGGTGCTGGAGGCCGGTCGGCAGGCCGGACTTCTCGAGTTCTCGGATGCCGAAGCGGCATTCCGCACCTTTTTCGGGCTGGTCGCCCGCGACGTGCAGATCCGCCTGCTGCTCGGCGACCGGCTGAAATTGACTGATGCGGCGATTGGCGGCGATGCCGTCCGGGCGACGCAGCAGTTTCTCGCTCTTCACGGAGCAAAAACCGGGCCGCAAGGCCTCTAGAGCCGGATGATTTCAGGTCAAGTCGACCTGAAATCTGAATCCGGCTCTAAATCAAAGAGATAGAGCATGATGTCGTCCGAAAACCGCTTCACACTTTTCGGCATCATGCTCTGAATTCAAAAACGGGAAGGAAGAAAAATGCGTGTCTACTACGATCGCGACGCCGATCTCAACCTGATCAAGGGCAAGAAGGTCGCCATCATCGGCTATGGCAGCCAGGGCCGGGCGCATGCGCTCAATCTCAAGGATTCCGGCGTTGGGGAAATCGCCATCGGCCTCAAGGCCGGCTCGGCGACCGCCCAAAAAGTCGAGGCCGACGGGCTCAAGGTGATGAGCGTGGCGGACGCCGCCAAATGGGCCGACCTGATGATGATGGCGACGCCGGACGAGCTGCAGGCCGACATCTACAAGTCCGAGATCGCGCCGAACATCCGCGATGGCGCGGCGATCGCCTTTGCCCACGGCCTCAACGTGCACTTTGGCCTGATCGAGCCGAAGGCCTCGGTCGACGTCGTCATGATCGCGCCGAAGGGGCCCGGCCACACGGTGCGCGGCGAATACCAGAAGGGCGGCGGCGTGCCGTGCCTGGTCGCGGTCAACCAGGACGCTTCGGGCAATGCACTTGATCTCGCTCTGTCCTATGCCTGCGGCGTCGGCGGCGGCCGTTCGGGCATTATCGAGACCAATTTCCGCGAGGAATGCGAGACCGACCTGTTTGGCGAGCAGGTGGTGCTGTGCGGCGGTCTGGTCGAGCTTATCCGCGCTGGCTTCGAGACGCTGGTGGAAGCCGGCTACGCACCGGAAATGGCCTATTTCGAGTGCCTGCACGAGGTCAAGCTGATCGTCGACCTGATCTATGAAGGCGGCATCGCCAACATGAACTACTCGATCTCGAACACCGCCGAATGGGGCGAATATGTTTCGGGCCCGCGCATCATCACCGCCGAGACCAAGGCCGAGATGAAGCGCGTGCTGAAGGATATCCAGACCGGTAAGTTCACCTCGGAATGGATGCAGGAGTATCGCGCCGGCATGTCGCGCTTCAAGGGCATCCGCCGCAACAACGACAGCCATCAGATCGAGGAAGTCGGCGCCAAGCTGCGCGCGATGATGCCGTGGATTTCGAAGAACAAGCTGGTCGACAAGGCCAAGAACTGACCGAAATCCCCGTTCGTTTCCTTGCGCGTCCTCGGGCTTCGCCCTGCGGGCGCGCGGAGATTTCGAAGAACAAATTGGTCGACAAGGCCAAGAACTGATCGAATCCGCAATTTAGCACAGGAAAGCCGGCGGAGCGCTCCGCCGGCTTTTACATGAAGGCCGTGTGGTCGACTGCTTAGAGGGCCCCGTTCAGGGGATCTAGCCGTAGTGCCAGTGGGGCTTTGGCTCGGTGCCGGTGAACATCACTCCGATGCGATCCTCGCGGCGCCAGCGGACCACTGCCTTGTAGGCGATGCCGTCGGTCGGCACATAGAGCAGGAACTCGTCGGGCACGCGAGCGTCGATCGAGACCTTCAGTTCGGCGCCGCCGTCATGCATGTTGCGGACCGTGCACGTGACCTCGGAATTGGTCATGCCGGTCAGGATCGTCGCGCCCTTGAAGACGCGCTGCCTGTGTTTGTCCCTGTTTTCGTCTTCAGCCATCGCGCGCCAATCCCCGGCGATCGTCGCATTTCATGTGGTGCGATCGGCAAGATAACTAGGCCTGCCTGATAAACATAGTGTTATCGTCGGCGGCAAAACGATTTCGCGGTGCCCTGGCCGGACAAAGAACAGTTCAGAAGAAGGCTGCGCCAGACGGAAACGGCGCCGCGAGGGGCGGCGCCGTCTGGAATGCATCAGTCGATCACCTATAGGGCGACCAGCATTGCCGGCGCGGGCCGTTATAGGGTTGGAACGTGTTGTCCCAGGTGCGATACGACCGGTATCGATTGTAGCACCAGCGGACATGGGCGCTCGAACCGTTGTTATAGTAGCCCCGGTTGTAGTAACCCTGGTTGTAGTAGCCCTGGTTGTAGTAGCCCTGGTACAGGCTGCCAAGGCCGAACCCAAGGCCCAAACCGAGAAGCGCGGCGGCGCCGTCGTCGTCGTCGTCGTAGTAACGGCCGTAATAGCCGCCACCGTAGTAACGGCCGTAATTGCTGCCACCGTAGTACCGGCCACGATTATGGCGCCAGTGCCGCCCACCGTTCCAGTTGCGGCGCCAGTGCCGCCCACCGTTCCAGTTGCCACGGTTCCAATTGCCACGGTTCCAGTTCCGGGAGAAATTACGGCCACGCATCCAGACGTTATTATTGCCGCCAGCCCAGCTCTCGCGCACCGGCACGATTTCGCGTGCCGCGGCAGCAGTTGGGAGCGGGACGTCAGGCTGAATGGGCCCGGCCATGGAAGGCGCCGAGAGGCCGGAAACAAGACCCAAGGTCAACATGCCCGATCGAATGGTAGTCAAAAAGAGCGGTTTCATTTCACTCTCCGAAGATTCAGGCCCCACTCAGACTTATCCTTAATCATGGACCTTTGCGTCTGAACGGAAGATGAACGGAAACGTTCCATCAACCATGAATGGGCATCGCCCAGCCTTGTTTTCGGCCGCGCTTGTGGGCAAAGGTCACCGCCATGTCGCTGCGCCTCGCCACCTTCAATGTCGAAAACCTGATGAACAGGTTCGATTTTTCCGGATACCGCAACCAGCTCAACGAGGATCGCACGCTGGCGCTCTTCGACATCCAGAGCGAGGCCGAATACAAGATGCTGGAGCAGGCGCGGGCGATCGCGCAATCCGACGATACGCGGCAGCTGACGGCATTAGCCATCGCCGCCACCCGCGCCGACATCATCTGCATGCAGGAGGTCGACAATATCGAGGCGCTGAAGGCTTTCGAACACGGCTATCTGTTCAGGATGGTCGGGCATGGCTACCGCCAGAAATACACCACCGCCGGCAATGATTCGCGCGGCATCGACGTCGCCGTGATGATGCGCAACGAGACCGCGCAGGGCCAGCCGATCGAATTCGTGCGCATGACAAGCCACGCCTATGTCACGTTCGAGCAGTTCGGCCTGCACACGCCGGAGCTGGCAGCGTTCGGGCATCAGGCCAACCAGCGCATCTTCAGGCGCGACTGCCTGGAAATCGACCTGACCGTCGGTGGCGTGCCGCTGACGCTCTATCTGGTGCATTTCAAGTCGATGGGCACGCCCCGCAACGGCCTCGACGGCCGCCAGGCGACGATGCCGCTGCGCATCGCCGAGGCGCAAGCGGTGCGCCGGATCATCGAGGAGCGTTTCGGTGGGGATCACGCCGCCGACAAATATTGGGCGATCTGCGGCGACATGAACGACTATCGGCAGCGCGTGAAGATCTCCGGCGACGCCTTTGACGGCTACCGCTTCGAGGTGATTGATGAGACCCAGTCCTGCCTCAACGTGCTCACCGCCGGCGGCTTTTGCGAGAATGCGGTCGAGCGGCGTCCGGAGATGGACCGTTGGACCTTGTACCATACGCGCGGGCCGCAAGAGCGGCATCTGTGCCAGCTCGACTACATCCTGTTGTCGAAGGCACTGGCAGCCAGGAATGCGACCGCCGTTCCCGACATCATCCGCAACGGCCAGCCCTGGCGCACGATATTTCCGGCAGGCCAGGAGGTGGACCGGTTTCCGCGTTGCGGCTGGGACCGTCCGAAGGCGTCGGACCATTGTCCGGTGGCGATCACCCTTGAAATGACCTGAGGATCGTTTTCGTTGAGCTTCGACCTGCCGCGCAACATCATCCTGCCGGTCGACGCCGTCGACGTCAGGCTCGACCCCGGCCCGCATCCGTTCGAGCGCGACAATGCGCAAGCGATCGCCGAGAATTGGCGGCGCGAGACCGCAGCCAACCCGGCGCTGTTCGACGGCACCGTGGTGCTGCTTTCGGCGCTCCGCTATCGCGACAGCAGCCTCGTCGGCCGCTGCCATGCGGTGCGCTACTCGACCTTCATGCTTTGGCGCGGCAATCGCCAGGTGGCGGGGGCCGAGCACGCCTATGCCCATGCCATGCTGGTCGCCGCCGACAACGCGCTGGTGGCGATCCGCATGGCGTCGCACACCGTCAATGCCGGGCGCGTCTATTTCGCCGCCGGCTCGTTCGAGCCAACCGATTTCCGCGACGGCCTTGTCGATGTCGACTTCAACATGATCCGCGAGGTGCGGGAAGAAACCGGCCTCGACCTTGCCGGCGCGATGCGCGGCAGGCGCTACTATGCCCTGTCGACGGCAACCGGCACGGTGATCTTTCGCCGCTATCACGAAGCGGCATCCGCCGACGAGGTCGCGCAGCGCATCAGCGCCTTTGTCGCCACCGAGGCAGAGCCGGAAATCGACGGGCCTGTCATCATCCGCAATGCCGATGACCTGCCGGACGGGCTGATGCCGCATATGAAGCCACTGATCGAGTGGCATTTTGCCGACAAGGGATAGTTTGCAGAGTGGGGATAGTTGCGGAGATGAGTTAACGACGCATCTTGTTCTCGATGGTTTTGCGGTCGTTGCAGGCGGCGACGAAAAACAGCATGACGCCGATACCCAGCAGCGCACCCATCGTCGTTCCCATCGTCTGACCGACAACCTGCTGGAAATCGGCGGTGACATGATCGGGGTTGGCCATGCCATAGCTGGCCAAATACCACCAAAAGCCCGCCAATGCGGCCTCGATGATCACCGTCACCAAAGCCACTCGCTCTTTCTTGCTCATCCCACTATCCCCCATATCCCCAAGGCGATTGCTAGCACCGCGGGCTGTTCCGCGACAGGGGCAGGGCGACGGCCGCGTCAAAATTTTGGGGACATCTGAAGGCGGCGCACGCTGCGTCGTGCTATTCATGCCTCAGCGCGTCGATCGGATCGAGCCGTGCGCCGCGCAGCGCCGGGAAGAAACCGAACACCATGCCGATCAGCGCCGAGAAGCCGACGGCGAGCAGGATCACCGCCGGGCTTGGCGCAAACGGGATCGCCAGCGTCAGCCAGGCGAGGCCGGCCAGCGCCAGGCCGATCAGGATGCCGATGATGCCGCCGAGCAGCGACAGCACGGTCGCCTCGACCAGGAACTGGATGAGGATGTGCTTTTCATGCGCGCCGATGGCCAGCCTTATGCCGATCTCGCGGGTGCGCTCGGTGACCGACACCAGCATGATGTTCATGATGCCGATGCCGCCGACCAACAGGCTGACGCCGGCGACCGCGCCCAGCATGCCGGTCATCGTCGTGGTGGCGCTCGCCATGGCGTCGGCGATCTGGGTCATGTCGCGTATCGAGAAGTCGTCTTCGCGGTCCGGTGGGATGCGGCGTGCATCGCGCAAGATGTCCTCGACGCGCGGCAGCAGCTCGGTGGTCGGCGTCCTGTCGTCGGCGGCGACGTAGATCGAGTCGATGTCGCGGTTGCCGGCGATGCGGCGCTGGTAGGCGGCGAGCGGCATCAGCACGACATTGTCCTGGTCCTGGCCGAAGCCGGTATAGCCCTTCGGCTCGAGCAGGCCGATGATCTTGCACGAGGTGCGGTTGACGCGAATGATCTCGTCTTCGGGGTCGCCGGCGCCGAAGAACTGCTGGCGCACGGTTTCGCCGATCAGGCAGACGCCGGTGCCCGAGCGGATTTCCGAATCGCTGAACGGGCGGCCCGAGACCAGCTTCCAGTCGCGCGCATCGAGATAAGCGCTGTCGGTGCCGGTGACACCCGACGTCAGGCTTTCGGTGCCGAAGATGACGCGGACCTGCTTTTGCGAGGCGGGCGAGATGGCGCGGGCGCCGCTCAAATGTGCGACGAGCGCGGCAAGTTCCTTGCTGCCGAGCGGACGTGTGGCCTGGTCGAGCCCTCCCGGTCCGCCGGGGCCGGCCGGGCGGCCGGGACGGACAACGAGCAAATTGCTACCAAGCTTGGAGATGTCGGCCTTGACCTTTTCGGTGGTACCCGAGCCAATGGTGAGCATGGCGATGACGGCGGCAACGCCGATGACGATGCCGAGCAGCGTCAGAAACGAGCGCAGCACGTTGCGGCGCACTGAAAGCAGCGAGAGGCGGACGGTTTCCCAGATCATGGTTACACCACCTCGAGATTCACAGCGTCGGAGGCGACGTGGCCGTCGAGAAAGCGGATCGTGCGCCCGGCATAAGCAGCGACATCGGCCTCGTGTGTGACCATGGCGATGGTCAGGCCAAGCTCGGTGTTCAGCCGCGTCAGCAACTCCATGATCTCATGCGTGCGTGCGGAGTCGAGATTGCCGGTCGGCTCGTCGGCGACGAGCAGCGTCGGCCTGGTGACGATGGCGCGCGCGATCGCCACGCGCTGCTGCTGGCCGCCGGAGAGCTCGGCCGGCGTGTGGTGCTCGCGGCCGACAAGGCCGACCTCGGCCAGCGCCTTCATCGCGAGGTCGTGACGCTCGCGGGCGGCGACGCCGCGATAGATCAGCGGCAGTTCGACATTCTCCACCGCGGTGGTGCGCGGCAGGAGATTGTAGCCCTGGAAGACGAAGCCGACATAGAGATTGCGCAGCATGGCGCGGCGGTTGCGGTCGAGGCGGCCAGCATCGATGCCCATGAAGCTGTAGGTTCCGGCCGTCGGTGTGTCGAGGCAGCCGATGATGTTCATCGCCGTCGACTTGCCCGAGCCGGACGGACCCATGATGGCGACGAATTCGCCGCTGCGGATGGCAAGATCGACGCCAGCCAGCGCATGGACCGTGGCCTCGCCCTGGCCATAGCTTTTCCAGACCTTGTCGAAGGTGATGAGCAGCGAGCCTGACATGATTTCAGCTCCGCTGCTGCGCTGCGGTGATGACTTGCGCACCTTCTGCGAGACCGGAGATGATCTCGGTCAGCTCGCCATCGGTGGAGCCGACCTTGACGTTGACCGGCCGAGGCCGGCCATTCTCCAGCACGTAGAGCGTGCGCGAGCCGTCGGTGGGCTGCGCCGTCGCCTGGCGCTGGCGGTTGCCGCGTGGACGGCCCATACGGCCGGTGAACAGGTCGCTCAGGCTCCACGCTCGGGCAGCAGATGCCGCCGGCCGGTAACGGAAAGCTGTCGACGGCACGGTGAGCACGCCCTTGGCCTCTCTGGTGACGACCGAAACGGTGGCAGTCATCCCGGGCCGCAACAGAAGCTCGTTGTTGTCGACCTCGAACCGCGCGTCGTAGGTGACGACGCCGTCGGTGGTGACCGAGGCATAGGAGATGTCGCGGATCTCGGCATCGAACGGCCGCTCGGGAAAGGCGTCGACGGTGAAGCGGGCATGCTGGCCGGGCTTGACCGCGCCGATGTCGGCCTCGTCGACCGCTGCCTTCAACTCCATGTTCCTCAGGTCGGCGGCGATGACGAACAGCACCGGCGCTTGCAGCGAGGAGGCAACCGTCTGGCCGGGATCGACCGAGCGCGTCAGAACGATGCCGTCGATGGGCGCATAGATGGTGCTTTTGGCGAAGTCCGTCTGCTGCGCCTTGAGATCGGCATTGGCGATGGCCAGATTGGCTTTGGCGCTGTCGAGCGCTGCCTTTGAGCGGTCGCGCGTCGCTGTCGCCGCTTCAAGCGACTGGTCAGTCGCCATGCCGCGCTTGGTGAGCGCCGCCGCGCGCGCAACCGCCCTTTCGTTTTCGGTGAGGGTTACGGTGGCCGTCTCGACATTGGCAGCCGCCGCCTTGGCGGAAGCCTCGGCGCGCTCGATCTGCACCTCCAGCTTAGCCGTATCGAGCGCCGCGAGCACATCGCCCTTCTTCACCTGCTGGTTTTCGTTGACCGCGACCGAGCGGACGACGCCGGACAGTTCGCTCGAAATGTCGACCTGGGTGAGCGGCTGCAGCGTCCCGGTCGCCGATACTTCGACCGTGAGATCGGCGACAGCGGCCGGCACAGTGGTATAGTCGATCTTGGCGGGAGACGCGGCATACCATTGGTACCCCGCCAGGCTTGCGGCGACGACGACCAGCACAAGCAGGCCATAAAGCCAGCCGCGACGCCGTTTCTTCTTCAGACCCAGGCGGTCGAGCCCGAGTGCCGTCTTTATGTCGGAAGTGGATTCCGTCTTTGGCAGATTGACAATCTGGTCCACGCCGGACCCCTATAATACCAGTGATGTCCCAACCGGTGCACTGATCAGGCCGAATGGTTCAAATATCAAATTAAATTTCGCCCATGTTTGGGCCCCTGTTGGGATTGAGGCAGAAGGCTTTCTACAATGCTGACCCGGAATTACTTACTTTACGACGTGTTCACCACCGAGCGGCTGGGCGGCAATCCGCTGGCCGTCGTGCTGGACAGCAAAGGGCTGAACACGGCGGCGATGCAGGCTATCGCGGGCGAGTTCAACCTGTCGGAAACCGTTTTCGTGCTGCCGCCCGACAATCCCAAGCACCGCGCCCGCATCCGCATCTTCACGCCCGACCATGAGATGCCGTTCGCCGGCCATCCGACGGTGGGCGCTGCGATTGCACTTGCCGAAATGGCTGGCGATGGCGACACCGCCGGCATCTTCGTCCTGGAAGAAAACATCGGCCCGGTGCGCTGCGCCGTCAGCAAGCACGCTGGCGCCAGCTTTGCCGAGTTCGACCTGGCCAAACTGCCGGAGCAGCTGGAATTGTCCGCCGACCCGGAGGCGATCGGGGCGGCACTTGGCCTGGGGCCGCACGAAATCGGCTTCGAAAACCACCGCGTCTCGTTCTGGTCGGCCGGCGTGCCCTACGTGACCATTCCGGTCGCCGATCTGGAGGCGGCGGCCCGGATAAGGCTGGACAACCAGGCGTGGTCGGAACTGGCGCCCCGCAAGAGCGATTGGGCCCTCGCCAGCCCGTATGTCTATTGCCGCGAGACGGTGAACCACGACAGCGCCTTCCATGTCCGCATGATCGTGCCGGGCAATCCATCCTATGAAGATCCGGCGACCGGTTCGGCGGCGGCCGCCTTCGCCGGCGCGATCATGCATTTCGACGGCCCGAGAGAGGGTGTTTCCCAGCGTTGGATCGAACAAGGGCTGGAGATGGGGCGGCCTTCGCGCATCCGCCTCGAACTGAATGTCGAAGGCGGCAAACTGGCCGCCGCCCGCATCGGCGGCCATGCCGTCAAGGTGGCGGAAGGCAAGCTGTTCGTCTGATCGCGATCGACTCGAGCCGATTTGTCGGGAAATGAATCCGGCAGGGCTGGACATGGCGGATGGCGGCGGCTATATGCCCGCCGACGCTGGTTTTACCGGCGAGTGGGTGCGTAGCTCAGTTGGTAGAGCAGCTGACTCTTAATCAGCGGGTCACAGGTTCGATCCCTGTCGCACCCACCATTTAACCGGTTGATATTAATTGCTTTTTCGCTGTGGCGAACATAGCGGTTCCAATCCTGACGGTTGGTTTCCAATTCGCGTTCGGTCCCAGTTGCAGCCTCAGCCTTTGGGCGGCTTGGACACGTCTTCCTCCGACTTGGGCTTTCCTGGTCCGGTGTTCTCGCCAATACCGGACCTGGCGGCAAAACTGTAGAGAAGGCCTGCCACGACAAGCACCAATAGCGTGCCGAGTGCCGCCACTTGCCACAGACCGAGCCCGCAGGCGACGCCAATTGCCCCAGACAGCCACATGCCTGCACCGGTCGTCAGCCCGTGGATCTCGCCTTTCGAAAACAAGATCGATCCGGCAGCAAGGAACGCGACGCCAGCGGTAACCGCTTCGACAACACGAATCGGATCGACCCTTACGGAATCCTGCTGAAACATCGGCGCGTGAATGATTTCAATCGTCAGAATACCGAAGGTAGCCGCTGCCACGCAGACCAGGGTATGGGTGCGAAGCCCGGCAGGCCGATTTCGCCATTCGCGTTCGAACCCGATCGCCGCACCGAAGATCGTTGCCAACAGAAGCCTCGCCGCAATAACGGGAAACGGGACGTATGTCGGATGGCCGAATTCCTGGAGAAGCTGTTGCATGCGTAACCCGGGCTGACCGGCCACAACGTGCTCGGGCCGGCCAGGTTCCCCAGGGCCGCCGTGATCCATCGAGGAATCGGTCGAGACTTGTTTCCAAGTTGACGGGATTTACTTCTCCGAAACACCGGCCTCGGCAAAGCTTGCCATGCGGGCATGGCATTCGAGCGCGGAGCGGACGATGTTGACGGCGAGGCAGGCGCCGGAGCCTTCGCCGAGCCGCATGCCGAGGTCGAGCAGCGGCGGCAGGCCGAGCGCCTCGAGCAGCCGGCGATGGCCGGATTCGGCCGAGACATGGGCGGCAAGCGTGTGGGCGAGGCCGGCGGGGTCCAATCTCGCCAGCGGTGCGGCGGCGGCGGTGCAGACGAAGCCGTCGAGCAGCACCGGCACGCCTGAATGGCGCGCCGCCAGCGTCGCGCCAAGGATGGCGGCGAGTTCGCGCCCGCCAAGTGTTGCCGCGACCATCAGCGGGTCGGCAAGGTCCTCGGCGTGGCGCTTGAGGCCGGCCTCGATGGCGGTGATCTTGCGCACCAGGCCGGCATCGTCGACGCCGGTGCCGCGTCCGGTCCATTTTTCCGCGCCGCCGCCGAACAAGGCGGCCGAAATGGCCGCCGCCGGCGTGGTGTTGCCGATGCCCATTTCGCCGAAACAGACGAGGTCGAGGTCCTTCGTCACCGCGCCGTAGCCGGCCGAGACGGCGGCGAGGAAGGCCTCGCCGTCCATTGCCGGCCCTTGGGTGAAATCGCGGGTCGGATAATCGAGGTCGAGCGGAATGACGTGGAGCTCGGCGCCGGCGATGCGGGCGAGCTGGTTGATGGCGGCGCCGCCGTCAGAAAAATTCGCCACCATCTGCACGGTGACTTCCGACGGGAAGGCCGACACGCCCTGTGCGGTGACGCCGTGGTTGCCGGCAAAGACCAGGACTTTTACGCGATCGAGCTGCGGCATGTCGCGGCCCTGCCAGCGGGCCAGCCATGCGGCTATGGATTCCAATCGGCCAAGGCTGCCTTGCGGCTTGGTCAGCGTGTCCTGGCGGCGGGCGACAGCATTTGCCGCGGCCTCGCTGCCGGCAGGCAGATCGAGGCAGGCCGCGCGCAACTCATCGAGTGATTTGAAAGGCATGGGGGAAAAATCTCCGAAACAGAGTCAGGAAAGCCAAACGGAAGCGACGAGCAGGATTGCGATCTCGCCAAGCTGCTGCAGCGCGCCGACCGTATCGCCGGTCTGGCCGCCGATCTGGTTGCGGCACAGCTCGCGAAAGGCGGCAAACAAAAGGCCGAGCAGGATGAGGGCGGCGACCGCGCCACCGAAGCCTAGCGCCAGCAGCGCGACGGCGCCGAGCACGGCGCCGGCAATGGCGGTTTCGGCCGACACGGGGCCTGCATCGGCCGAGAGGCCGTCGCTGCGAGCCGCCGGCAACAGATGCATGAAAGCGCCGAACAAGCCGCGCGAGGCGGCATGCGCGGCAATCAGAGCCCAGAACATCTGGGCCGGGCCGGCGAATTCCGAAAGCACGCTCCAGCGGATCAGCAGCGACAGGGCGAGCGCGCAGGCGCCATAGGCGCCGATGCGGCTGTCGCGCATGATCTCCAGTTTTTTCTCGCGTGTCCTGCCGCCGCCAAAGCCGTCGGCGACATCCGAAAGCCCGTCCTCATGCATGCAGCCGGTGGCGAGCAAGGTTGCGGCCAAGGTCAGTGCTGCTGCCGGGCCGGCGGCAAGACCGAGCCAGGTCCCGACCGCGTAGACCAAGCCGCCGATCAGCGCGACGGCAAGGCCGGCGACCGGCGCCGCCCACATCGCGGCAGCAAGGCTGCGGTCCCGAAAATCGACGACCGGCAGCGGCAGCCGGGTGAAGAAGACGACGCAGAGCGCGATGTCTTCGAGCGCTTGGCGAAGCGAAGGGGGCATGTCCTCGAGTTTGAGCATGATCTATTCCGAAAATCGGTTCCCACTTTTGGCTGGTGCGGACCTCCGGTTCGGGATCATGCTCTAGCCTCTCGCAATGGCATGGAAGAACGTGCCGCTGACAAGGCCGCGCCGGTAACCGGAGGCGCCGAGCTGATTGCCTTGGCCGTCAGCGAGGTCGGCCAACGGTTCGTCACTGCCGGTGGCAGTCATCTGCGCGTAGTGGAATTCGTGGCCGCGGATCAGCGCGCCTCGGTCTCCCAGCGGGCAATCGGCGCGCAGCCGCGCCTCGCGGTAGCCGAGGTTCATCTTTCGCTTGGCAAAGCTGGTCGAGTGGCCGAGCAGGCCGAGCATGGCGTGCGTCTCGCCCGATGCGTCCTCCAGCCCTTTGCCGAGCACCATGAAGCCGCCGCACTCGCCATGCACCGGCCGTGTTGCCGCAAACGCCTCGATGCCGGCCCTGAAATTCGCAGCCGCCGCAAGGCGGCCGGCGTGAAGCTCGGGATAGCCGCCGGGCAGCCAGCAGACATCGCAATTTTCGCCGGGCGCTTCGTCGGCAAGCGGCGAGAAGCGGATGATTTCAGCCCCTGCCTTGCGCCAATGCGCGGCGACATGCGGATAGAGGAAGGTGAAGGCGGCATCCTCTGCCAGTGCGATGCGCTGGCCGGGCGGTGGCAGCGCGTCGCCGTAACTGCCGGTAGCGGGTGCGAAGGGCGCCGCCAGCGCCATGATGGCGTCGAGATCGAGCGAGCGTTCGACCATGTCGGCCAGCCGGTCGAGATGCGCCATCAGATTCTCGTATTCGCCGGCCTGGACGAGGCCGAGATGGCGCTCCGGCAGGTTGAGCGATGGATCGCGCAGGATCGCGCCGACCACCGGCAGGCCGATCGCCTCGATGGCGTCGCTGCAGAGACGGCGGTGGCGTTCGCTGCCCAGCCGGTTGAGCACGACGCCGGCCATGCGCACATCAGTGTCATAGCTGGCAAACCCCTTGGCGACGGCTGCCGCGGTCGTCGACTGTCCGGAAACGTCGAGCACCAGCAGCACCGGCAGGCCGTAGAGCCGGGCGAGATCGGCGGCCGAGCCGGTGCGGCCCGGAGCAGCCGGAATCCCGTCGAACAGGCCCATGGCGCTTTCCAGGAAGATGAAATCGGCATCTTCAGTTGCGTCGCCGGCCAGCGCGTTGAGCAAAGCAGGCGGCATCGCCCAGCTGTCGAGATTGACGCCGGAAAGGCCTGTCGCGGCGGTGTGGAAACCTGGGTCGATATAATCGGGGCCGGATTTGGCGCCGCGCACCTTGAGGCCGCGCCTGGCAAGCGCGCGCAAGATACCGATGGTGACGCTGGTCTTGCCCGAGCCTGAGCGCGGCGCGCCGATGATGATCGCGCGGGTCATGGCTCGCCCGCCAATGCCGCGCGCATCGCGACGATGCCGCCGACGACGATCAGCGCCGGCGCGGTCAACCCGGCGGCGGCCGCCTCCTCGGCAATGGTGGCGAGGGTGGCGACGACGATGCGCTCCTGCGGCGTCGTCGCGGCGACGATCACTGCAGCAGGCGTGGAAGGCGGCAGGCCGCCGCCAAGCAGCGAGGCTGATATCAGCGGCAGATTGGCCATGCCCATATAGACGACGACCGGCTGACCGGTGCGGGCGATTGCCGCCCAGTCGAGGTCGTCGTCGGTACCGGCGGCGTGGCCGGTGGCCAGGATCACCGCCTTGTTGATGCCGCGCATGGTGGCCGGGATGTCGGCTCCGGCAAGCGCGCCGAGGCCCGAAGTCAGGCCGGAGAGGACGCGGAACGGGATGTTTTCGCGCGCCAGCGCCAGCGCCTCTTCGCCGCCGCGGCCGAAAATATAGGGGTCGCCGCCTTTCAGCCTGACGACGAGGCGGCCTTCTCGCGCCAGCCGCACCAGCAAAGCGGTGATGTCGTCCTGCTTCATCGACGGCTGGCCGCCGCGCTTGCCGGCGTAAAACAGCTCGGCGCCCGCGGCGACGGCGACGATTTCGGGAGAGACCAGCGCGTCGTAGACGAGGGCATCGCACTGCCCAAGCGCGGCCAGCACTTCCAGCGTCAGGCAGCCGGGATCGCCGGGGCCGGCGCCGGCCAGCCAGACATGGCCCGGCTCAAGCTGGCGCGGCTTGAAGTTCAGCCGGGCCAAAGCCTGTTCGATCGTGGTATTTCCACCGCTGTTTCCTGTGCCGTCGTTCACAGTCCGTCCCGTCCGCGAAAACGCCGCTGGTAGTGGGCGTCGTAAAGTGAGCTCTCGCCAAAGCCTTCCGCCGCCAGCGAACGGCCGACAAAGATGATGGCCGTGCGCTCCATCGGATCGGCGGCCAGTTGCGCCTCGATCGTCGCCAGCGTGCCGGTCAGCACGCGCTCGTCCGGCCAGGAGGCACGGAAGACGATCGCTACCGGGCACTCGGCGCCATAGAAAGGCGTCAGCTCGGCGACGATCCTGTCGATGGCGTGGATGGCAAGGTGGATGGCGAGCGTCGCGCCGGTGCGGCCGAAGCCGGCCAGCGTCTCGCCGGGCGGCATTTTGGACGCGCGGCCGGAGATGCGGGTCAGCACCAGGCTTTGCGCGACTTCGGGAATGGTCAGTTCGCGGCGCAGCGCTGCCGCGGCAGCCGCGAAGGAGGGCACGCCCGGCGTCAGCGTATAGGCGATGCCGTGCTTCTCCAGCCGGCGGATCTGCTCGGCGACAGCGCTCCACACCGACAGGTCGCCGGAATGCAGGCGGGAGACATCGTGGCCGGCCTGGTGGGCCGCCAGGTACTCCGCTTCGATCTCGTCGAGCGACATCGGCGCGGTGTCGATCAGCTTCGTGCCGGGCGCGCAGTGCTGCAACAGTTCCGGGGCGACGATCGAGCCGGCATAGAGGCAGACCGGGCAGCTTGCCAGCAGCCGGCTGCCACGCAAGGTGATGAGGTCGGCCGCGCCGGGACCGGCGCCGATGAAGTGAACGGTCATGCCGCATCTCCGCTGATGGCGATGGCGCAGGTGACCGGGCCGAGCACGATGCGCGGCCCGAGCAGTTTTGCGCCTTTTCCGGCGGCGGCAAGCGCCGAGGCTTCGGAAACCGACGGCGTGCCGGCATGTTCCTGCGACAGGCTCGAGCGGCTCATTGCGCGCGGCGACGCGGCCTCGAGCGCAGCGTCCTCGACAACGATCACTGGAAGAGCGAGTTCGCGCCCCGCAGAGAAGATTGCCTGCTCGTCCTGCTTCTGAGAAGCGGTGGCGAGCGCCGAAAGCGCCGTCATCGCCAGCCCATGTGCTTCCAGAGCGGTTTCTATGGCTGCAAGCACATCCCTTGCGCTGACGCCCTTGCGACTGCCGATGCCCGCGACCATCATGGCTTGACCCAGCTCCATTGGCTGACCGGCATGGCCGGCCGCCAGGCCTGCATCGAGCCAACCGGCGAAGCGCGGGATAGTGCGATGCGGGTGAGATCGCCGCCGAGCGACGCGTGGCGGGCGAGAAGCAGCGCCTCCATCTCCAGCGTCACCGCATTGGCAACCAGCCGGCCGCCAGCACGTAGGGCCTCGAGGGCAGTATCCAGCACGCCGGTATCGCTGCCGCCGCCGCCGATGAAGATCGCGTCCGGCGTCTCCAATCCGGCGAGCGCCTGCGGCGCCGAACCCTCGACGACGGCAAGACCGGGCACGCCGCAGGCGGAACCGTTGCGGCGGATGCGGGCGGCACGGGTTGGATCGGCCTCGATGGCAATAGCGCGCATCGTGGGATGGGCGAGCATCCACTCGATGCCGATCGAGCCGGAGCCGGCGCCGATGTCCCACAGCAACTCGCCGCGCCTGGGGGCGAGGGCCGACAGGGTGATGGCGCGCACCTCGCGCTTGGTGAGCTGGCCGTCATGCTCGAACAAGTGATCGGCAAGGCCCGATGTCAGCGGCAGGATGCGTGCTTCCGAAGTTGAGTCAACTTCGACCGCCAGAACGTTGAGCGGATTGATCTTTTCGATGTCGAAGGCGTCCGCGCGCGCCAAGCACAACCTTTCGTTCGGGCCGCCCAGCGCCTCAAGTGACGTCAGTTGCGAGGCACCGAAGCCGAGCTCGGTCAGCAGGCGCGCAATCGCCGCCGGCGCATCGCCGTCCGAGGTCAGCGCAAGGATGCGGCTGCCCGGATGCAGCACCGGCCGGATCAGGTCGAGCGGGCGGCCGTGCAGCGAAATGGTCTCGATATCCTGCAGCGCCCAGCCGAGGCGGGCGGCGGCCAGCGAGAAGGCAGAAGTGGCGGGGATCACCTGCATCTCCTGGGGAGGAATTTTGCGAGCAAGGGTGACGCCGACGCCATGGAAGAACGGATCGCCCGACGCCAGCACGCAGACGCGTCTGCCGGAAAGCGCCAGCACGTCGCGCATCTCGGCATCGAAAGGGGTCGGCCAGGCACGGGCTTCGCCTTTGGCGAGCGACACGACGAGCGCAAGGTGCCGCGTGCCGCCGAAGACGAATTCGGCCTCGGCGATCAGCTGCTTGGCCTCGTCGCCGAGACCCGCTACACCGTCCTCGCCGATGCCGACGATTGTGAGCCATCTTGAGTTGAGCTTGGCGCCGCGCGGACCCTCAGCAGGCATGATGACCCACCGCATTCTGATCCTCGGCGGAACCACCGAAGCCCGGCAACTGGCGGGAAAGCTGGCCGCGCGCGCCGATGTCTCGCTCACGCTGTCGCTGGCCGGCCGCACCGAAAATCCCGTCGCGCAAGGTGTGCCGACGAGGGTGGGCGGTTTCGGCGGCGCCGACGGGCTGGCTGCCTACCTCCGCGAGACCCGCATCGAGCTGCTGGTCGACGCCACGCATCCCTATGCGGCGCAAATCTCGGCCAATGCCGCGGCAGCGGCGCGAGAGGCCGGCGTGCCGATCGTTGCGCTCAGGCGCCCGGGCTGGGAGCCTGCCGAAGGCGACCGCTGGACGCTGGTCGACAGCGTTGCCAGCGCGGTGACGGCGCTGGCCGCTGCGCCACGCCGCGTTTTCCTGGCGCTTGGCCGGCAGGAGGTCGCCGCCTTCGCGGCGGCGCCCCAGCATCATTATCTGATCCGCAGCGTCGATCCGGTCGAGCCAAGGCTCGCTGTGCCCGACGCGACCTATCTCCTGGCGCGCGGGCCGTTCCGGGAAGCCGACGAACGTGCACTGCTTCTGGAACACCGCATCGATGTCGTCGTGTCCAAGAACAGCGGCGGCGAGGCGACCTACGGCAAGATCGCCGCAGCGCGGGCGCTCGGCGTCGAGGTGGTCATGATCCGCAGGCCGACGCTGCCGGACGTTGCGTCGGCTGAAACCGTCGAAGCCCTTGCCGCGATGGTCGATCATTTTCTTGGGCCCGCCGCCGAACGCGGCGTGTAGACCAGCGCCGGTCTTTCGCCGCGCTTGATGATCCTGGTTTCCGGCGAGCCGATGATGATGCAGGTCGCCATGTCGGCCTTTTCTGAATCGGCGTCCGCCAGCAGAAAAATCTCGATGCGCT
This sequence comes from Mesorhizobium sp. WSM4846, assembly GCF_055811415.1. Lineage (NCBI taxonomy): Bacteria > Pseudomonadati > Pseudomonadota > Alphaproteobacteria > Hyphomicrobiales > Phyllobacteriaceae > Mesorhizobium > Mesorhizobium sp. WSM4846. Next base: position 166,657 of record NZ_JBVVPZ010000009.1, read on the forward strand.
CGTCGGGACGGCCGGCGGCACGGCCGAAGACGACCGGTGTGGTGCCCGGCAGGATCGCAGTCAGGCATTCGAAGGCGCGGCCAAGCTGCCAGGGGCGCGCCTTGCTGATCGGATTGTAGAGCGCGATGACGAAGCCGGCGCCGGCCGCAGCCAGCAGCCGCAATTCGATGAGATCCCATGGTTTTAGATTGTCTGACAACGAGATGGCGCAGAAATCATGGCCGAGCGGCGCGCCGATGCGGGCCGCGACCGCGAGCATTGCGGTGATGCCGGGCAGCATCGAAACGTCAACGGCACGCCATTCGGCCGGGCCGGCCTCGATCGCCTCGCAGACGGCTGCCGCCATGGCAAAGACGCCGGGGTCGCCGCCCGAGACAACGGCGACATTGTGGCCCTGCGCAGCCATTGCCAGCGCGTCCTTGGCGCGGGACAGCTCCTCGCGATTGTCGGAGGCGACGCGGGTCTGGTCCGGGCGCAGGTAGAGCCGGTCGAGATACGGTTTGTAGCCGAAGAAGAATCTTGCCTCGGCGACGGCGCGGCTCGCTTCCGGCGTCACCTGGTCGGCATTGCCGGGCCCAAGGCCGATAACGGTCAGGCGGCCGCTCATGTTTCGGCTCCCAATGCGGCGGCCCGGCCTGACCAGCCGGCGACCAGCACGATGGCGAAGTAGGGCGCGTTGTCGTCCTGCTTGTCGGCCAGCCGCATCGAAACGCCGCCCGGCATGGTGCCGCGCTCGACATAGACGGCACGCGCCAGCTTGTCGGTCGCCTCCAGCGCGCGCCTGATCTTGCGCAGGTTGCGGCCAACCTTCATGATGACGGCAGCATCGGTGTCGGCGAGGCGGCGGGTCAGCTCGAATTCGCTCATCGTGCCCGGCAGCACGGTCAATACATCGTCGCCCTGGACGATCGGCGTTCCGGTGGCCGACCAGCAGCCGGACATGGCAGTGACGCCGGGAATGACCTCTGTTGGAAAGCGGTGCGCCAGCCTGACATGCAGGTGCATGTAGGAGCCGTAGAACAGCGGGTCGCCTTCCGAGAGCACCGCGACCATCCTGCCGGCGCTGAGATGCTCGGCGATCTTTTCAGCGGACTCTTCGTAGAAATTCGCTATCTGCGACCGGTAATCGCTGTGATCCTTGTCGATTTCGGTGGTCACGGGATAGAGCAGCGGCAACTCGATCAAATCAGGACGAAAATGGGCGCCGACGATGGCGCGCGCGTTGCTGTTGTTGCCGCGCTTGGCGAAATGCGCCACCACGTCGGCCTCGGCCAGCGCGCGCACGGCCTTGAGCGTCAGCAGCTCGGGGTCGCCGGGACCGGTGCCGACGCCGACAAGCCGGCCTTTTACAATCGCGTTCACAGGCCCGGCCTCGCCAATGCGTTGATTGCTGCGGCGGTCATGGCGCTGCCGCCCAGCCTGCCGCGCACGATGGCGTAGGGCACGCCATAGGAATTCTCGGCCAGCGCGTCCTTCGATTCGGCAGCACCGACGAAACCGACCGGCATGCCGATGATAACAGCCGGTTTGGGCGCACCGTCGCGCAGTTTCTCCAGCAGATAGAAAAGTGCGGTCGGCGCATTGCCGATGGCGACGACCGAACCGGCCATACGCTCGCCCCAGAGGTCGATGGCTGCGGCCGAACGGGTGTTGTCGATCTTTTTCGCTATGTCGGACGTCCGTGGGTCGCGCAGCGTGCAGATCACCTCGTTGCCGGCCGGCAACCGGGCGCGCGTGACACCATGTGAGACCATCTCGGCATCGCAGAAGATCGGCGCGCCGGCCGCCAGTGCCGCGCGGGCGGCGGCAACAAAAGCTTGCGAAAAAACAAAGTTCTGCGCGGCCTCGACCTGGCCGCAGGCATGAATCATGCGGATGGCGACATCGGCTTCGGCATTGGAAAAGCGCGACAGGTCGGCCTCGGCGCGAATGATGGCGAAGGAGCGCTCATAGATCGCCGTGCCGTCATGGATGTAGTCGTAGGGGGCGGGCATGTTCATTCCTGTCGGTAGAGTTCGGTGACACCGGCCGCGCCAAGCCTTGTCAGGCAGGCGGCGGTGGTCTCGCCTCGAAATCGTGCCTCGCGGATCGCTGCGGCAATGCGGCCAACGCCGCGCGCGGCGTCATAGCCTGGCCTGTATCCGGCGGGAAGGGCCTTCGCCGTCCCGTCCACGACAAGTCCGGCCTCGTTTTCGCCGCCGACCAGTGTCAGCGCCGCCGGGCCGGGATGGGCACAGCCCTTGGCGCAGCCGGAAATGTGCAGGGTGACGGAGGCATCGAGGAGGTCGCGGTTTTCTGCGGCGATGGTCTCGGCGATGTCGCGCGTGGCGATCCGGCCGGAGGCGCAGGCCGGCGCACCGGGGCAAGCGACGATCCTGGTGCGCGGATCGGCTGCGTCGGTGACGAAGCCGAGGGTGGCGGCGGCCTGCTGGAGCGAGCGGCAGGCGGTCGGGGAGAGGCCGAGGAAAAGCAGCGCGCGGTGTGGCGCCAGACGGATTTCGGCCGCGTCAAGGGTTAGGGCGTGTTGCATGAGGCCGATGAGTTTTTGCGCCGGCATGCTGCCGAAGGGCAGGCCGATGCCGAGGGCGATGCCATCTGTCAGATCGAAAATTCCAATGGGGAAGCGAGCCGGCACAGGAAGGCGCTCCACGGCGCCGCCCTCTGTCCTGCCGGACATCTCCCCCACTTGGGGGGAGATTGGCAGCTTCGCCGCCGGCTCCCCCTTAGCATCTTTGGCGATTGGCGAAAGCGGAGACCGGGGCGCAATCTCCCCCCTCGTGGGGGAGATGTCCGGCAGGACAGAGGGGGGCGCGAAGGAATGCCAGCTTGCGAGAGATGTCAGCTGCCTAGCCGTCAAATCCCTTGCATGGGCATCGCGGCCCTTTTCGGCGACCATCCTCAGCATCGCGATGGCGATATCGCGGGCCGCATCGTCTCCCACCGTCGCGAGCGGCTTCGCATTCTGCCCATCACCCGCAACAGACACCTGCCACCTGATTCCCGCATTGGTGCGCGTTGCTGCCAGCCGCACATCGGCTGTCACCGCATCCATAGCCAACTGTCCACCGCCGTCGACGATCACCGAAACCTTCGGGCCAAGGCGCTGTGCCAGCCCAGCTTCAGCAATTGCTGCCCGAATCCGCTCCGCCAACGGGCGCGGGTCGGCGATCTCCTGCGTATCCAGCCCCGCCAGCGGTCCGGTCTCGACCGGCACGCCGGTGCGCACGGCGATGCCGAGCGCGTCGATCTCCGCCGCCAGCAGCCGGGCGCTGGCCGGCATCAGGCCGCGGATCTGCAGGCTGCCACGCGCGGTTACTTCCATGATGCCGTTGCCGTGCCGCAAGGCGGATTCACCGAGCCCGATCAAGGACTTCGGCGAGAGTCCTCCAGCCATCGGGTTGAGCCGCACCAGAAGCCCGTCGCCGGTCTGCATCGGCGCGGACAAAGCAGGGCAGGCGCCGCGTCGGGAGAAGGCGTTCATGCCGCCACCCCCAGCGCGCGGGCTTCGGCGATCAGGGCGGCGAGGTCGTCGTCGACGGAATTGCGCAGCGGGTGCCAGAGACCGCGCCGCCGCGCCGACAAGAAACGCTCGGCGATGATTTTCGCGGCCGCCGGGTTTTCGCGCAGGATGAAGGCGCGCACCTCGGGATCGCCGAGATAGGCGTCGTGCACGGCCTCGATCAGCGTGCCCGGTATGGCATGGGTGGTCTCGGCGAAACCGACGAGACGGTCGACGGTCTCGGCGAATTCCGAAGCGCCGCGCGGTCCGTGCCGCATCTGGCCGGCAATGAAGCGCGGGTTGACGGCGCGGGCGCGAACCACCCGAGATACGGCTTCTCCAAGCGAGCGCGGC